>CAZXCE010000015.1:0-35328 GCA_964639175.1 uncultured Clostridia bacterium
TGGTAGCAGTCAGTTAAATCATTCAATCAAATAAATTGAAGAAACTGCTGGATACTGACTCAAAGAGTATTATTTCTTCATTCTTCATTCTTCATTCTTCATTCTTCATTCCTTCTTTTACTGGCACGCTTCGCACGATTCCGGGTTCTCAAGCGAGCAGGCAATTGCCTTTGATTCGCTGACCGGTTGTGGTGCCACGGTTTCGGTTGTCGCTGAAACCGTCGTCTTGGCGATGCGTGTTGCCGGGCGTGAACGCAGGTAGTAGGTCGTCTTCAGACCTTTCTGCCACGCATAGAAATACATTGACGAGACCTTGCCGATGGTTGGGCTTTCGACAAACAGGTTGAGCGACTGGCTCTGATCAATGAACGGTCCCCGGTCAGCCGCCATATCAATCAGCGACCGCATCGGGATTTCCCACGCCGTGCGATAAATTTCGCGGACGTTGGCCGGGATTTCCTCAATGTCCTGAATCGAACCTTCGCTCATTTTGACCCTGGAGCGCATGGCTTCATTCCACACGCCCAGCTCTTTCAGATCGTTGACGAGGTACTTGTTGATTTGCAGGAAATCGCCAGAGAGCGTTTCGCGTTTGAACAGGTTTGAAACTTGCGGTTCGATACACTCATAACATCCAGCAATTGAAGCAATTGTGGCCGTCGGAGCAATCGCCAGCAGTAGCGAGTTGCGCAAGCCGTGCTTTTTGATTCGTTCGCGGAGTGTGTCCCAGCGTTCGGTGTTTTCCGGAACAACACCCCAGGCATCAAATTGCAGCTCACCTTTGGCCGCGCGGGTTTCAGGAAATGCCTTGTGCGTTCCGAGCTTGGTAGCCAGATCACACGAGGTTGAAAGCGCCGTGAAGTAAATTTCTTCCTGAATCTTGCGCGAAAGGGCACGGGCTTCGGGTGCATCAAACGCCAGTTTGAGCTGGAAGAACACGTCGTGCAGCCCCATCACGCCCAGTCCAACTGGACGCCAGCGGGCGTTTGAGTCAGCCGTGCTTCGGATCGGATAGAAGTTGATGTCAATTACCCGATCAAGCTGTTTCACCGCCAGCCGAACCGTGGTTGCCAGTTTTTCAAAATCAAATTTGCCATCCACCACGTGCCGGGCAAGGTTGACTGAACCCAGATTGCAGACAGCGGTTTCACTGCCGGACGTGACTTCGAGGATTTCGGTGCAGAGGTTTGACAGGTGAACCACGGCGCCGGGTTTGGCGGTCTGGTTGCAGGCTTTGTTGGATTTATCTTTAAACGTCATCCAGCCATTTCCAGTCTGGGCCAGCGTGCGCATCATCCGGCCATAGAGGTCACGGGCGCGAACCTGTTTGTTGTACAGTTTTTCTTCTTCGGCCTTGGCATAGGCCGCTTCAAATTCCTCGCCAAACAGGTCCGTAAAGTGCGGCACAACCTTGGGATCAAACAGCGACCACAGCTCATCTTTTTCAACCCGCTGCATAAACAGATCAGGCACCCAGTTGGCCAGATTCAGGTTGTGCGTGCGGCGGGCTTCATCACCGGTGTTGTCACGAAGTTCAAGAAATTGCTCGATATCCGCATGCCACGTTTCGAGATAAACGCAACACGCTCCCCTGCGACGCCCGCCTTGATTAACTGCTGCAACGGAAGCGTCTAAAGTCTTGAGCCAAGGGACGATACCCTGGGAGTGTCCGTTGGTTCCGCGAATCAATGACCCCTGGCTGCGCACTCGCGAATAGGCAATGCCGATACCGCCTGAGAATTTCGACAGCAGGGCCACGTCGGTGTATTTCTTATAAATTGCTTCGAGATCGTCTTCGGGTGAATCAAGCAGAAAGCACGATGAAAGCTGCTCGTGTTTGGTGCCGGAATTAAACAGCGTCGGAGAACTCGGGATATAAGACAGTGATGAAAAAAGGTGATACAGATCAATCACGTCTTTGACCGTTTCCCCCAATCCACAAGCCACGCGCATAAAGAAATACTGTGGTGTTTCAATCACTTCGCGTTTGGTTGGGTGTTTGAGCAAGTATCGATCATAAAGAGTGCGCATCCCAAAAAACTCAAATAAATCATTCCTGTCACTGGAGATGGCGGCATTGAGCTTGCGACTGTTGGCTGATACAAATTCAGCCAGCCGGTCTGAAAAGAGCCCAAGTTTATAACCAGTACTGATAGATTGTGAAAACGAGTGAATTTCCTGATTGGTGACCTCTTTATCAATATAGGTTCCAAGCAAATGGGCCGCGAGGCGTGAGTATTCAGGTTCTTCGACAATCAGCGACGCGGCGGTTTGGATCGAAAGTTGATCGAGTTCCTTGGTGGTGGCGCCGTCATAGAGACCGCTGATGGTCTTGGTCGCCACGCGCAGGGCGTCAACATAATACAGTCCATGGCAGCAGCGGCTGACCGCGCGCACAATTTTATTGACGTCAACCGGCTCAAACGATCCATTCCGTTTTCGCACGCGCATTCCAATCCCGGCTGGGGCATCAGCGTGGGGGTGCTTTGATTCGGCAGCTTTCATGGTGAGTTCTCCCAGATTTGAAGTTCGAAGCCTTGCGCGAGGACAAAAAAAAGGCCGTCCTGGCCTTGGTCCTGGTGCAAAAAAGTCACACGTCTCCCTATGGCAAATCCCTTGATCAAAAAATTGTTTCCCGTGATAAATGAAAACGACGTGTGTGCCTTGAAAAAAAGAAAACGACGCAGGCACGCGCAAACCTCATCCTGGGTTTTTTGGTGAACGCAGATAAGGCTTTTTGGGGATTTTGTATGTCCTTGGGAGTTGTGTTTGATGTCCTGAATCTACTCAGCCAGGGCAAACCTGTCAAGGTTTTCAAGAAGGAAAAATACTAGATATTGTGGGCTGGATTTTTCTAGCTACAAGCCGTAGTTTCGACCAGAACGGCCTGTGGAAAAGTCTGTGGAAAAGTCGGTAAGTTGTGGATTACGTTACAGGTGTCTGATCGGCCAGAGTGCGAAGCTGGCGGTAAACCTCTTCGGTTTTGTGGCGCGTTTCTTCGAAAGTTCCAGCCGAGTTGATCTCAAAGTCAGCAAATTTTCGCTTTTCTTGTGACGACATTTGCGCATTGATGCGCTGTAATGCCTCGGCTCGCGAGAGTTGATTGCGGTTGCGAAGCCGGTTGACCTGCAATTTTTTCGGACACCAGACCACGACGATTTTATCAAACCGCCGGTACCCTCCAGATTCAATCAACAAGGCGGCATCCACAATCACAATCGCTTTTGGATCACGGCTGGCAATGTCGGCAAACTGGCGTTCCTGTTCGGCATGAACCCGTGGATGGACAATCGCATTGAGCTTTTGTCGGAGTTCGTCATGGCCAAAAATGATTGTCCCCAGTCGCTGACGGTTGAGCGTGCCGTCTTCATTGAGAACTGCCGGGCCAAACGTTTCGACAATATCAGCCAGGGCTGGTGTTCCAGGCTCAACCACCGTGCGGGCAATCTGGTCAGAATCAAGCACATAACAGCCAAGTTCGCGCAAATAGCTCGAAACGTGGGACTTGCCAACTGCGATGCTACCGGTGAGGCCAACTTTAAGCATAGGGGGGAATGAAGAATGAAGAATTGAGAATGAAGAATGAAGAATTGATAGGTCTCAGTCGCTAAATTTCTACATTAGACATTATCGGAGATAAAACCGGGCCATCGAAAAAAGGATGGTGTCAAGTCAGTACCACCTGCGTGAGCGGGTGGGTTGCCACGGCGAGGAAGCTCCACTTTTGGAAAATGGTGAACCCCGATAATGTCTATATCTACATTCTCAATTCTTCATTCAATCAGGCTTCAAACGCATCGAGGACTTCCTGAGCGTGAATTTCGACATTGACGGTATCAAAAATCTGTTTGAGAACGCCATTTTCGTCAATCAGGAACGTTTTGCGGGCGACGCCCAAAAATTTATGGCCTTTCCACTCTTGTTCGCCATAGACGCCATAGGCTTCAGAAACGGCGTGATCTGTATCTGCCAGCAAGGTGAAGGGCAGCGAGTATTTGGTGGCAAATGCCTGGTGTGAGGTTTCATCATCGAGCGATACGCCAAGGACTCGAATTCCTTTATCGGCGTAGATCGAGTTGGCATCCCGAAAACTGCAGGCTTCTTTGGTGCAGCCTGGGGTATCATCTTTCGGATAGAAAAACAGCACGACCTTCTGGCCGCGCAGGGCGGAAAGTGTGACGGTGTTGCCAAACGAATCTTTGGCTGAAAAGTCTGGTGCGACATCTCCGACGTTGGGCATTGGAAGGACTCCTCTAAAAAATTGACTGATTTGAAGAAAAAACGGGAATGCCGTCAGAGTATTCACAACCCTGACAGGCAGCAAGCAATTATTCCTTGTTGGGAGTTCAAGAAGACGGTTGAGAATTTTGGAGTATCCATGCAAATGAAGCGTTGAAACGGAACCGTTTTGAACTCAGAAACTGGGTGGAAGACAGGTAACCCAGGGGGCAATCGTCGGTTACCTGTTTCCCTGGCTAGGGTCGGGAACACTGAAACCCATTTGCAATCTGTTCGAGGGTTTTCCAGATTTCATGCGTCGTTGGCTGGGGAGAAAGCTGGCACACCACCACCTTCCGTTGTTCTTTTTCACAGCGGAAAACATCAATCTTGAGGTTGAGCAAAAGTCGGTTATGCGTCACAAAGGCGTCGTAATTGGCCACGGTTCCTACATAGAGCGTATGTCCGGCGGGTGAAGCCGCCACTTTTTTGAGGTCGGTTTTGACGGCTGCCTTGTCAGAGGTGTAAACCTCTTTTTTTTCGACTGCTTTGGCCAATCCCTGAAAGTAAGCCTTCAAATCCGAGGACAGATCATCGGCGGAAAAATCTGGATTGCCTTCCAGATACCAAACAAAGGTATAGCTCCAGAAATCCGGTTGCCCGGCCTTGAAAAAACCAGGGGCAAACCGCAGTTCCTCGACCCCGCGATAAGGAAGTTCTGGGGCAAATCCGAGCGGAAAGGGAATGGTTTCAGTCTTCCAGCCGGGTGGAATCGGCAATTCAAACGTCGTTTGGTGCGGCTCTGGTTTCTGACTGGCTGAGAGAGCGGAACCCGTGGTCAAGCCGGTTACCGAACCGACGCTGAAAAGGGCACAGAACAAAAACAGGCAAAAGGTTCTCATAGTGGTTCTTCGTTTCGGGTTGAAATTTGATTGATTGGTGTTCCTGACACCTTACCTTGCAATGCAAAACTTGTATTGGTGAAGCGTCAATAGATCTGAATGTGTGGTTACGGCAGGTCACGAATATGACTTGTGAGGATGCAGCCTGGGTGTATAACCAGGGAAGATGGTCTGAAAAGTTCCAAACAGACGCAGTATATCGTGCAGAGGCAGGATCTTCAGCCCTCAGCCCTCAGCCCTCAACCCGTAGCCCGTTTCCTTTAGCCCAAAGTCTTTTACCCCAAACCGGTACTTCGGGTGTCACTGAGGCTGATGCGTGGTAATATGCCTGTTTCGATCAACATGTTGAAAGGATGTCGTTTGTATCGTGATAAATACCCCGGTTGAAATTATTCCTCTTGGTGGTTTAGGTGAATTTGGAATGAACTGTCTGGCGCTTCGCTATGATGGTTCAATGATTATTATTGATGTGGGCTTGATGTTTTCTGAAGTTGGGCACTATGGGGTAGACATCATGATCCCGGATTTTTCCTATGTGGAAGAACATCGTGACGAACTGCTCGCGATTGTGCTGACCCATAGCCACGAAGACCATATCGGAGCGCTTCCGTTTTTGCTTCAGGCGGTGAATGTGCCGGTCTATGGCACGCCCTACACGCTCAGTATCGCTGACCGTAAACTCGATGAACATAAGCTGACGGATTGCACTCAAACCCATACCATCCATGCTGGAGAATCGTTTACGGTCGGCCCGTTCACGGTTGAATTTATCCGCGTTTCCCATTCAACCGTTGATTGTGTCGCGCTGGCTGTGACAACGCCGGTGGGGGTGATTATTCATACTGGCGACTACAAATTTGACGAAACCCCCGTCTGTGGCGATGCCATTAATATCGAACGGCTAAAAGAATATGGCCGGCGAGGCGTACTTGCCCTGCTTTCCGATTCCACTAACGTCGAACGACCTGGGCGAATGCCATCTGAGCGGGCAGTGATTCCAGCGCTCGAAGATATCTTTGATCAAACAGATGGGCGAATTTTCGTCAGTTGTTTTGCATCGAGCATCCATCGGATTCAGATTATCCTGGATCTGGCTGATGATTTCGGTCGCTCGGTGTTTCCGGTTGGGCGCGGAATGTTGCGTTCGCTGGAAACGGCTGACCAGAATGGATTTTTGCGCATTCCAGACGGGCTTTTGCTCACGGCTTCCGAATACAAGCAAACCAATTCAGAAGATGTAGTGGTATTGGCGACTGGCTGTCAGGGTGAGCCCATGGCGGCGATGTCGCGCATGGCCAACCAAAACCACAAACAGGCGATTATTGAAGCCGGGGACACGGTCATCCTCTCAGCGCGCCAGATTCCAGGCAATGAAAAATCAATTTCCCGATTGATCAATGAATGTTACAAGCGCAATGCCTTTGTCTATGACTCTTCTTCGGCGCGCATCCACGTCTCAGGTCACGGCGCCCAGGAAGATCTGCGCTTGATGATCGAATCAACCCGGCCACGGTATTTCATCCCGATTCACGGTGAATATCGCCAGCTCTATCGGCACAAACTCTATGCCTGTCAGGAGCTTGACTATGAACCGGAGAATGTCATTTTGATGCAGAGCGGAGAAGTTCTGGCCCTTGACGGAGAGCGGGCGCTGATTTCAGATAAAATTCAGGTGGGCAAGATTTATATGGATGACAGCCGCTCAGTCATTGTTGATGAAGCGGTGATGCGTGACCGAAAGCACCTGGCCTATGACGGAATTATCATTCCAGTGCTGGTGGTCAATAAAGAAACCGGGGAAATGAAGACCGAGCCGGAAATTGCCACCTGCGGATATATGTTGCTGGATGGGAATGAAGAATGGATGGATGAACTCAAGGAAGTCATCAATCAAACACTGACCACGGTACCGTATGACGAACGTTCTGATATGTCAGCTTTTAAGGAGAAAATCCGGCTCGGCCTTAAACGCTACATTCAAAAATTAACCAAACAGCGTCCGACGATTCTGCCGGTCATTATGCAAGTCTGAGGGAATGAAAAGTATTTTGTCAGTACCACCTGCGTCAGCGGGTGGGGGAATGACAAATAGCCCACCCACTGACGCAGGTGGTACTGACGTGGTATTTTTCATTCAGATGGTTCGACGGAAAGAAACCGATTGTTCTCGCCTGAGTTTCCACCACCAGGCCAGGCTCAGGATTCCCAGTCCAATGAGCGCCCCAATGCTGTCAATGATGACATCTTGAATGGTTCCAGATCGCTCCAGAGTAAAAGTCTGGTGCCATTCATCGAGCCCGGCATATCCCACCGAAAAAATCAGTGCCATCATCAAGACGCGGCGACGCGACCACCCACTCGTTTTCCGCAATCCAATGGCCCACAATACTGCCAGGCACGCATATTCTGAGAGATGACCAAGTTTGCGAAGCAGCAGGTGTCCCACCCAAACTGCTTTTTCGGAAGCGGTCGGATCAATGGTGTGAACAACTTTATGAAGAATGGGTTCGATCACCGAGCCAGTTTGATTTGACGACAGGACATCGGTTGAGAAGAAAAACAGGCAGGCCATCCAGCCAAGTGGAAGTGCCAGATAGATCAATCGTTTGTGGAGCGGGAGTTGGGACAAGGCAACATTTTTGAGAATGAAGAATTGAGAATGATTAAAGTGGTTAGTGGTCAGTGATTAGTGGTTAGTGGTTAGAAATCAATACCTTCCAAGAACCAAGAACCAAGAACCAAGAACTAACCACTTCTTTTCATTCTACATTTTACATTCTTTAGCTGGCGCGCAAAATTTCGCGGGCAATCACCAGGCGTTGGACTTCGGAGGTTCCTTCACCAATGGTGCAGAGTTTGGAATCACGCCAGAATTTTTCAGGTGGATAGTCCTTGGTATAGCCGTATCCGCCATGGATCTGGATGGCTTCTTCTGAAACCTTCACGGCTACTTCTGACGCGTACAATTTCGCCATGGCCGATTGACGGGTGGTAACTTTGCCCCGATCTTTCAACACGGCGGCTTGATACAACAACAGTCGGGCGGCTTCGATCTGGGTCGCCATATCCGCCAGTTTCCATTGAATCGCTTGATATTCCGCAATGACGCGGCCAAACGCCTGACGTTGTTTGGCATATTTCAGGGCTGATTCATAGGCGCCTTGCGCGATGCCCAGTGACAGCGCCGCAATCGAAATGCGTCCGCCATCCAGAATTTTCAAGCTGTCCACAAAGCCATGGTTGTACTCACCGACCATGCTTTCAACTGGAACATGACACTCATCAAAATTGAGGCTGGCCGTATTTGACGCACGCATCCCAAGTTTGTTTTCTTTCTTTCCAACCGTAAATCCCGGCGTGTCATTTTTTACAATGTAAGCCGAAACCCCATGATTGCCTTTGGATTTATCGGTAATGGCCATTACCACGGTGACTGCGGCGTGTGACGCATTGGTAATAAAATTTTTGCTGCCATTAATGACCCACGAGCCATTTTCCCGAACTGCCATAGTGCGCATTCCTGCCGCATCACTTCCGGAACCGGGTTCGGTGAGCGCCCAGGCGCCCATTTGTTCGCCACGGGCGAGCGGTGGGACAAATTCTTCGCGCTGTTGCTTGTTACCCATCTGGTAGATGTGGTTGGTGCACAATGAGTTATGCGCAGCCACACTCAGGGTGATTGACGGATCAACGCGAGCAAGCTCTTCGAGAATAGTGGCATATTCGACATAGCCCATTCCGGCGCCACCAAACTCTTCAGGAATGATAATGCCCAGCAAGCCCAGGTCGGCGAGTTTGGGTTGTAACTCAAGCGGGAAGACTTGCTCTTCATCCCACTCCATAATGTGCGGCTTGATTTCAGCTTCAGCAAACTCACGAACAGAATACTTTACCTGAAGCTGTTCTTCGGTTAGATCAAAATTCATAATTGACATATCAGGGCCCTCGTTTGAACGAAAAAAGAAGACGGCACCTTCGATTTGATCTGGTCAATCTTGAGAGATGCCAGAACTGCAGGCTGAAGAAAAAATGCGATGAAAGGTGCTGAGGAAAAAGAAAATAAAGACGTGCCCCGATTATATGAGTTAGTCAGGAATTGGCAATGGAGCGACGAAAAAAAGCGGTGGAGATGACAGGGTGACAGGTGACAAAGTGACAAAGTGACAGACTGATAAAGAGTGAGGGTGTGGCTGCTTTGAACCACACCCTTTTCAAAAGCCTGGAACCCGGAACCCGGAACCCATTTTATCTGATCTTACCTGGGCTTCGGAATTGCCCAGTTAAAGCGCCGATGGCGCCGGTTTGAGTCCCAGGCCCATGTACCAGACCCCAGGTCCCAAGTGTCAACGGTGTGGTATTGATGAGGGATGTGCTCTGAATGCGGTTGTTTCCAGTGTCACTCATCACCAGTCGTTTGCCTTCGGGTCCGGTCACGACCGTGATGCCTTCCGGCAGCCGAACCTGGCCTGGACCAGAACCCACAGTGGCAATTGCCTGCGCCCCTGCCGTGGTTCCAAGTGGGAAGAACAGCACCCGGCTGTTGGCTGTGTCAGCGATATAGAGGTTCAGTTCATTATCAACTGCCAGTCCTTGTGGCCCGCGCACGCGATTGAGTGAGGTCCCGGATATGGCAATCGCACCAAAGACAGGCGTTGTTGTCGCTGTGTCAAACTTAATGACCCGATTGTTGCCGGTATCAGCTACATACAGTGTGTTGTTGAGATCAATTGCCAGTCCTTGTGGAGCGCGAACTTGACCAGCACCGGTGCCAGCGGTTGCTATCACGGTGGCATTTGAAAATGGTGTCAGGGCATCAAAACGCAGGATTCGATTGTTGGCGGTATCAGACACAAAAAGAAACTGTCCGCTGGCATCAAGGACTACGCCTTGCGGAGCACGCACCTGATTGAACCCGGAACCAAAGGTGGCAAAATCCTGCCATTGAATTCCGTCAAACCAGTGAATGCGATTGTTTCCGGTATCGGCAACATAGACGCGGAGGTTTTCGCCGCCAGCGTTGTTTGAGCTGACGGCTTCCGGTGACCGGAACTGACCATTGCCGGAACCGGCTGTGGCTCGGATGCTCTTTTCAGTTCCCAGTTCACGCGAAATTGACGCACCGGTAAAGATTGACCACTGGTCGCCATCAAATGTCTGAATTCGATTATTGAGCGTGTCTGCCACGTAAATGACGGATTGTTCTGACGTCCGAATTTCAAAAATCGTCGTGCTGCCGCTGATTTCATTCCCGATGACCAGTAATGGGTTCCCAGTTGGGCTGTCGGCTGAAGAAATAAAGGTGATGCCTTCTGGTCCCAGGTCGCCGGCTGTGTCGGCTTCGGGGTCACCGGCAAAATCACGGGTTGAAAGGTAGTGTACAAACACGGGGCTGAGTGGGTTGGTGACGTCATACACCATAATTCCACTGATGCGTTCCAATCCGATAAACGCGTAGGTGCGACCATTCACGACTCCGAGCGTCAGCCCTTCCGGCTCTGGACCTTTATTGTCGCTTCGAGTGTCAAATGTACCATTTTCATCATTGTTGGCATTGAAATCAGCGGGGAAGCGCATGGCTGTGATTTGCTCAAACGCATCACCGCTGTCAAAAACCTGAGTGCCGGTGGCCGTCCACACCGAAAATGACCGGCTGCCATACACATGGATTTTTTCATACTCGGTGTCGCCATCAGCTTCCAACTGGCCATCCCGATTTGACACGGTGAGCCGGCCTAAATTGGCGTTCATTTTCAGAGTTGAAGCATTGGGAAAAACCGCCGGGTCAAGAACATACGACCCTGATGAAACCCGAACTTCTTCACCGTCGCGGGCATCGCCTTCATTTGCGGTCAAAAAATAGGTCTGACCGTTGAAATCCATGGTGGCAATTGAATCGGGCATATACATGCCAAACACAGGCCAGTTTTGAATATTGATCTTGCCGGTTGATGAGGTCAGATCGCGATCACTGGCATCCAGGCCATTGCCTGTCAGATTGTGATCCTTCAGACCTAACGGGAGCAATGACGTGACGGTGCTGGTACCCAGGTTCACAACTGCGACGGTGTTATTTTCCTGCAACGTGACCCAGGCCGTGGTTGAATCGGAGGAAACGGCAATGTACTCAGGTTCAAAATCATCAGCCGCAGCCACGCCGGACTGGATTCGGACGCCCTGGGTTCGCAGGGTGGCTTCCTGACCATTCAATGCCGTAAAGGTGGCGGTTGTCACGGAGCCAACTGAAAGCGAACCTGGGCCGCCTGGATAGGAAACCGGAATAATGGTGACCGAACCTGGAGGATTGACGCCGTCTGGTTCGCCTTCATTAGCGACCAGGACTTTGGTGGCATCCGGCGTGAAAGTCACCATATCGGGGAGTGCCCCGGCTGTGACTGAGGTTAAGAAATTGAGTGTGCTGGTGTTGTAAAAAGCCACTGTTCCATTGTCGGTTTTGGGATCGGAGGCCAGCGCCACGGCTAATACACCGTTCTTTACGGCCACGCTGTTTGGGTCGCCAATGACTGGACCGGATGAAAATGTGAGTTGCATCACTTCGGTTGGATTGGTCGGATCCGAAATATCCAGCACATAAACGCTCGGCGCCGTTTCGTCGCTATTGACCAGAAACAGGCGCTGGGAAATTGGGTCATGGACCACAATTTCAGCCGCGCTGACGTCAAATTTGCCGGTTCGGAAGGTGCCGATTTGGGTTAATGAAATATTGGGGGTTGGGGTTGGAACGGCTGCTGGTGCAACAGTCAATTGACCTGCTGCCTGGGACGTGGCTTGAAGCCTGGCCAATGACCAGGACCCTATGCCAAAAACCCCCATCAGACACACCAGAAAACAGATTCGAACATATCGCGAAAAGCCCATTGAAGGTCTCTCCTTAAAAGATTTAAGTTATTGTTTGCCACACGCTTGCTGCGAACAGGCCAGATCAATGACCCTACCCTGCATGGACAAAGATTGGTTTGTGAGGGAAATCGTGAAAAAGAAGAAAACAAGGCTTCTTATCTGAAGTCGGTGAGTCTTGCGTTACAGTGATGTGAGCACGAAGTTACAAAAGGGCAGGTCAGCCAGACCGAAACTGGTCAAGATTGGACTTTTCGTGAGTTTCGAGCGGTTTATTGGGATGAACACTGAGCTGTCCATAAAACTAGAAAGATGCTTGTAACTCCAGGTTTCATGGTGTTTACTTGAAATTTGAGGTCCCACACTTTCCTCCCGAACAATGCAAGTCAACTGGCAACTGGAGGCGCACTATGCGTCAGTTTGTCATGGTCATTTTATTTCTCTTCAGCTTGCTGTCTGGCGGGAAGAATCTGAACGTGCCTGTTTTGGGGGCAGCGTCCAATCCCCTGTCTCACCTGACCTCAGCATCATCGGCAATCCAGAAGCCTGTCTCTTTCGCCTCCAGGCCGGCTGGTCGCCCGGCATTTCGGGTTTTTACCGACCGGGATGGATTGCCAGAAAATACGGTGCGCAAAATTGTTTTTGATCAGCGCGGGTATTTGTGGGTTGGAACACTGGATGGAGCTGCTTGTTATAATGGGCGGGTCTGGACGCTGGTCAATATGCCCAATCGGGTCCGCTCTAACGACATCAGCGCGTTGCTCGCAGCCAGAGACGGGAGCCTCTGGTTTGGAACCAATGGCGGTGGTGTCTCACATTTGAAAGATGGGCAGTGGCAAACGTTTGATGAAACTTCTGGGTTGCCAACCAATCCGGTGTTTAGCCTGGCGGAAGAAATTGCTGCAGATGGCCACTCAATTCTCTGGCTCGGAACCTATGGTGGTGGATTGGCTCGTTTTGAGCACAATACCTGGACCCAGATTTCATCACCTGAAATTCCTAATGATTCAATTGTGTTGAGTATTTTGCCGGTGACTTTGCGTGATGGAAGTCATAGTTTGTGGGTTGCCACACGGGATTATGGAATTGCTGTCTTCCAAAATGGGCAGTGGCGATCATATCGAACCACGAACGGGTTTGTGAGCGACCATGTTGAGGCATTGGCGTTGATGCCGGTTTCAACTGGTGAGCCAATCATATGGGCTGGAACGGTTGGTGGGGGGCTGGCCAGGTTTGAAGGTGCTACTTTTTCAAGGGTGACGCTGCCAACCATCGTGCCGAGCAATAATGTGCAGACACTGGCGGCGACGTCATTGCCAGATGGGAAAAGTTGTTTGTGGGTGGGCACCGATGCCGGGGTGGTCTGTCTGGAAAATGGAAACTGGTTGCGGCTGGACGATACCACCGGCCTGCCCGGAAATGACATTGCCAGTCTGGCTGAAACCGTGTCTCCGTCAGGCCGTCGAACCGTCTGGATTGGTACCAACGGGCATGGACTGGTGCGGGTTGAAAACGGTCGGTGGGCCAGGCTTGACCTCCCGGTTGAAAGTGCGGACCACATGGCCCGTTGTTTTTTAGAAACTCGTTCAGCCACGGGTGCCCCGGTGCTTTGGGTTGGGACTCTGGGCAGTGGGGTGTTGCAGTTTGCAAACGGGCAATGGACGAAGCTGACCGTGGCTGATGGGCTGGCCGGAAATCGAGTCCGGACGTTGTTTGAGACCCAAACGGCTGATGGGCAGTCAACCATCTGGATTGGAACTGATGATGGGTTGAGCAAATTTGAAAATGGTCAGATGGTCAAAATTGATCTGAGCCAGTCGGGAATTCATCGCGAAATTCGATGTCTGGCAGCCGCGACGGAACCTGATGGGTCACCCACGTTGTGGGTTGGTACTTATGACAGTCTGGGGCGGTTCCACAATGGTACTTGGACCGCGTATAGCAAACGAAATCAGACCCTGAAAAACAATGGGGTCAATTGTTTACTGGTGACAACCGCAACCAATGGAACCCAAACCGTATGGGCTGGAACCTATGGGGGCGGGTTGTCACGCTTTGAAAACGGCGTCTGGTCAACCTGTGACATTGCTTCGGGTTTGCCAAACAATATCATCATCAGTTTGCACGAAACGAAAGCCCCAGACGGCACCCGCTGGCTGTGGGTCGGGACGAAAAGCGGTGGTGTTGCCCGGACCCGGCTCGACCAGTCAGAGATCAAATGGGAAGTTTTTTCTGATTTAACCCAGCTTGCTTTGCCCAATAATTGCATCCAAAAAATTTGTGAAGACCGTCAGCACCGGTTGTATTTATTCACGAATAAAGGGGTGGCTCGATTATCTCCTCGTCAGGCGACGTCAGATGACCCTTCGCTGTTTTCGGTGTTTTCATTTACTTCTGAAGATGGACTCCCCAGTAATGAATGTCTCGAAGGCGCCGCACTGATTGATCAACAGGGGCGAATGTATGCTGGCACGATTCAGGGCACGGCGGTCTATGACCTTGAGACAGAAGAGGCTGACACATCTGCCCGACCGTTATTTATCGAACGCATCAGATTGAATGGAAAGTGGCAGGAAACCACGACCTGGCTTGAAAAAGTTTCACTGGCCTATGACGAAAATAACCTGATGTTTGAATACGCCTTGCTCAACTATTTTCGTGAATCTGATACCAGCTATCGTACTCAATTGATTGGCTTTGAAACGCAACCGTCAGATTGGACGAGCGATTATAAGAAGGAATACACCAATTTATCTGAAGGTCAGTATGAATTTCGGCTGTGGGCACGTGATTATGCCGGGAATATCAGCGGTCCGGTGAAAGTTTTGTTTGCCGTGCGTCCGGCACCGTGGCGTACCTGGTGGGCCTATCTGATGTACCTGGCTATTTTAAGTACCGCCGGCTATCAGCTATATGCGGAACGCATTCGCCGGATCAAACGCCGCCAGGAAGAACGTATCCGGTACCTCCGCCATTTGCTCGACAGTACCCGGATCATTAACTCACAGCTTGATTTAACCACCGTATTGCAAAATATTGCTGAGGAAAGCGCCCAGTTGATTGAAGGTGAGCCGGGTGGGATTGGTCTGGTGATTGGAAACCATCTGGTCTTTAAACGACTCTGGTGCCGCGATCACTGGGATGAAACACCGGTTGTCTTTCGGCTGGGCGAAGGCGTCGCCGGTCAGGTGGCCAGTACCGGAAAGCCCATGATCGTCAATGACCCAAACGCCTCTTCAGAGATTGTTTTTCCTGAGATGCTTGAAAAATACTATGTTCACGGTTTTATGAATATTCCGATTTTTACGCGGACTGGGAGTGTGGTCGGAGTACTTGATGTCAGGCGACCCGCGTTGCGCGGTCCTTTTAGCGAAACCGATCAGAGATTATTGGAATCTCTGGCGAATCAGGCGGCGGTGGCCATTGAAAATGCAGCCCTGTACGGTGAGTTGGAGAAGAAAAAGACCGAACTTGAAGAAAAAAATCTGATCATCATTGAGTCAATGCAGGAACTCGAAAAGCTGTATAAGAGCGAGCAGGAGATTTCACATACCTTGCAAGAACTCAACCAGATGAAGACCAATTTTCTGATTGTAACTTCACACGAAATGCGCACCCCACTCACGGTGCTCAAAGGGTACATCGAGGCCATTTCTGAAGAATACCTGGGGCCACTTAGCAAGGGACAGCACCAGTCAATGGCAACCTGCCGGCGGATGATTGACCGGCTGGTGACAAGCTTTAACGATATTCTGGAAATGCTCAAAATCAATGAAGGCCAGATGACGCTCAACCACACCGCGTTGAATTTGCGTGGTACGGTGTCTGAAGTTTTGGCGGAGCTGGCCACCTTTGTTGACCGCCGTCACCAGACCATTGAGGTTGAGTCCCCAGAGGAGGTTGCCATTGTGGCTGACCCGGAAAAAATTCAACTGGTCCTGGTCAACGTGATTCAAAACGCAATCAAATTTACGCCTGACGAAGGTCTGATTCGCATTACGATCGCGGCTGAAGCCAGTATGGCCCACCTGACAGTTGAAGATACCGGGATTGGGATTGAGCCAACCGATCTGGAACGGATTTTCGAGAAGTTTTACACGACCTCTGACCCGTCAACGCACACTTCAGGCCGCTATGAATTTTCGGCACGTGGCACCGGGCTTGGGTTGGCGATTGCCAAAAGTTATGTCGAAGCCCATGGTGGCAAAATCTGGGCTGAATCCAAGGGCAAAGGGCAGGGAAGCAGCTTTCACATCAAATTCCCGCTGGCCACGCTACCACGTGACGTTGAGATGACTGAAGACAGCGTTCATTCAGCCTGAGTTATTGCTCAGGCTCGCTGCTGGCCAGAAGGGGATATTGTCTCCGAATTTGATCCAGAGCATAGAGTTGATGTAGGAGAGGGCGAAGTCGCTGTAACGGTAAGGCATTTGGGCCATCACTGAGCGCTTTGGCCGGGTTGTCATGAACTTCCATAAACAGACCATCTACGCCACAGGCGACGCCGGCCCGAGCCAGAGGCTCAATAAACTGTGAATCTCCGCCCGTTGCGTTTCCGAGACCTCCTGGACGTTGCAGGCTATGAGTGACGTCAAAGACCACCGGGCAGCCAAAAGCATGCATAATTGGAAACGACCGCATATCAACCACCAGGTTATTGTAGCCAAAGGACGCCCCGCGTTCAGTCAACCAGAGTTCTTTTCCCCCAGCTTCACGGATCTTTTCAACCACGTTTTTCATATCACTGGGGGCCAAAAACTGACCTTTTTTCACGTTTACCGTCCGACCAGTGCGTGCCGCAGCCACTAAAAGATCAGTCTGACGGCACAAAAAGGCTGGGATTTGAAGCACATCAACGATTTCAGCCGCGCTCTGGGCCTGATCAATGTCATGGATATCTGTAATGACAGGCAATCCGGTCTGTTTTTTGATGTGTTCCAAAACCCGTAGCCCGGCATCCAGACCTGGACCTCGAAATGAATGAATGGATGACCGATTGGCTTTATCAAACGAGGCTTTGAAGATGTAGGGAATGCCCAGTTCAGCCGCTTCTTTTTGAATTGCTTCAGCCAGAAATAAGGCATGGTCCTGAGATTCAATCACACAGGGACCGGCAATCAGGAAAAATGATTCAGGTGGTTTGGGAAAAAAAGTACTGTTCATAAATGGAAAGATACCAAAGAACCAAGTGTTGCCTCATCAAATCAGTGACATTGATGCAGACCCTTACACAGGCGGAGTGTAAATCCCAGCCACCGTCTGAATCATATCCTCGTGGCGAGTGCCGTTGCTGGCAACCACCCCTTTCAAATTAAAAACTTCTTCGCCTCGATAAGCCAATAAATTTCCTTGTAAATCAGTCACTTTGCCGCCAGCCGCGTGCAAAATGGCATCGCAGGCGCACATATCCCAGATTTTTGTATATGGGTTGGGGCTAAACATCACTTCGGCATCACCATCAGCAATCAAACCAACCTTGATCCCGCCGCTGCCAGAGACAATTTCCTGGGTAATTCCCAGCCGGGTTGCCATTTGATCAACCAGGGCATTGCGATGTGACCGACTCACAACCATTCGCATTGCCGCATAGTCAGAGGTGGGCGCTACTTTGATAGATTTTTGTTCGCCACCAATTCGCAAAAACGCCTGGTCGTGGGCCGCCCACCACAGCCGGTCACGGGTGGGCTGATATACCACGCCAACCACCGGGCGTTCGCCAACCACAAAGCCAATCATGACGGAAAATTCTCCGTTGCGGGCGATGAATTCTTTGGTTCCATCAAGCGGATCAATCACCCATAACCGTGAAGATTCTAATCGGAGTGGATTGTCAGGTTCCTCTTCCGAAACCAAAACGTCATCCGGAAATGCCTCGTGGAGACCCGCCAGAATATGATCGCTCGCTGCCTGGTCAGCTTCGGTGACCGGTTCATCACCTGCTTTATAACTGACTTTGGTGGTGCGGTCATAATATTCAAGGATTAATTTACCGGCTTCCTGCGCCAGGCGGCAGGCAATATCAACTTCGCGCCAATAAGTCTGGCTGGAAAGAGTTTGTTCTGACATGGTGACACTCGTGTAAAAACAGGATTGAGAGGTAGAGGGTGGTGTTGGGAAAATTGAGATCCCAGGCAATCCAAAACAGTCTGACTTTGAGTGATTGGCTGGGTCAAGTAAAAAATGCAGGCGGGTATACCCAGATCAATGAGGGTGGTTTGACCCAGGGGGTACTGGTTTTTGAGCAATGACATGGAGGACTTCACCCCAGGGTGTCGGGGCCAGCAGCAAATTGATCAGAAGAACTGGAAAAAACAGAATGGAAAACCACATTCCCTGCAACAAGATCAACCACAGTGGGGGACGATTGCCACCAACGCGCCGCAATCCATCATAAAATGCGTTTCGCAGTCGTGAAAATCGGTTGCAAATAGATTGCAGCGAAGTAAAGACGCTGTATTCAAGTGAAAACGTAGACCGTGAAACAGGGTGAAATCCAGTTTTCTTCAAGAGTTTATCGAGTCCCTCAGGTGTGAAATGAACCACGTGGTGCGGCGGATCCCACCCCATCCAACCGGGACCGGAAAATCCAACTGTCCAGCTTTGGGCATTTGGAACTTCAAGGATCAAATATCCGCCAGGTGCCAACATTTCCCAGCTTTCTTTGAAATATGTTTCATAATCGGCCACATGTTCAAAGACATGCCAGGCCGTAATGACTGAAAAAGTAGGCAGGTCCGGTCGCAGGAGTGGGAGTTCGCCCAGTCGAACATCAATCCCGAGGGTCTCGCACGCAAACGCCTGAGCCGTAGCCGAGACCTGAGTTCCGATCACCACTGGAACCTGATGATCTTCACGAAGGTAGTACAGCACGTAGGCATTCCCACAACCAATATCGAGCACCCCACCAGACGGTTGAACAAACCGGGCAATATAGGCTGCCCGCCGCCGGCGAAAGAGGCGGGTTACCACTTCGACCGGCGAAAAAAAACGAGCTGCGGAACCAGCTTCATAAAACTGTTCCTGGTATAACGATGTGGTTTCTTCAAGTGGGACAATCGAATGAAAGAGATGACTGGTTGGGTCAAAAAAGATTGGGCAGCCTTCACTTTGATAGAGAAATTCCCATTCAGGGTGATTTGCTGGTGGTGATGACGAGGCTGCCACTGGTGATGATGGGGGCATAGTGTCGGATGACAAAACGACAGGAGTTTTATGAAAAAGTGAGACCTGGTGACTGTCGCAACTAAATTTCCTGAAGTTAGCGGTTTTTGAGATAGTTGCTGAGTGATTCAAGCCCTTTTTCAATAATTTCTGGGGCCAGCGAGTAACTAAATCGAAGGTGTCCTTCGCCTTCCTTCCCAAACACAACACCTGGGACGGTCGCGATATGAGCTTTATCCAACAGTTCTCGGGAAAAAGCCGTGCTGTCGGCAGCGATTGAAGAAATATCTGGAAACGCATAAAACGCTCCAGCCGGAGGCGGGCTGCAGCGAAAGCCCAGTGCATTCAGGCCATCAACCATCAATGATCGGCGGTACTGATATCCTTCAAAGGCTTTTTCAATAAAGTCAGAAGGTGTTGAGAGCGCTGCCACAGCGGCCCACTGAGTTGGGGTACTGACTCCGTTGGAAGAATACAAAATAGATTTTTTCAATCCGGTGATAAATGGTTCTGCTGCAATGGCATACCCTAATCGCCAGCCTGTCATGGCATAACTTTTCGAAAGCGTGTAGACACTGATGGTGCGTTCATACATGCCGGGCAGCGAAGCAATTGAAACGTGTTCCTGCTCATACACCAGATCTTCATAGGCTTCATCCGCAATCACCACCAGATCGTGGTTTTGGGCAAACGCGGCGACTTCTTCAATTTCAGCACGAGTAAAGACCATTCCAGTTGGATTTTGTGGGGTATTGAGGAGAATCGCCCGGCTTTTTGGGCTGAGATATGCCTGCAAGGTCTGGGAGATGCCGGTTTGTCGAGCTTCAAACGTATTAATGCTGATGACCTGACCACCTGACATATAAATCAGATCGCGTGTTGGTGTCCAATGCGGTGAAAATAAAAGGACTTCGTCACCCGGGTCCAGGATGGAATTAAAGGCACCATAGAGTCCCTGCATCCCGCCATTGCCCACGATGACGTGTTCGGGTTGGGCTGGAATTTTATTTTTCGTTCGAAGTTTTTCAGTAATGGCATCAACCAAAGGTTTGATCCCACTTGAAGGAGCATAGCGGGTTTTATTTTCATGAAGAGCCTGGGTGGCCGCTTCTTTTACAAAATCGGGGGTATTCATGTAAGGCTCGCCACCTTCAAACTGAAAGATGATGTCACCCGCCGCTTTGAGTTCCATAACCCGATTGCGGATTCTGACAATTTCCGAAAAACCAACTTCATCAAATCGATGAGCGAGCCGTTTAGAATTTGGACGTACAAAAGCTTCAGTTTCTTTGGATGGACCTGTTGACATAACAACCTCGTAATGAGTGCAGTGGAGATTAACTTGCTGAATTCGGTATGAATGGAGTGTCTTTTGTGATGCTCTTTACAGATAAACTTAAAAGTAGCAGGCACAATAGATTACCGATGTTATTGAAGATTTGACGAGGTGTAAAGTCAGACGTGACGGTTACCAAAAATACAAAAGGCAGGAGAAGAAATCTCCTGCCTTTCACTGTGAGACTGATTTGATCAGCCATGTAACGTAAGAGTTTACTGAATTGGATCATCAGTGGAAACTGCCAGCGTGCCAGGGTTCCCCGTGTGGGTAATAACGCCTGTATCATTCACAAAGAATGAATCATTTCCAGTCCGGGTAATTCCCGATGAGTTTGTCGGGACATTTCGGACGGAATATGACGGAGCCACACCTCCTCCCCCAGGAGTCGCGTTATAGTTTGAAAGGTTATATCCGCTTTTTGGTGTACCACCATCAGATTGTGTAACGGTGTTGTCGAGGAAGCCGGCCTGGGTGGTATCTGTTCCGCCCAGATCTGCAACGATATTGGCAAAGTTGCCTTTGCCCAGGCTGGTCTGGTATACAACGTTGCCGCTGTGGAGGCCACGCAGTGTTTGAATGGCGGAAGCCGTGTTGGCTGAACGACGGGCGGCCAGCAAGTTTGGAATGGCGATAGCAGCGATAATACCAATGATCGCGACCACGATCAGCAATTCGATAAGTGAAAATCCCTTTTGCTTCTTCATGCTCAGTCTCTCCCTATGGTTGATGGGTCAACCCCAAATGTGTGTTGTGAATAAGGGGATGAAATGTTGGAAAATGAACTGATCCCCTTGAAATTGAGTGCTTGAATTGTGGCTTTCCTAGATTCAAATCGCGTGCCAAACTTAAGTATTTTAATACGATTTTCTAAGTGCTTTATATCGAATACTTAATAGTTTATTAAACCACATTGGGTTTGGAGTTTGTAAGGTTGGTGACAAATATTGTTAGGTAACTGGTGACGTAAAATGTGATTTATTGCTCGTTTGCTTTTTGCTTGACTTTTTTTCGAATATTTTCGAATATATTTTCTACTATTTTCGAATGCTGTTTTTGAGAAAATTGAATCCCTGGTTTTATAAGGTGAATTGTGATAACTCCACGTCAACAAGAACTCCTCAATAGTATCCGGCAATTTGTTGAAACGCATGGTTTTGCTCCAACCATCAGCGAAATTCAAATCCAACTGGGATTGCGATCCCCAGCTTCTGTTCATCATCTACTCTCTGAGTTGGAAAAAGATGGGTGTATTCGCCGGATTCCAAATGCCCGGCGAGGAATCGAGCTTGTTTCGCAAACCGCGAATGAACCTGAGTGTGAAATCCCGTTGCTCGGAGTGATTGCTGCCGGATATCCGATTGAGGCAGTCTTAAACCAGGAAACCATTTCAGTGCCGCGATCTTTACTTGGCCGACAAAAGACATTTGCCCTTCGAGTTCGTGGAAACTCAATGATTGATGAGCAAATCTGTAATGGCGACCTGATCATTGTTGATTCTCGCTCAATTGCCGAGAATGGGCAGACTGTGGTTGCATTAGTGGACCATCAGGAGGCAACGGTAAAACGGTTTTATTCGGAACAGGGGGGGCAGGTTCGGCTTGAACCAGCCAATCCGGAATATCAATCAATCGTTGTTGCCTCGGAACGAGTTCAAATTCAAGGGGTTGTGATTGGTTTAATTCGAAAGTATCAACGATAGTTGTTGTCGGTACTCAATTGGCCAGGGGAACCCAATGTCAGTTCCGGGAAAGCAATACTGGAACTGCCTTTTTGCAAAAACGAGAACAGAGCTATGCCGTTTGTTTCTTCTGATCAACCAGCCCAGCTTTTGAAGAAAAATTACACCGAGTCCTATCTTTTGCTGGCAAAACTTGCATTAACCCTGACGGAACAACCTTCAGAGATAAACCTTCAGATGGTGGAAGAGGTTCTTTCCTATCTGGTAACCCATTGCTCCTTTTGCGGTGCACCGTCTGACCTTACCTATCTGCGTCGAGGCGTGGTTCAGGTCATTTCCTGCCCTGATTGCTACACAAAACCAATTGATCTGGAAATTGCTCACCGGGTACTGCATGACGATCATCTGAAAATGTTGCTTTCCTTTGCTCATGAAAAAGTGGAAACGCCCTTAGAAGCCCAACTTCTTTTTGGCACCGATCCACAGCCGTCCACTTCATCAGAGAGAGCCTCTCTTCTTTAAATAGATACAACTGATAGACACCAAACGGGCACCTGTGAAGTGTTCTTCCCACAGATGCCCGTTTGTTTTTCCAACATTGAATGGGGGATAGCTTATACTTTGATTCCCCGAACCCCAAAAAATTCTTTTAAAGCCGGATACACTTCCTCTTTATTATCAATGCGGACCCCGATAAATCGGGATTTGTTTTTGAGGTGCTCCTTAAAAACTGAAAGGAGCGCGCCTGAAGACCGGCGATAACTTGAGACTCCTTCATCACCTATTTCCCCATATCCAAACAGGTTACAGGTTTTGATGAGTTCATCTGCCAGACGAACGGCTTCATCATTATCGGAGTAGTAGTTATCTCCGTCAGAAAAATGAAATGGGTAAATGTTCCAGTCCTGGGGTGGAAACCGATCTTTGATGATCTCAAGGGCGAGCTTATAGGCACTGGAAACAACTGTACCGCCTGATTCACCCTGCGTAAAAAACTGTTCCTCGGTCACTTCTTTGGCTTCAGTGTGATGGCTGATGAATACAATTTTGACGGTGTCGTATTTGGTTCGGAGAAACCGCACCATCCAGAAGTAAAAACTACGGGCAATATATTTCTTGAATTCACCCATTGACCCAGAAACATCCATCATCGCAATGACGACCGCGTTTGATTCATAACGGACCGTTTCTTCCCAGCTTTTAAAGCGCAGGTCTTCTTTGCGAAACCCGCCAACGCCAACCCGCTTTTTTTCCATTGCATTGCGTTTGATGTTTTCAAGAACCGTCCGCTTTTTATCCAGGTTGGACATAATTCCAGTCCGTCGGATTTCGGTGAAACGGGTTGAGCGAGATGGCACGGCTTGTTTGGCTTTTTCTTCCAGAAACGGTAAGGCAAGATCTTCAAAAATCAGGGCCGCGATTTCGTCAATATTAACTTCAGCCTCATAAAATTCCTGTCCTTCCTGATTTCCAGCCTGTCCTTTGCCCTGTCCTTTGCCTGGTTTCCCCTCCCGAGCCACGACATCTCCAACCTGCGAATGGCCATCACCCTGGGCGACGTGTTTTTGTTTACGGTAATCAAACCGGAATTTGTATTCGTCCAGAGACCGAAGTGGAATTTTGACTGACTTTTTCCCATCCGACAGAATGATGGATTCATTTGACACAATTGAACCCAGATTTTTTTTGACTGCCTCACGGACACGCTCCGCGTGGCGTTCCTGGTCCATGATCCCTTTCCGCTGTAGACTCCAGTCATTGCGTTGTATTGCCATAAACAAAACCTCAACTTTCAGAGGTATTTAGCTATCTAAATCACCATATTCGACGGAGGGTAGTGCGGAAACCGAACCGTCTTCGGGAAATTCTTCAGGAAGTGCTCGCATGTGTGTCCGCCGCAAAAAATCGATCATCAGTTCGACCGTTTCAATCGGGCATTCTTCCTGTGGAACGTGACCACATTTTGGAAGCACATAAAACTCAGACTGTGGAATTGCCAGGTGCAGTTGTCCACCCAGATGAAGCGGGATGATCCGGTCTTCTTCACCCCAAAGAATCAAGGTTGGAACCGTGATCGCACTTAATTCCAGTTCAAGCCAGTTCAGATCCCATTGCCGGGCGCCGGTCATAAAGGCTTGCTGACAATTAATTGATTGAACGGGTCGAAAATAGGCTTGCGTTCGCTCGGCATCAACCAGTGACGGATCAGAAAACATGGTTTTCAGGCTATTGCGCACAAAAACCTTGGAACCGAAAAGAAGCGGGATCGTGGCTTCGGCAACTCCATAGGTCCGAGCCAGAGCCAGGTGAGCTGTTGGAAGCGGCTGGTGAAGTGGGGCGTCATTATAGGCCGCATCCATTAAAATCAGCCGTTTGACTCGATTTGGCCACATTAAGGCACAGGCCAGTGCCACTCCGGCTCCATACGAAGTCCCGCACAGGGTGGCTTGCTCAATTTCAAGTTGATCAAGCAATCCAATCATCAGTTGTGCCTGATCCTGAACATGGTAGCGCCCATCGGCTGGTTTTTCTGAAAACCCAAAGCCTTTCAAATCTGGGGCAATCACTCGATACCCGTCTTCAGCCAGCGGATTCAGGCAGTCTTTCCAGGTGAAATTTGATGACCCGAACCCATGCAGGAGCATCAGGGTGTCTGGATTATGCAATCCTTTTTCCTGAAAATGGAGTCTGACTTCATCCACCACAGCAAAATTGCTGGCCATCGGATGATGGATTTCACCGGCATAATCAATCCATCGAATATCGCGTGGGCGGCGTTGATACCGCCATACCCACCCACCTGCCAGTCCAAGTCCCACCAATGCGGTAATGAGGTTCTGTCGTTTCACAATAAGAGTCTCTCCGATCCAAAAGTAACAAGAAGCAGTTATTTTATCACGATTTCACCTTCAGCCGGGTGCGAAAATCAGCAGGTATCACCGGCTGGGGAAAAGCTGCATTTCAACTTGTGTGGTACCAGTCAGTTGCCGGCTATATCATAGTGGCTTCTGATTCTATGGATGTTCTGTTTATAAGTCAGTGTTCACAGGTGCTGTTTTGAGCAGTTCATAGCCTTCAGATCGGGCCACGTAGGTTGCAACTGTAATATCACCAACGACATTGAGGGTGGTCCGGCACATATCCAGAATGCGGTCCACACCCAGAATAATGGCAATCAAGGTTGGCGGCACCCCGATCATGGCCAGAATTGCCACAATAAAGGGAATCGAACCTGACGGAACCCCCGCGGTCCCAACGCCCCCCAAAATTGCCAGATAGACCACCAGCAACTGTTGCCCAAGCGTCAGATCAACACCAGCCAGTTGGGCCAGAAAGAGCACGGTCACGCCTTCATAGAGCGCGGTGCCGTTTTGATTTGCCGTGGCGCCAACCGTCAGTACAAACGTGTTGATGTTGCGCGGAACGCCTAAATTTTCCTCAGAAACCCGCAGGGCCGTTGGGAGTGTGGCGTTTGAGGATGAAGTCGAAAACGCCGTTAAAATCACAACTTCCATTCGACGAAAGAAATCCATCGGGGAGAGTCCAGATAAAAAGTACACCGAAAGCGAATACACCCCAAACATTTGCAAGCTCAGGCCAAGCAAAACGGTCAGCACAAACCAGGAGAGTGCCTGGAGTAACTCTAACCCGAATCGGGCTGTATTGGTGAAAAGCAGGCAGGCCACCGCATAGGGCGCCAGATACATAATCATTTCCACAATTTTCGAGGTCACGGCAAAGGCGCCTTCGAGGACCTGGAGCACGGGGGCGGCTGATTCAGCCGGCACCAGGGTCAGGGCAACTCCCACCACCAGCGCAAAAAACATCAGGTGGAGCATGTTTGGAGTTTCAAGAGCAACCGCATTGGCCGGGTTTGAGGGAACGATGGTTTTGACGGCCTGCATGGCGGCAGAGTCTTTCGCGACGGTTTTTTGCAGATCCTCAACTCGTTTTTTGGCGTCAGAGCCATATTTTTCCTGAAGTTGAGTGGAGGTGGCGGGCGAAATGCGTTTTCCTGGTTTGATTGTGTTGGCCAGTCCCAGGCCAATCACCACCGAAATTGCCGAAATAACAAGTGTATAAGCAAAAGACTTCAGTCCAATGCGTCCAAGTTTGCGGATATCACCCACGCCGGCAACCCCAACCACCAGTGATGAAAAAACCAGGGGCACCACAATCATCAGCAGAAGCCGTAAAAACAAAGCCCCAACCGGCTCAGTGATATTCATCACGACCCAATCAACCCGTTGCAACATCTCAGGGCCCAACCGGTTGGCAAAACTGTTGACCACAATTCCCAGCGATGCCCCGACGGCCAGTCCAATCAGAATCCGAGTGTGAAGCGGAAGCTTTTTCGAATGCTGTTCTTTCTTCATTGTGTCAGGCGAAGCGGGTAAGGCTGAGGGCTGGTCGCCAGAGGCTGGCTGAGTCTCAATCGGTTTTTCGGTCATGGACATGTGGATGCTCGCAAAAATTTGGTTGGATTGGTGGGAAAAAACGTGTTGCAGGAAACAATACCCGAGAACAGTTGCAAAACTCCACTGCTTGCCAGGGCGCGCCAACAAAAAAGCACCCTGCCTGGAGACGAACCAGATCGAGTGCCAGATCAAAAGAAGGGAAGAAAAAAGTCTATTGAACGGTAAAAGCAGACTCTTTGACGATTTTTGACCCATCCGGCAGAGTTACTTCAACTGGTCGCGTTCCAGCCAGGGCCGTGGCTTTTACTTTGACGGTGACGCGAAGTTCAGTTGGGCTCAGCCATTCTACTTTTTTGATTTTGATTCCTTCGCCAAGCGAAACCTGGGCACCGGAAACAAAGCCCCGGCCAAGCAAGGTGAGGATCACTTTTGTACCGCGCTGGCCACTCGTGGGAGAGAGGCTGGTGATTGCTGGCGTATTTGAAGCCACAATCGAAAAATTTGCAGCGCTCGCTACGGTCACCGGTGGCAGTCCGCCTTTGGGATAGGCTTCGATTCGAACCCGAGCCATATTGGTGTTGAGGGTGGGGGGTGAGGTCCACCGAAAAACCTGTGCTTCGGGTGACAGCGCGGCTGCAATCCGACTTGGGAACGTTTGTCCGCCATCGGTTGAAAGTCGAACTTCATGGCTTTCGGCCTGTGAAGCATTGGTCGTTTCCCATTTCATTTCAATCGGTTGACCTGCTTCAAAGCTTTCTCCTCCATTCGGAGTCAGCAGCCGCACCGCAAGCTGGGTTGACGGTGAATTCGCAATCTCGGCCCCAGAATAAATAAAGTCCTGTTGATTGGTGGTGTCGTTGTTGGCCGCATTTCCGGCAAAATAAAACGAGACTGAGCCGCGATCTTCTGCCGGTGCCGTCCAGGAAAATGTCCAGCGGCCCATGCGTGGTGTTCCAGCAAATGTTCCGGTCTGGGTATGTTCGATGTAGGTGCGGGTAATCTGGCCAAATGTGGTGCTCCGCAACTGGGTGTTGATTGGATCAGTCACCACAAACGCCCCAACTGATTCACCAGTCGAGGCCACCGTTGTGAGTTGAAACCCCCATCGCTGACGACCAGCTTGTTGAACGGTGAGGGTCAGTGGGTAGGTCTGGCCGGGTTGATACATCTGTGGAACACCCGAAAGCGTCACGACGCCGCTCCCTGAATTGAGTTCAAATGAATCGTGGCAACTGACACACGTCCCAAGGTCACCTGGGGCACTGGTGTACCCCGGATCCGGCCCGCCTGAATAGGCTGAGACGACAAACGTCCAGCCAGTTGCCAGAAAACACAATAGAATGAACAGTTTGACCTTCCGAAGAAAAGGTAGCTGAGTTCTCATACATCCTTTTGAAGTCCGAATGAAATAGCAAAATTGACAGTCGTGTCGTCAATCGTAAGGCTGGCTATTTCGCTGCTTTGCTCGCCCATCAAAAAAAGCCAATGTTTTCAAACGGCGCGCCCAGCACCTGGCTGGAAGACACCTTGAGCCAGCCATCTAAAATGGTGCCGTACACCGAGCGGAAATCAATATCGAAGGTCACGTTTCCTGCCCGGTCGAGCGATGTGAGATTGGGATGATTCCCGTAAATACCGCCTTTGACCGGGTTTCCAATCACAAACAGGGAAGAAGCGGTGCCGTGATCGGTGCCAAGGCTGCCGTTTTCGTTTGGTCGGCGACCAAATTCCGACCATTGCATCACCACCACCTGTTCAGCCAGTCCATGACCCGCCAGATCCTTATAAAACGCATCCACGCCTTCAGAGAAATATTTGAGCAGCGAGGCATGGTCACCGCTGAGTTTTTGGTCCGCTGCCGCAATTTGCTGACTGTGGTTGTCAAATCCACCAAGCGTGACATAGAGGATTTGCGATTCAGGAATCGTGGTGATGATTTGGGCCAGCATTTTCAACCCTTCGGATAATGGGTTATTGGCCGGGTATTCCACATTGGATTGATACTGGGCAATGCCTGCCTGTAGCGTGTCAGCCCCCTCAAGTGCATCAAGTCCGATCATCGCAATTGATTGATCTAACGTGCCTTTGGTGCGTGTTTGCCCATAGATATTGGTAAAGGTTTTTTCCTGGTTTTTTCCGTCTGCCGCGTACCTGGAGTCGGTCTGGTAGTCATATCGTGGAAATTTCACAATCGCCGGGACAACCGCAACCGGGCTTTGCAGTGTTTTCGGAAGCCCATTGCCGACACTCAGTGCTTTGAGGCCAACATTACTGCCATAGAGTTGTTCGGCTGCTTTCCCAAGCCAGCCTTCGCCTGAAATCTTGACCGGATCTGCCGTGTGCCAGATATCACGCGAGCGGAAATGAGACAGTGTGGCTTCGGGATACCCCACGCTCTGGACGATTGCCAGATTACCCGCGTCATAAAATGGTTTCAGTTCAGCCAGTTCCGGGTGGAGGGCATATCGGTCGCTGATTGAGAGAATCCCATCTTTATCGGTTAATCCAATGGTTGGCCGGGCTTTCAGATAGGCCGGATCAGTATAGGGAATGACCGTATTGAGCCCATCGTTGCCGCCGGCAAACTCGATCACAACCAGAATTCGTCGGTCAGATGGGGCAAATGAAGGCGTTTGGGCAAATCCGGAAAGCCCCAGATGCGGCAAAACCACCCCGGCTGTCACAAAGCCAAACCCCTGTTTAAGAAAATTTCTGCGATTGATGTGTTTTGAAAACATAGGTTGTTCCTCCCTGTGACCTTAATTGAGGTGATATTCCGGCAGGCTCATAATTAAATGCAGCAGGCCGCGCACTTTTTTATCAATGGTGGCGTCGTCGAGTTTGAATTTCCCTTTTTGGCCGGAATCATCCAGGGTGAGGTATTTCTGAAGTTCTTTTCGGGTTTTCGAAGACACTTCAAGCGGCCCCATCAAATTCAAAAAATGATCAACCAGATCAGCCTTATTTTGTTTGTCAGCAGGGGGAAGCAGCAATTTCGGATCAATCATGACCGCAATTTCACGGTTCCGATTGATGAGCATATCGTTGGCAAAGTTATAGCGTTCGAGCATAGACGAGGTGTTGATCCAGCCCAGCCCGCTGGTCCAGCCACTCACATCTGGCGGATTCAGAATATCCTGTCCTTGAAGTGCAATGGTATCAGCGACATTGCGCAGCCCGCCGGTTGCCTTTAATTGACGGATGGCACCCACGGCAAATTCAACCGGGCTTTTCACCAGCGCAAACCGGGCTTTGTTCGAATAAAATTCGTCAGAGAGGAAAAGGGCTCGAAGCAGCGCTTTGATGCTGTGGTCGTTGGCAAAATACACATCGGCAAATCGTTCGATAATTGCCGTGTTTGGATCAGGATAAACAAAGTATTCAAAGAGTTTATGGGCAATGAATCGAGCTGTGGCCCGATCCTGGGTTAAGTTGGCGATGATGTCTTCACCGTTAAAATTTCCTGAGGCCCCTCGAAAGGTTTTGACGCCGAAGTCGTGCTGATTTTCATTGAAGAAAAATTCGCCCCGTTTCACGGTCCAACCTGTAAATGCCCGGGCTCCCTCTTTGACATCATCTTCGGTGTAATTAGGCTCACCGGTGACCACATCGGTGACGCCACAGGTAAAGAGTTCCATCAGTTCACGGCCAAAGTTCTCATTTGGGTTGCCACGAACGTTGGTGTTGTTATCCAACCACAAAATCATGGCCGGGTCGCGAGAGATATTGAGCAGCAGCTCATCAAACCGGGCCAACGCAAACCGGCGCAGGGTCAGGTTTTGGATATACATTGGATATTCAGCCACTTTGGAAAACGCGGTGGCAAAATGATCGTGCCAAAAGAGGGTGAGTTTTTCCTCCAGCGGTCGGCGCGTATACGCCATGCGCAACAGGAAAAAGCGACGGATTTCATTGCGGTTAAACGAGCGCGGGTCTTCGACATCAAATCTGATGGTTTCAGCCAAAAACTTTTCCAATGCGCTGTTGTCAATCAACTCATAGTTGAGCAGGTAATCAACACTGCCTTCAAGGCCGCGTTTGACCAGATCGGCAATTTCAACATCGCTTCCGGCAAATCCTGCCCGGCGAAGCAGATGCGCTGCATTTGAGGTATTCCATTCTACAGGTGCCATAGGTCCTGGCAGTCTCCCTTCATGCTATATTCTGGAGCTTTTATAAGCTGGTAGGTGGATGAGTTCGATGAGTATGGAGGTAAATGTCCAGAGCTTTTGAAAAGACGGAACTGCAGCCTATGACGCACCAACCACGGAAATGGTTTGGAAAACTGCCTAAATCCAGCAAATCCCGAAGCGTTGACGCCCTTTCAACCCCTATGGTATGGTGCGATACCTTCGGAGCACATCCAGAACTCTCTTCGTGATTGATCCTAACTTCAGCCTATCTACCTGATTTCGGTTTTAGTGGTAACCGTCCATGATTACCGGTATTAACACCGACATCAAATATAATGGTGTCGTCTATCACGTCCAAACCGAAGACAAAGGCCCGGAAAATCCGTTGCTGCTGTCTCTGGTTTATGTTGGCGGTCATATCCTGGCTGCCAAGCGAACCAACTATGCCAGAGACCTGGTTGAAGGAATTAGCCAGGATGAACTACAGGCAAAGTTGGATAAACAGCATAAGTTAATTCTGGCCATCATCAGTCGTGGGCGAATTGATGAGCTGGTGAAGATGCGCGAACGCGAGGTTCAGGCTGAGCGTGAGGCCGCACAACAGACGAGTGGAAGCGCCGAAGCTCCTGAGCCTGACCGCCCGATGTTTTCACCTCCGCCAGTTGTTCCGGAAGCCCCGGTTTTCTCAGCCCCATCACCTGTTCTGGCTGAACCTGTGCCGGCTGAAGTTTTCCCTGACATCACACTTCCAGCGGCGGAAGCAATGCCGGCAGTACCCCCACTGGGCACGACCCAGATGCTCTCGCCGCTACTGGCTGAACAATTTCTTTCCAGCTTTTCTTCAACACCGCAACCTCCTATCGAATCAGCCCCATCGGTCGGGGTTTCTGAAGAGCTTTCAGCTTTACTGGGCGAATCAAGCGATCCAGTCGGGAAAATTGCACCACCTCCGGTACCCCCGCCCGTCCCGACACCACTGGGGGTAACCCAGATGCTGTCGCCACTGGTTGCTGGATTGCTGTCTGAGCCTCCCGCCACGGCTGAGCCTCCAAAGGGCAATACCGCCGCTTCGCTCGATGCGTTGCTGCATCAGATTATTTCGTCTGGACAGGTTACCGCCGATCTTTCAACGCCGGATCAAGCCCACCTGCAGCCTCAGCCAATTCGCTCAGGTGAATCGGCTGGACGGCCTGAAACCGGAAGCCTGAGCTTTGGAAAGACACAGGCGTTTCGTGAGTTTGACCTGGATCGAATTATTTCTGATTACCTGCAAACCGAATCAAAAGAAGAAAAAGTTGAAGTTCGCCTGCTTGGAAATACAGCGTTTTATGCGGGCGAAACCGTGGTCCTTCAAGTTGAAGTCACCCGTGGCCAAAACCGGGCCCCTTTAGGCGGTGCCCCGGTGATTGTGAAAGTGCTCGGCACTTCGTTCAAACCCCAAACCCACTCGATGATGACTGGTCCTGATGGCATGGCGATGACCACGATCACCCTTCCGAATTTCACGGCTGGGAGCGCCGCCATTGTGGTTCAGACTTCTTCCGATGCCGGCGAAGCCGAAATTAAACAGTTGATCCGCCGCCGCTAATTTTTCAACCACCTTCCTCCCCATGCACGTTACACTCAACGGAGAATCTCATACCTTTGACAACCCCATTTCCCTCAGTGAATTAGTGGTCTATCTCGGTCTAAAACCGGAGCGGCTCGCAATTGAGTTAAATGGCTCGATCTGTCCCCGTGCGCTGTGGGCTACAACCTGCCTGCAAGACGCTGACCGGGTTGAAATCGTCCATTTTGTCGGTGGCGGCGAGTTTTGATGATGACCACAGAAGGTACGGGCGGCCCACCGCCTGATTCTTTTCCGTTTTTCCTTTCTCGCGAGTTCTTATGAGTACACTTCTGGAAAATGACAAACTGGTAATTGCGGGACGCGAATTCAATTCCCGCTTGTTGATTGGAACTGGGAAATATCCCAGTTTTGAAATCATGCGCGATGCCCATGTGCGGTCTGGTGCCGAAGTGGTCACCGTTGCCGTTCGACGGGTCAACTTAACCGACCGGTCACAGGAATCACTGCTTGATTACATTGACGCCAATCGGTTTCTGCTGCTTCCAAATACAGCCGGGTGTTACACGGCTGAAGAAGCGATCCGCACTGCCCGGCTGGCACGCGAAGTCTTGCAAACCCCCTGGGTGAAGCTCGAAGTCATTGGTGATGAAAAGACATTGTTTCCTGATAATGAGGGGCTGGTTGAAGCGACACGTGTGCTGGCCAAAGAGGGCTTTATCGTACTGCCATATTTTAATGATGATTTGATCACGGCCCGAAAGCTCATTGATGCTGGTGCTGTGGCGATTATGCCGCTGGCGGCTCCGATTGGTTCTGGACTCGGCATTCAGAACCTGACCACGATGCGCATCCTGCGTGAATTGATCACGACGGTGCCCATTATTGTGGATGCGGGTGTTGGAACGGCTTCGGATGTGGCGCTGGCAATGGAACTGGGAATGGATGGTGTTTTATTAAACACGGCGGTTGCCACGGCCCAGGATCCAGTCAAAATGGCTGAAGCGATGAAACTTGGGATCGAAGCTGGCCGGCTGGCGTACCTGGCGGGACGTATGCCGCGAAGGCTCTATGCCAGTGCCAGCAGCCCGCTTGACGGGTTAGTCCGCTAAAGGGAACTCTTTCACCTCACCCAAAAGCCTGCCCCTTTCTGGTTTTCAAAAACCATTGGCGGCGGGCTTTTGTGCGTCATCACGACTTCGGGTTCAGGATATCGGGTTTAGAGTTCAGGGAAAGCGAACTATTTCAATTGTTTACTCTTTGTGGGTTGACAGCTCACCACTCACTACTCGCTCAGAACTGGCTGATGCTAGACCGAGGGAAGATGGCCGAAAACCAGCCCAAGAAGTGCATTTTTGCACATGACACAGAGTTGAGCGGTAACCACCTGACTGACATCGCGTTGGAGGGCTTCGGCTGAGGTATGCTGGATCAGATCAAGCATCTTGTTCATTTGGGACTGGCTTGATTCGCCTTCGCTCAACAATTCATCCGCATTTAAATATCCATCAAAGGCGGCTTCGACGCGGACGCTGACATTGTAGTAAAGTGAACCGAGCATCAGTGGTTTGCCGCAACAGGTACAGGGAATTGATTCAAGGTCGTGCACACTGGCCATGGGAAGCTTCTCGCCAAGAGGAATGACAGGCTGGGGTCGGTTCGAATTGTACCTGCGAAGATCAGTGATGACGAGTGGAATCTCAGTCCCCGATGACACATGTTCAGAAACTTTGAGGCATCTGTTCTTCTCAAAAACTGAAGATGTCTGGTCTTGAATAGACACCACACCGCGAATACATATGAGAACCAGGGATTTTTGGATCCCCATTTCCACAACAGAAAGCGTGATTGAAGAATGTGGATAGATTCAGATCGTGCCTTTACTGCCTTTTGTGATGAGGCTGCCGAGTCGCCCCAGATTGGAATTGACCTGGAATTCCAGGGCGAGGGGCGATATGTGCCCCAGCTTTGCCTGGTGCAAATTGCTACGCCACACAAAATCGTGGCGGTTGACCCGTTTCGAGTCAATATTACCCCGCTGGGACCACTTCTGGCCGCACCTGAGGTTCAAAAAATATTCCATGCTGGAACTCAGGATATTGCTATTTTGCAACGGGAAACTGGTATCACACCGGTAAGTGTGTTTGATACCCAGATTGCTGCGGCTTTTCTTGGGTTTGGGGAATCCGTCGGATATGTCGCGCTGGTCTCGCGATGTTTAAAGGTCTTTTTGAGCAAGCGGCAGCAATTTACCGATTGGACACGCCGACCCTTAAACCGCGAGCAGGTTGACTATGCGCTCAATGACGTGCGCTATCTGTTGGCCCTGTCACAATTACTGGCTGAACAACTGGAACAACGTCAGCGATGGAACTGGGTGGCCGAAGCCTGTGCTGAAATGGTGACCCAGGCACTCCAAACCCGAACCCCGGAACAGGCCTATCTGCGCTTTGGAAAACTGGCCGGGTTGACACGTCGTGAGCTGGGTGTACTGCGTGAACTGGCTACCTGGCGCGAATACACCGCCCGGGCCGAGTCGCGTCCGGCAACAACGATTTTGGGTGAGGATGTTATGCGGCAGTTGTGTTATGTCCTGCCGAAAACAGATTCTGAACTACGCCAGATTCGCGGGTTTAAGCCCAATCTTCCCCCTGCGTTACGTGAAGAAATCCTGCTGGCCATTCGGCGTGGGTTAGCTCTGCCGGAATCAGAACTCCCCGAGCCGTTTCAACCGCGTGAAAATGATGCCGATGCTGACACTATGGCATCGTTGCTTGGCGCCGTCGTTCGGGCACAGGCCACCTCCCTGGAACTGGCCCCAGCCTTGATCACCACCCGTGATGAATTAATTCGGCTGGCCAATTGGGCCGCCCAGGATGTGCAGACAGTTCCGCCTGATCTGAATTTGTTGCAGGGATGGCGTGCCTCAGTGGTGGGGAACCTGCTGGTTGATATTTTGCGAGGCAAAGTGGGCATCCGCGTGGATCGCCGGAGCCCAGGCAGTCTGGCGATGGTTGAGCTTCCTGAGGCATAGCATCGGGTTCCGGATTCCGGGTT
>CAZXCE010000016.1:0-35022 GCA_964639175.1 uncultured Clostridia bacterium
GAACCAAGAACCAAGAACCAAGAACCAAGAACCAAGAACCAGGAACTAACCACTACCCACTAACCACATTCTTCATTCTGCTTATATTTTTAAATTCAACATTTTCGCCGCGTGATTGCGTGACACCTGGTTGCATTCGCGGCACTCAGCCAGCTTTTTCAAGTTGTCTTTGCGCAGCATCCGCAGATGGTTAAACACAATATGCGCTGGTGTTTTGGGATTGGCAACCAGGGCATACCGGCAGTCTTCGCGTTGAAAAAGATGTTTCTCTTTACCCAGCGTCAACAAAAGTTGGGTGTTGATGGCAAACATTGAAAGGTAGGGAGCGATGTTTTCAAGCTTGACCAGGTGTGGAAAACATTCCAGGGCAATTCGATCTATCGGGTGACAGACAAAAAACTTCAAAAAATACCCGTTGCGGGCCAGCTTCCGCTGAACCGGGAGCGGAATCGAAGCCATTTCCAGTGGTGGCTGGTCAGCATAGACATTCCCGCTCACAAATCGTTTCAACAGTGTGAGATACTCGGTATCAATGTCAACCAGCAACTGATGTCGGGCGGCTTCGGAACGGATATGTTGATCAAGTTCAACCAGCAGGTTAAAGAAGGTGTCTTCGTGAAAGAAATCACACTTGAAAAATTCTTTAACCAGTTCCATCACGCTATGGGTCCGTTCAACTGGCCCCTGGCGCAGCAAGGTATCGCGAACACAGAGAAAAAACACTTTGAGATAATCAGGTGACACCTGCGGTTTCAAAAAGGTCCAGACCTCAAGCAGCCATGAAACCGGAGTGCTTGAATACGTAATCACGCCCCAAAAATCGGCTGGCCCGAGCCACGACATTGCCAGTCTTCGCACGATCAGCGATGGGTGAAAAAGCAGCGCCCGTGCAAATACCCGACGATCAGAGGCTGGAAATAGCGCTATACAGGAGCGAAGTGCCTCTGGAGTTACCTGTTGGGTGAGGTCCTGATGAAACAGGTCAAGCAGCGTCTTCCACTTTTCCGCCTGTTGAGGACAGGAGACAAACATCATCGCCATATTGAAGACCAGACGAGCCCGGCCCCGACCTTCAAGTAAAATAACATCAGCCTTGTCCCATAATCGGTCAAGCAAGTCGTCGCGTTCAGGTTCGGTATGGGTTTGGAGCGCCATAAAAAACAACTCCATCCCCGAGCCCACAATTGACAGGACCGCTTCGTGGCGGCGCAGGTCATTGTCAGATTTGAGTTCTTCGATTAACTGGTCCGAACCGTCGAGAGAAACCTCAGGTTCGACATCTTCGAATGTGACAAATGCTTCTTCTTCAGTGAGTTGGAGTGTGGTCGAACGCAATGAAATCAACCGCTGGCTGGCTGGAACCACGACTGCCTGATGGAGCCGCAGGCGGTATCCTTCAAGTGAGGTGGCCAGCCCGGCTTTGGTTTTGAGATCTTCGAGCAGTTGCTCAAGTTCCTGAGCCAGAAATTGAAGCGTCAAGAGTGTCGCCTGGTGAGATTCGGCTGAGTGCGCTCCTGAAACTGGTGTTTCCAAATGGGTGAGCACTCGGGTCCCACTCGTGATGAAATCGGCCAGTCGAATCAAAACCTGATCTGGGTGGCAAACAGGTTCACTGGCCATTTGGGACAGGTCGCCAATGAGCGATTCCAGGTGCTCAAGTTGCTGCTCCACGCCTGCAATTTGAGTTGGCGCCGCCTTGGTTTTTTGGGTGTGGAGTGATGGGGCAGGTGTGAGTGATTCTGGCTGGAGCGGCGGTGAGGGGAGAGTTCCAGGCTGAGTCGCCGCATACAGGGTGTGATACACCTCCCGCGCTGATGCCGGTCGCTGGTCTTTGGCTTTAGCCAGCATTTTTACAATGATGTGCGACACCGGAAGCGGCAGGTCTGGTAACAACTCGTGGGGAGGGGTTGGCCTGACGGTCAGGTGTTTGAGTGCCAGGCTGTACAGACTATCTGATTCAAAAGGTGGTTTTCCGGTCAGAACCTCATAAAAGATGATACCAAGGGAATAAATGTCTGAAAAACGATCAACCGGGTGGCCCTGACATTGTTCGGGCGACATGTAGCGTGGTGTCCCTAAAACGGCATTGGTGGCCGTAACCTCCTGTCCAGATTGGGCTTCATCAATCAATTTGGCAATTCCGAAGTCGAGGACTTTGACGATTTCGCGATCTTCGACCTGATTGAAAAAAATGTTGTCCGGCTTTAAATCCCGATGGATGATTCCACGTCGGTGCATGGCATCGAGCACCAGACAGAGTTGTTCGGCCAGGGAAACCGCTTCGGCCAGACTCAGACGGTTTTGCCGCCGGAGCCGCTCGCGCAGTGATTCGCCTCGCAAATACTCCATCACCAGATAGTACTGGCCTCCATCAACACCATAATCAAAGACCTGAACTGAATTGGGGTGTTCAATCGAAGCACAGGTTCGGGCTTCCCGGCGAAATCGCTCAACCGTTTCGGCATCGCCTAAAAAGTTGGTTCGGATGACTTTGATGGCAACGGTTTTTTCAAGCCCCAGGTGGCACGCTTCATAGACGCGCCCCATCCCGCCACTCCCGATTTCCCGGCGAATCTGGTATTTGCCATTCAGGGTTCTTCCAATGAGTGTATCGGTTGATGGTAAGGGAAGCGACGGGGACGTTGGCGGGGCAACTGCGGTGGGCGAAGCAATGAGCAGGGTGGGAGGTTCAAGGGTTGGATCTATGACCGGAGCAAGATTCCCTTGCCCGGAATTTGTGATGGGCTGCGGGGAGGGAATAGTAGGGAAATCCGACTTCTCAGCCATAGTTGGGAAAACTTCAGAGAGTGAAAAAACTGAGTGACAAAAGAACAAAATGACAGAATGACCTACCCAATGGATTTGTCATTCTGTCATTTTGTCATCTGGTCACGGTGTTACGTTTCACAACTGTAAATAAAAAACAGAGGATTCTTGCCCGCCTGCATTGCGGGCCTGGATCGAATTGGAGCCCGCTCTCAAGTTCAGTTTCTTTTTGTTCCCAATCAGGGTGATGCTGTTGTCAGTTGAACCAGGTAAGACGAGGCTGGCTGGTACTGCCTGACCATTGATCAGCACTGTGGCATTTGAACCAAAGCCGCTTCCGCTGAGAAACATCCGTTTTTTCGTGTAATTGACACTTGAAAGGGAGACTTTGGCGCCGACATTGATGGTAAAGGCGATGGTATTTGAGCGTTTTGATGGGATGCCCGAATCAATCACGACCAGTAAGACCCGATAGCTGCCGGCATCCTTTTCTGACGGTTTGGCCACAATGCGTCCGGTCCCATCACCATTATCTGAGAAGGTTATAAACGCTGGGGCATTGGTCAGAACGAACCGCAGGCTCTGGCCTTCATCCGGATCTGTGGCGGTGACCTGGAATTCCTGGGTTTCAGCCACCAGCATGCTCACATCGTCCACCTGTTCAAGTTCTGGTGCTGTATTGACGACCACGTTGACTGCAAAACTGGTGGTGGTGGCCAGCCCTAAATCATTGCGGACAATGACATCAATGTCATACACCCCACCATCATTTTCAGTTGGCTCAATCACAAAAAGGCCAGTTCCACCACCTTGATCAATGATGCGCACAAACGGCAATGTTGAAGAGGTGCTCAAGGTCATGCGCCGGTTTTCTGGATCACGGGCCAGAATCGGCACCGTCAGTTTCTGCGTGGCATAGGCGGTCTGGTCTGGAATGGTCGTGATAGCCAATCCATCCATGCTGTCTGGAACAAAAACCCGGAAAATAACCTGGGAAGTCAATGGGCTCTTTGAATTGTTGTCATTATCAGGAAAGTTGTTATCTGTTACCTGAGCAACAATTTTATATTCCTGGCCGAGTCCGTTATTGGCTGTATTTGACCCATCCAACAATCCTGGTTTGATGAGGATCGAAGCCGTGCCATCAAAGTTATCGGTCAACGTGACAAACCGGGGGGCGCCAAGCAATGTGTAGCGCAACGCATTGGCACTGGGATTGTCAATATCAATCAGTTTCAGTGGGATCGAGTATTCATCCCCTTCAGCGACAATCACTTTGCGACCACGACCATTAAAATCAGCCAGACCATTGGCTGTGGTCATCAATGGAGCATGGTTGACCACCGGAGCGACATTAATGCTTTGATAGACGTTTCCGTTGGTTGTGACCTGGACCAGATCCGGGGCATTGTTTCCCGTCGTGGAGGAAAAGTCATTTTGCGCCTGAGTCACAATTTCGCCGGTTCGGGACACCACAAAACTGGTGGCCGCCACCACACCCGAGATCGAGTCAATATTGTCTGGTGCCTGGGCTGCAATCGAAGCAAAGCTATCGCCCGTTGATGGGAACACATTGAAATATCTGAGAATTGGGTTTTGGACTGCAAGCTGATCGGCAGTCATCAGCCCGGCGGCAAAATCATTGGCCACCTGGCCCACCGCTGAATTAACAAGCCGGCCATTGTTGCGTTCCAACCCGGCCACGTAGGCATCAATCTGGCCATTTTGGTTGAAGTCACTAAAGAGGGTCAGTGCCCCATAGCCAATCCGCAGACCAGTCAATTTATCGTCAGCACCAGGATAGACGGCGATTCGTCCGCCGCCTGAGACAGTATTGACGAGCGGTTGGGCCTGACCTCGAAGCGTAAACTGTCCATTTTGGAGACTGCTGCCAAAAAAGACGGTCAGCGAGGCAAGTTCATTGCTTCCATCAGGGGCAATGATATCTGAGGCGCCACCACCCTGTTCGGCCACCACAGCAATGTCGGTAATGCCATCCCGGTTGATATCTGGAATATCAATTTCAACTCCACGATGCACAACGCCATACCCGGCGGCAGCAATTGAAACAGCACGTGACGGCGCGAGCAACAACGGATTGGTCGGCTGAAATGAGCCATCTCCATTGCCAAGCAGGATGCAAACACGGGAATCTTCGCGTTGGGTGGTATCCAATCCACGGTTCAACACAGCCGTGTCAATTTCTCCGTCATCATTAAAATCGCCCAGCGCCTGGGAAACCGGGGTGATTCCACCACTTTCCGAAACCCGGCCTTGCCCAAAGGTGCCATAGCCACTGTTGATCAGTGTTGCCACGGTACCGGTTCGGCGGTTGAGCATCACAATTTCAGGAGCGCCATCACGAGGGAGTGTTTCGCCTGTGGCAAGGTCTTTCGGGCCAGTCAAATCAGCCAGTTTGATGCAGGTCGGATCTCCACCCACCGGATACGCCCGAATGACAAAAGATTCGGGTCCAAAGCCTCCACCCAGATTGGTCAGAACCAGAATCTGGTCAAGGTCACCATCAATGGACACCACGATATCCAGATCACCATCCTGGTCAATATCGCCCAGGTCAATCGAGGTTGGTCCACCACTCTGGTCGTCAAGCTGGGACATAAAATCTTTGAGTGAAATATCAACCCGGCTTCTCAAACCTGATGAGGTGTTGAGCAAGAGCACTACCTGGTCCAGCCCACGGTCACAAATGGCGACATCGGGCAGTCCATCCAGGTCAATATCACCATCGGCGATACCGACGAAACTGCTCGATGCATCCGAAATAACCTCTTTGTTTTGGCTATACTGATTTTGGGCCTGGACACGTGTGGGGGTGAGAATGCTCAAAAATGTGAGCAGAAGACATGCAGACAGGTAGGCAAACCCTTGTAACCCTTTGAGACGCATAGTTTTTCCTGTGATAAGAACTTGAACGGGATGTGTAGTTTTTGGAATGAAATTCGGGAAGCGGCTGAACGCCCCATATTATAGCGAAATAACGAAATAGGGAAATAGCTTTCAGACTGAAATAGTGAATAGTGAAGGAGTGAACGAGCGAAGTACTTCAACCTTCACTGCTGTCATGGCCGATAATTGCGCCGGGCTCTGATGACGACATCGGGGCGGGCAACTTCGACTTTGAGGACGTGTCGGTCTGAGGTCGGGGTATCTTCAGATGGGTAAAACCCAAGTGTGTATTGGGTTCGCAATTCATCGGCAATCAATCGAAAAACCTGTTTTAAATCAGCCACTTCGCTGGTAAATGAACGTCCGCCGGTGGTGGTTGCCAGTTCGTCGAGGAATTTGCGGGCCGAGGCATTTTTTTGTTCCATCCATTCGCGACGGGCTTTGATGTCGGTCAGCAGGGTTCGGACTTGCTCTTCTTTTGACTGTTTTTCCCCAACTTTGCGAGGTCGGGAGGGGTCTGCTTTGGCGTCAGGTTCGGTTTTGGAGGCATCTGGCGGAACCACCACGCTCTCGGTCATAAAGAAGATGGTATAGATCATGCTGCTGGTTTCGGAGGCAATGGAAAACACCGCTTTTTCATTCAATTTGCTTTTGAGGTCTTTTCCATCCGTCAACAGCACAATCGCTTTGCGGCCAACAATGGATTTGAACTGGTTCTGGATCGCCTCGGCCAGGGCATCGTGCAGGCGAGTCCCATATTTTTTCCCAATTTCAGCCTTGGCCACCGCACGTTCCATCAGAACTGGATCATCGGTTAATTCAGTTAAGACCCGAACCTCACTGTCAAAACTGAGGACCATGGCTTTGTCTTTTGGGCGAAGCTGGCGCAAAAATGTGATGCCTGCTTCTTTGATTTCTTTCAGGACACCGCTGGTGCTATAGCTGGTATCAATCAGCAGGGCCATATGGAGTGGCGCATCGGCGGCATCAAAGAAATTGATTTGTTGAGCGGTGTTGTTATCAAAGATTTTAAAATCTTCGGCTTTGAGTTGCTGGATGTATTTTCCCTGAGCATCAGTCACAATCACCGGAATCGTGACCAGCGTGGCTTCAATCGTGATCGAGTCACCGTCAGGCTCAGTTTGTTTGTCCTGGGCGATGACTGGTAAGGAGACTCCAAGCAGGCAACCCAGCAGGAGCATAATCCAACCCAGCCATATCGTGTAGGATCGGAGTGAGCCTTTCGGGTGTCGAAAGAAGATTTTGGTAGCGTTTCTCATAAGGGTGTGTTATCTCGCTCAAAACCACATTGATGCCCCACAGTACTCAATTTTCCCGACCAGTTTTTCTGAAGCAGTTTCATCTGTGTCCATTCGACCAACCGAGGAGGAATCCTGATACCATGAACTTGAGGCTTTTGCTTACCGGAATCATTGTTGGATGCGTGATCCTGACCTGTCCTGTCACGGGATTTGCGCAGAAAAAGAAATCATCCAAAGCCAGTGCGGCGAAGACCGCTGAGCCACCCAAACCAGATGCTGCGACAGAAAAAAGAGCTGCCGCTCAGCAACTTTCGGTTCAACTCAAGGGATTGACTCAGTTTTTGTACGTTTTCGGAGGCGTGACCAAGAGTTTTGAACAGGTTGAAGAAGCATCTGATACTGAAGGCATCCCGGCAACGGCAATTCGCAAGACTGAGAAAACCCGTGGTGTGCTGGCTGAGAGTATTCGTAATTTGCGTGGCAACCTGGAGCGCCTCGAAAATGACTTCAGCCAGAAATCAAATTTGCGTCCGTACTTTCACTACCTGGTCGGTGTTTCTGATCTGGCAACGCAGGCTGAAACCCAGGTCAATGATGGTCAGTTAAAAGAAGCTGGCCAATCACTGCTCAAATTGTCAAACCAACTGGCCGAAACCCTGGCCGGATTGCAGGACTGAATTGAATGAAGAATGAAGAATTGAGAGTATGTCTGGTACTTGATGCTTGGTAACCAATACTTTCGAAGAATCAGTGACCAGGTGACAGGACAAAGGACAGAGTTTTTGAAGCCAAGAACCAAAGAACCAAGAAACCGGTATTTTCTTCATTCTTCATTCTCAATTCTTCATTCTGTATTTTTCCTTCATTCCGTTGCGGTGGCGCGGTTGACGAGAATTCGAACTTCAACGCGTCGGTTGAGGTCGCGACCTTCGCGGGTGGTATTGTCACCAACAGCCCGTGCCGAACCATAGCCAAACGGCGTGATCATGCGGCGGAGCGGAATATTATGGTTCTCAGCCATATAGCGCACGACTTCATCCGCCCGTTTTTGACTCAAGTCCCGATTTTTCTGAATTGATCCAGTCGTATCGGTATAGCCAGCAATTTCAATCAGATACCCTCGAACGCTGGTTGATTTTTGGGCAATATCGTCAAGCACCTGCTTGGCTTCGGGCGACAGGTCATATTTATTGACTTTGAAATAGACGGTGGATTCTTCCTTGACGTCATATTCATCAAGCGCCGAGATGCGTTCGTTGACCTTTTTGTTCAGATCAACCATTTCGGTGCGGGTGGTATCAATGTCGGTCCGCAACGTTTTAGAGATGTTGTTGAGTTCATCCACCTGACTGGCAAGTTCCTCGTTGGCGGATTCCACCCGACTGACGCGTTCTTCAACCGGAGTGACGCGGGTTTCAACCGTTTTCGAGATCTCAAGATCTGATTCCTTGAAACGGAGTTTTTGAGCAACAAGCTGTCCCTGCGCATCATTGGTGCCTTCGACCTCAACCCGTAATCCAACCAGTAACGCTTCCAGATTAAAATCTTTGCCCGAAGTCAGAAAACCACCTTTGGTTTTGATGCTGGTGGTGCGCGAGATCAAAACTGTGATTTCACGGTTATCGGTGGTTTTGAGTGTAATGACATCACCCTGGCGCTTGGCGATGCGCCCTTTCACTTTGATTTTCTGCGCACTGATAGCAATTGTAAGACTCTTCCCTGGTGCATCAGCGGATGTCGTGTGAACTGAACCACTTGCCCCAACGACTCCCATCACAAATACCAGTGCCAACATCAGATACAAACGCAATCGGCTCATAAAAGCGTCTCCTTAGAATCAAATCGAAAAGAAGTTGTGAAAACTCAATGAAATCAAAAGGGCAGTTCAAACAAGGTGGGCGTTTGAACCCTGCTAAAGTACCTGTTTGAGAGAGCAATGTGAAGAGGGAGTGTGGATTTTGAGGAATGAAGCGCGATGAATGATGAAAAAAACAGCCAGGTGTGATTCAATAGGATTACTTGAGCATTCTTTATTCTTCATTCCAGAGTAGATATGGCCCAAACTCCAGTTGTCTGTACACTTAACCTACCAGACCGCTTGCTGCTCAATGTAGAGTCAATTCAGTTGACGGATGAGCAGTTTCATCGGCTGTGCCATGATAATCCAGAACTCCAATTTGAGCTTACTGCCCGCAAAGAACTTGTGATTATGTCACCGACCGGATCCAAAACAGGCTGGCGAAACAGCAAAATCAATCAACGGCTTGCCAATTGGGCGGAAGCAGACGGCACGGGAATTTCTTTTGATTCTTCAACCGGGTTTACTTTACCAAATGGCGCAAAGCGGTCTCCTGATGCCGCCTGGGTCAGAAAAGAAATTTGGGAAGCGTTAACCGACGAACAGCAGGAAGAATTTGCTCCGATTTGCCCTGAGTTTGTCATCGAGCTTCGGTCAGTCAACGATGACCTTGCTGCCTTACAAGCCAAAATGACCGAATACATTGAAAATGGGGCTCACCTTGGCTGGCTCATTGATGCCAAAAATCAGAAGATCTATGTGTATCGTCCTGAACAGCCGGTTGAATGCCTCGAAAGCCCAGACTCGGTTACCGGTGACCCAATTCTCCCTCAGTTTGTGTTTCGCCCGAGCGAGATTTGGTAGCACGATCTAACAGTTCAATTCTGAGCATCGCCACAATAACTGAACCCCACGCCAGCAATCCTGGAAATGGAAAGGTTGCCCACCACAAATACCAGGGAGCGTGATAGTGGCCCACTTCACGCCCGGTTGAATCCAATCTGGTCAGGCTGTTCCAGTGACGTTCTAAGACGGTTCCATCACCGCAAAAATAAGTAGATCGGCTAAATTCATTCATTTTGAAGCGTTTGAGGCGTGCTTGAAATTGAGTGATGTCTTCAGAGTGAGTTCCATTCAACGCATTTCCATGCTGGTCAAAGACTAAGACTCGTCCCAAATCGCGGATATACAATCGGTCCTGGTTATCAACTTCCAGTCTGATCGAGCCCTTATTTACTCCAGGAAATGCCGCTACACAGTCCCCATCACGGTTGTATTTGCGCACGGTGTCGTAAAATGTGAGTGCCATATACACGTTCCCCTGTGAATCCCCGGCAAAATCAACCATTTCAGACCAGGGAAGCGGTACCCAGTATGGTTCTCCGCCTCTCAATACTGCACTGGCGAGAAACGTGAAAAAGCAACACATAATCCAGGTAAGATAAAGCAACAGAAGAGTTTGCTGGAATCTGGCGCAACCTTTGAAGACCCAGGGAAGTTGGAGCCCTGGTTGCGGACGGGTATCAGCATTTATCAGAAATTGATGTGGGATTGAGGGCTTCAACTCTGCTGACTGGCATCGAGCGCAATAATTTTGGACTGGATCAAACTGATCTGACTGATGACAAACTTCACATCGGGTCGGGAGGGTTTCTTTTTTGATTTTCAATGATATGCCAGTCATATAACTTTTTAGATGAGTATTTCCTGGTGCTTTGGCTGACCACACCTCAGAAATTATTGAATAATTTGGATTTATTTTCCGTGTATTGCCTGTATCCCGTGGTTTCTTATTTCTGAAAATCTATGGCTGACTCATAATCGAACTAAAAGTCCATACGCCAAGCAAGCATAAAAAAATGAGCAGCAGCAGGCACCCCACCAACTGCCCAATCCATTGCTCAAGCTCCTCCTCACTCATTCGAGGAACGTTCGTTGATGGTACCGAAGTTGGGACAACTCCCCGTCCAGTAAAGCCCAGGCAGCGATAACAATATTCAATGGTTTCCCAAAACTCTGTCGTCGTTCCACATCGTGGGCAAGCCAGCCTGAACGACTGTGTCCCCCGCGCATCTGGTTGCACAATTGCCTGACACCTGCCACACAAACCGGTGACTGGATCAAACTGATCAGCCTGATGGCAAACTTCACATCGGGTTGGGAGAGTTTCTTTTAAGATTTTTAAAGCTTTGTCGGACATAATCTGCTTACTTGCCAGTCACTGATTTCGATTTGATCTGTCCCAGGAACTCAGATACACCACCAACAGGATAAATCCAAACCAGAGGAGCACGGGCTTGACCAGCCCAAAGATCGCAGCGAACGCGACCAGGAAATACACCGCAATTGCCAGTTGCTTCAATGGCGGATTGAGGGTCATTGATCGGTCTCGAACCTGTTCAGCCTCAGCAATTGAAATTTGTTTGGATGGTGGGATTCTTGGAGCCACCGGGCCATATCGGACTGCCTGACCAACTGGGATTGCTGTTTGTTCATAGCACTGATAGCAAAAACCAACGTTGGGGAAAAATTTACCCCAACTCCCACACCGTGGGCAGACCAGGCAGGATCCCGTTGCTTCTGTGGCAAGTCCTGGAATTCCACCAAAGACAGATTGACACCGACGACAGTTCCCCGTGACTGGATCAAATTGATCAGCCTGATGGCAGATCTCGCACCGGGTCGGGAGGGTTTCTTTTAAGATTTTTAAAGGTTGGTCAGGCATAACCTGTTAAGTTGAATTCAGAAACTTTCTCCGGAATTGTAGCAAGGGAACTCAGTTGGGGCGATAAAGAAATTGGGCTGAAGAATCGAACCTTCAGCCCGCCGTCTTCAGCCCTGAGTTTGCGAGTCTTCAGCCCTGCTCGATCACGCCACTGATTTTTCCACAATCGCCATCGGCTGATTGTTGTTCATTGACGTTACCTGACCGCTCAGCATGGTGGCGGCCAGAGCGGACAAGGCAGTGTTTTTTCCTTCGCCACCGCCGCTGACAAACACATCCGGAGTGATCTTGATCTTGCCTTCTTTGATCAGTTTGAGCATTTCAATCGTCAGGACGCCTTCACGACCAATTTCTGAAATGAGCAGCTTATAGGCATGCTGATTGGCTTCAGCGCGCAGTGTAATTTGTTTGGCTTCGCCCTCAGCGGTTGCAATCGCGGCGGTTGCCTGCGATTTGGCAATTTCGACGGCTGCCTGAGCCGCCACAATATGCTTTTGTTGATCAGCCGAAGCCGTGGCATTTTCCAGGGCACTCCGGGTTTCTTCAGCCATTTTCTGTTCGCGATAGGTTTTTTCACGTTCACGAGCCAGGAAGCGGTCCGTCTGGGTTTTGAGGAGCGTTTCTGGAATCCCAACGTCGCCGATCAACACATCCACTGTTTCAATGCCATATTCACGCAGCATGAGCGTGGTCACTTCGCGGGCATTGGCCTGCTGGAGCGACCGGTTATTCAAAAAGTCGAGCGCGTCGCAGCGTTCGGCGTTGTTGCGGAAGGTCGCGCCAATCGCCGGGTGGATCACGCGGTCAATCGCATTCTGAATCGAGCCGATTTTCGAAACCACCATTGGCGCTTTTTCCTTCGGAACTCGAATCACCACTTTGACATCCACCGGGAATGAGAAGCCATCACGGCTTTTGACCGTGATCGAATCCAGCGGTGTCGCCCGGTTGGTGGTATTCCAATCAATCGTGATGTTAAGCGTCGAAATCGAGAACACCACGTAGGCAATCGGATTCAGGTAATAGGTATTTGGTTCAAGGACACTCTTCAACACCCCACGGAAGCCCTCATCCACCAGGTCTGGCGTGCGGCCATCTTCACCAACCGGCGGCAAAATCCCGACGTTGGAACGAACCACGCCGACTTCGCCAATATTGATGACCGTGGCTTCCTGAACCGTGACCTGAAAGAGCAGGGGGTTGATGTAGTACATCCCCGGCTTGAGAATGTCGAGTTGTGGGCCGCGCTGACCACCGTGATCCAAAAACGCCTGACAATCCTGAAAGTCGTTGTGGCCGGTGACGGTATCGCCCAGGATTTGTTCTTCGCGCAACGGCGTGCCATCAAGTGCTGAAACCAGTCCGATTTCACCCGTTTTGACCCGCACGGCATCGGCCAGTTGAATGCGGAACAGTTGGGTGTTGATGCGATACTGGCCCGGCGTCAGGATGTCAACCTGGGGGCCTTTTTGACCTCCGGCCCGCAAAAAGACCTGGCTGTTTTGGAAATTCTGGTGGCCGGAAACCCGCTGACCCAAAAGCTGTCCTGTCCGGAGCGTCGCGCCATCCGTAGCCGTGACAATGCCAACTTTTCCTTGCGGAATTTCAATCATGGCGGCTGGTTGAACATTAAACAAATAGGTGTTGATCCGGTAGCGTCCCGGTGTCAGGACTTCCAATTGCGGCCCTTTTTGTCCGCCCCGGCGCAGGAAGGCTTCACCGTCCTGGAAATTGCCATGACCCTCGGCGCTTTCGGCAAAAAGCTGACCGGTTTTAAGCTGGGCGCCATCAATGGCTGTGACCAGCGCCATCTGGCCCTGGGGGACTTCGGTAATCGGAATGCGCGTGACTTTAAAAAACGGTTTGGGCAGGAAGTGTAACCCTGGAGGCAACACACGGGCTTGCAAACCCTGTTCGCCAGTGGCAATCACCCGCCCTGGAGTAAGTGATTTTCCAATAATTTTTTTCTCGACCAGTCCAACTTCGCTTTCACGAATGAGATAGAACGGATTGATAGTGGCAAGCAATATCACAATGGCAATAACTGAAAACACGAGCAAGAACAAAAGTGGCCCTTCCATACGCAGTCTCCCAATAGCAAACCAGGGTGAAATGAAAAGGAATGAGGGGCAAAAGGTTTGTCCTGAGTCCTTGCCTAAATGCGTCTTTCGGCCCTCATTCCTCACTGACGAGGTCTATCGAACGCGAATACTCGGAGCACGAAACTCTTCGCAATAGCGACCGAAAATGCCAGCAATGCGTTTGCAGATAATTTCCAGTGGTTCATTCACGCGACGACGGCCAAGATCCGGCGCGACGATTGCCGGTAAAGACACCTCGGGCTGATGAACCGATGGATATGAGGTACTGTGAAATGAGGGAAGTGGAGGTGGGGGAGTTGGGGAGGGAAGTTCATCCGCGAGGTTGACCAGCACCTGATAAATCAGGCCGGCTGGTAATTCTTCGGCGACTTCGATGGTGAAGTGCTTGAGCATCCGGCACTGGTGATTTCCAGTTCGAGTCGTTTCAAGCCCGTAGACTCTGACAGTGCCTGCGTATGGCGCGCGTGGAAGTGGGTGGGGTGATTCAACCTGCAACCGACACAGTCCCTGTGAATGGTCCGCCCCTGTCAATTGGGGAATAGAAAGCACAGTGACGCAAATCGTAGCTGGTTGATTCATATGTGTTTCGCCAAAAAGCAAAAGACCACAGGCCCAAACGGTCTGTGGTCTTCATCTCTTTGACACGCAGATCGGTTCGCCCTTCCAAACGTGCCTACGAGGTTAGCTGACGGATTCGGGCTTGGAAGTGCCCTACTGGAGATCACTCATTGCTGAAGATCAATCCAGATTCACCCCAGAAAGCTGGCATCACACAGGCTGATGACTGGCTTCCAGTTGGTTCCCCCGCTCTACTTCTTTCGTTGCAAAGTAGACTCGGCTGCAAAGTTCTGACAAACAACCTCAAAAACTGATGCCTATGCTAGACCTTTTTTTGGCGCTGTCAAGCAAAATCGTATGGTAAATCTCTGAATTTGAAAGAAATTGTCTGGTATTTGTCTGGTATTTGTCTGGTATTTATCAAGGAAAAATAGTGGTGGAAAAAGTGAGGCAAAAAGAGAATGCACAACTCAGATGTGTAGAAATCTCATCTGGAAGTTTGAGTAAATCCCCCAGAAGATTGATGTCAGGATTAGATTGAAAAAAATAGAAGATGTGTAAAATATTATAAAAAAAGAGTTTATTTTGGATTCGGAAGAAAAAATAAAAATCCGGAAGATTTTTGCATCCAGTTTTCACATCCAGACGAAATCAGCCACGTCGAGCATCCACAAGAGATATTTACACGCAACTCATTTACATTAACTTGTCTATGGATTGTCGAGGTGCTTTCTGCTGTGATGACAGGTGCTCGACACGCTTTCATCTAGAGCGAATGTTCATTCCCACCGAAAACAAAAAAGAAAGATTAAAAACACACATATCAGGAGATTTTTTCTTATGCGTTCAGTAAAGGTCCAACTCGTTCAATTTGCAATCGCAGCCGTTGTGGTTCTGGCTTGTTTCGTTCCGTCATTTGCCCAGGCGGGCACGGCCACGCTGGCCGGTGGGAAAACCAGCGTGACGTTGAGTACTGATTTTGTTGGAGCATTGACAACTTTAGGTGTCGCACCAGATCGGGTCGCACCCGCAAAACTCAAACGTGGTATTGCTTCATTTCCAATTCCGTCAGGTGCGCTTGATCTGAGCACGGCCAAAGGTGAAATTGATCACACGGGTGGTTTGACCCTGACGGCTGGCTCAACGCGGGTGCAGTTGCTGAATTTTGTCATTGATACAACCGGCACCACTCCGGTTCTGACGGGTCTGGTGGTGGTCAATGGTACGTTGCTCGGACGGTTACCGCTCTTTGACCTGGCCCTGCCAGCCTTAACCTTACCCATTCAACCAGGGGCCAATGGACGAGTGACGATTGGGAACGTCGGGGTGACGTTGACCGAAACCGCAGCCGGAGCGCTCAACCAGGTCTTTGGTGTGACCGCATTTGTCCAGGGATTCAACATTGGTACAGCGGTGGTTGATGCCACGCCGGGTGCCCCAAAAACTGGGAAACGCGCTGCCGAAACTGAATCAGAAGAGTAAGCACAATCAGGGTTCAGGGTTTAGCAAAATTCAAATAGTGCAGGTCATCTCACTGAACCCACAGTACTTTTGCAAGTGGTCCTCCTCTCTCAATTGCATTGTGTATAAATTAAAAAGCCGGTCTGAAAATCTGGGTTTCAGACCGGCTCAATTTTTTTGGCAGACACTTTGATCTGCTGGGAAGGCGGATACATCGGTCCGCCCCTACTCAAACAACCCATTTACATAATCTTCAGGTGAGAACACCACCAGGTCATCCATCTGTTCGCCAATGCCAACATAGCGGATTGGAATTCCCAGTTCTTTGGAGATGGCCACCACAATGCCGCCTTTGGCCGTTCCGTCCAGTTTGGTCAGCACAATGCCAGTGACCGCCACGCTCCGGGTAAATTGACGAGCCTGCTCCAGTCCGTTTTGGCCAGTAACGGCGTCAATGACCAGCAGCACTTCGTGAGGGGCCTGGGGAACTTCACGTTTGGCGATGCGGGTCATTTTTTCAAGTTCCTGCATCAGGTTGGTTTTGGTATGTAGTCGCCCGGCTGTGTCAATGATGACCACATCTGCATCACGGGCTTTGGCTGCCTGGAGCGAGTCAAAAACCACGGCTGCCGGGTCCGTTCCCGGTTTTTGCTGCACCAGATCTACCTGGGTGCGCTGAGCCCAGACGGCAAGCTGGTCCGAAGCCGCTGCCCGGAATGTGTCAGCCGCACAAATCAGCACTTTATTGCCTTCTTTTTTGATGAGGTTGGCCAGTTTGGCAATGGTGGTGGTTTTTCCGACGCCGTTGACGCCGACCATCATCATGACATAAGGCCGAATATCGTCAGCGAGTTCAAGTTCAGAGGCAACCGATTTGCCGCCAAAATTGCGCTTTGGTGGAGGTGCGGTGAGAATCGCCAGCAACTCTGATTTCAGCAACCGCTTTAACTCATCCACATTGTTAATCTGGTTGCGGTCTACCTGTTTGCGAATTTTTTCAACCAGATCCAGCGTGGTTTGAACGCCAATGTCAGACCCCAGCAGAATCTCTTCGAGATCATCCATGACCTGGGCGTTGATCACCTTCTGTCCACGCAACAGTGTGTCGAGTCGTCCAACAATATTTTCACGGGTTTTTTGGACTGCATTTTTGAAGCGATAGAAAAATTTCTGCTTGGCTTCTTCTTCAGGGCTCAGGGTCGGGGTGATGACTTCGACCGGCGTTGGAAGGGGAGGGAGTGGTGCTGTTGGCGCCTCTGACTGTCCACGACCAAAAAACCGACTGAGAAACCCTGATTTTCCGCCTGGTTCACCGGGTTCAACCAGAGCTGGGGTGGGTGGAACCACTCCGGAAGTTTCTGGTTGTGGTGATGTTGCCGAAGGGACTGAAACCGCCGGCGGGGGAATGGGCTCTGCCACAGGTGGCAGCGCGGCTGGCTGAAATTGAACCGGAGAAGGAATAACTTCTGGTGATGCGGGAGTTTCGATTGCTGGCGCCACACCCGCTGAGGTCAGCGTTTCCGTGCTTTGAACTGCAGATGACTCCTCAGATGGTTTGGGGGCTTCTGCTTCGCGGCCCATCAGGCGATTGAACAAGCTTTGCTTCGGCGCCTCACCTTCAGAGGCATCCTTTTTCTTACGATTCCAAAATAAACCCATAGTGTTGTGTGCTTTGTGCTTCGTGGTTGGTAGTTGGTACTCAATCTGAGGGTGAAGGGCGAAGAGCTTGGGGGTGAGGGCGAAGGGCTGATAAACCAATTGAAATCAGGTGTTTTCTACCCTCAGCCCCAAGCCCTTCGCCCTGTTTGGCTATTCGCTCTTTTTGGTCTGCAACTGATAGAACCCACCGCAGCCAGCATAGAGGGCTGAGGCACCGAGTTCTTCTTCAATTCTGAGCAATTGATTGTATTTGGCCACCCGGTCAGTCCGGCTGGCAGAACCCGTTTTGATTTGACCGGCATTGAGCGCGACGGCCAGATCGGCAATAAAGGTGTCTTCGGTTTCGCCGGAGCGATGTGAAATAATCGCGCCATAGCGTCGGGTCCGGGCGAGTTCGACCGTGTCCATCGTTTCGCTCAACGTTCCGATTTGATTGACTTTGACCAGAATGGCATTTGCCACATTGAGGTCAATCCCTTTGCGCAGGTATTCAACGTTGGTCACAAACAGGTCATCACCAACGAGTTGAATGCGGTCACGCAATTTCTGGCTCATCAATGACCAGCCATCCCAGTCATTTTCACCCATCCCGTCTTCGATGGAAATAATCGGGTATTGATCAACCCAGTTGACCCAGTAGTCAACCATTTCCTCGGATGTTTTCTTGGAGCCGTCTGATTTTTTAAACACATATGAGCCATCAATGTAAAACTCGCTCGCTGCCGGGTCGAGGGCAATGAAAATCTGGTCGCCGGGTTTATATCCAGCCTGTGTGATGGCTTCAAGGACTACTTCAATCGCTTCAACGTTTGATTTGACGCTCGGAGCAAATCCGCCTTCATCGCCAACTGCCGTTGAATAGCCACGTTTTTTGAGCACGCCTTTCAGGGTATGAAAGACTTCGGCACCCCAGCGAAGCGCTTCAGCAAATGAAGACGCTCCCATTGGGACAATCATAAACTCTTGGAAATCAACATTGTTATCGGCGTGGGCACCGCCGTTGAGAATGTTCATCATGGGGACCGGCAGCGTTCGGGCGTGGGCTCCGCCGAGATAGCGATACAGTGGAATTTCCAGTGCATTGGCTGCTGCCCGGGCAGTTGCCAGCGAAACGGCCAGCATGGCGTTGGCGCCAAGCACCGCTTTGTTTTTGGTTCCGTCAAGCTGGAGCATGGTTCGATCCACGCCGATTTGATCCAGAGCGTTGAAACCATACAGCGCTTTGGCAATTTGTTCATTCACATTGGCAACGGCTTTGAGGACCCCTTTTCCAAGGTAGCGACCTTTGTCGCCGTCCCGGAGTTCAAGCGCTTCGTTTTCACCTGTCGAAGCCCCCGACGGCACGGCGGCCATTCCCCAGGTTCCATCTGAAAGCTGGACTTCGGCTTCAACCGTTGGATTTCCACGGGAATCAAGAATTTCCCGCGCATGAATGTGTTCAATTGTCAGCATAAGAGGATGTGACTCCTTGAAAGTATTGAGTTGAGAGGGCAATTTGTCGTTCAGAAAGGGTGCTTGGTGCTTGGTTTTTGGTGCTTGGTGACTGGTACTTGGTGCTTGGTACTTAGTTCTTCGAAGGTATTGATCCCAAAGCACTAAACACCAGGTCTAAGCACCAAAAACCAGGTACCGTCACTCCAAAATCTTCTGGGTCATCGGGATGCGCTGGCGATAATTGGCTTCGCCGACATAAGTCTTCTGGTTTGGCTTTTGGGTGTGAAGTTTTTTTGAAAGTGCGTCAATGGCCGCCGCGCGTTTTTGTGATGGAGGGTGGGTTCGAAACACCGTATCAGCCAACCCGGTCAAGGGGTCAGTCGCACCCGTAGATTTGAGTGATCCCAATCGTTGCTGCATATTTTTGCCTTCGGCGGGTTCATACCCGGCTTTGAAAGCTAAAACCGTCCCAAGATTGTCAGCTTCGCTTTCCTGAACTTCGCTATAAGAAAAGGTGAGCAATTTTGACCCAAGTGCAGCAATCAGAACCGAGACATCGGCAAACGGTAATTGTGAAGCCGCCACCACTGGCTTGTAGAAATCCACGGTATGCTCGGCATCCACATGTGAAATTTCATGTCCAATGACCGCCGCCAGTTGGGCTTCGTTTTCAATCACCGTTTCAAGCAATCCGCGATAGATAAAAACGTGTCCCCCGGCGATGGCGAAGGCATTGGGGAGGCGATCTTCAACCACATGAAATTTGTATTTAATCCCTTTGCGTTTGACATTGGTCGCGAGCACATTGCCAATCGAGGTCACATAGGCCACTTCACGTTGATCCCGATCAAGTTTTGAGCCAAGTTTTTTCTTAATATTTTGAAAAAACTGGTTGCCAATCTGCATTTCCTGTTGAGGCGTGATGGTGACGGTGTCGAGAATCGGTTTGACCAGTGACCGGACGGCTTCTTTGCCAAGTGGAACGGCGACGCCAACTGCATCAATGATGGCATCTTCAATGGATCCGCCTTTTTGGCGGTGGAGCGAACTGGAATAAGCTGAAACGGCAGGTTGGCTGACGCTGAGTGTGCTGATGATGAGGGAAATGGCTAAAAATAGGTTAAAGAGTTTCATAAAATTCCCTCCTGGATGAGTGTAAATACCTGGTACCTGGTGCTTGGTACCTGGTGCTTGGTGCTTGGTGCTTAGTGTTTTAGGATCAATACCTTCGAAGAACCAAGAACCAAGAACCAAGAACTAAATTCCAAAAACCAGGCGCTAGTTCCTAACCTGACAACCAGCGTCCCGCGCCTTGCCTTATGCCATTTTCGCCGGGCGATTGCTGATGCGAATTTCAGGGTCTTTAATGACGACTTTGCTGTACGGTGCCACTGAATGCGTTAACCAGACGTTGCCACCAATCACGCTGCCACGGCCAATCACGGTGTCTCCGCCAAGAATCGTCGCCCCCGAATAAATCACCACATCATCTTCAAGCGTTGGATGCCGTTTGGTATTGCGGACCAGTTCGCCATCCTCTGTTTTCGGAAACGAAAGTGCTCCGAGGGTAACTCCCTGATAAATCTTGACGTTATCGCCGATAATGCACGTCGCGCCGATGACAACGCCTGTTCCGTGATCAATAAAAAACCGTTTCCCAATTTGGGCGCCCGGATGAATATCAATCCCGGTTCGACCATGGGCATATTCCGACATAATGCGTGGAATGAGGGGCACTTTGCGTTGAAACAGGGCGTGAGCAATCCGATGGATCATAATCGCCTGCAAGCCCGGATAGCTCAAAATGATTTCATCGTAGCTATGGGCCGCCGGGTCACCGACATAGGCTGCTTCGACATCCGCTGCCATTGTTTCGCGGAGCGCCGGTAGATGTTCAAGCACATCGAGCACAATGGCGCGCGCCTGGTTCTTACATTCGGGGCAATCTTTACAGTTGGGAAGATCCAGTTGCCGGTCGTGACACAGGCAGAGCAGCACCTGTTTGGTCAAATCATCGTGAATCTCGGCGACCAGATCGCGAACACGGGCTTCGACCCCACCGGCGTCCAGCCCGGCCATCCCAAAGTAGCCTGGAAAGATGACTTCCCGAAAGGCACCCAGGATGTTGATGATGACGCTCCGTGAGGGAAGCGTTCCGCGTTCGATATGGTGAATGATGGGTTTGCAACTGGTGTACGACGCGATGACAGATTGGGAAATAGCAGCAAGTTTCGGGTCCATGTGACTGGCCGGCAACCGGTTAGCTCAACCAGGAGTTGTTCGAGAGGTGAACTTCCACTGGTGGACGGTTCGGCTGCGGGTAACTCCTTCAGACATTGGTTCGGAAAAGAAAATACAGGTGTGGATACTCTAATCCAGTCTGCCTGAGAAGTGAACCCCGAAATGGGGGTTTTTCAGGTCATCTTATTTTCCCAATTTGGCAGCCAGTATATCCCTTCACGTGTAGGGTTTTTGGTTTCATTGGGTTGGAACAAGGTAAATAAAAATTGGTTTGAGCATCCTGAAGGGTTGCCGTTCGGATAGTCGGTGTGTTGCGAGGCTTTGCGAGCTACCACCGGACCGTAAGCGCCTCCCTCATCTCCCGCGCCCGCCGCGCCCCATCGGGGCGCGGCGGGCGCGGGAGGAAATAGTAGGCTACCAGATCCGGTGGTAGGCCCAAAGCGGCCAACCAACCGGCTATCCGAACGGCAACCCTTCGAGGTGCAAGCCAAAAACTACAGGTAAAAGGTCACGAAACCCCATCCGGATTGCTTGGAGCTTTTTTAAAGTAGTGGCGATAGGCGAGTTTGACCAGATTCCAGACCTTGTTCCAGGCGATGTTGCCTTCTTCGCCACGAATCAATTTTCCAAGAATCTGGTTGCGCAGGTGGGCTGACTCACGCTTGAGCATAAATTCTTTGGCGTGAGGGCGGGCGGCATCAAAGAAGCTGAATTTCGGTTCGACGAGCAACCCGATGCCTTCAATTGTGGTCAGGGCGCGAATGATGAAGGTGAAATTGGCGGGAATGTAGAACGGAAAGCTATAAATTGTGTCGGCCACGGCGGCCATCAGGTCCTGAAACCGAATCATGCCGATTTTGACACCAACATACCGGGAAAAAATGGATTCGACCACTGGACGAAATTCCTCTGGATCAAATCCAGGTCGCAAGAAGCCCAGCGCAATGGCGTCTCCAACGATGCCGACGATGTCGCGTTCGACGATATGGAAAAAGGCATCAATCATACCGCTGCGCATCTCGTCGGTAATTTGCCCAACCATCCCAAAATCAAAGAAGGCCAGCTTGCCATTGGGCATCATTCTGAGATTTCCTGGATGCGGATCCGCATGGAAAAAACCGTCTTCGAGCAATTGCTTGAGGTAGGTCCGGGTCAGAAGTCGAATGATTTCAATCGGTTGGTGTCCGGCAGCCTTGAGACCTTCGAGGTCAGTGAGTTTGAGGCCGCCGATGTACTCCATGGTGATGATGCGGCGGGAAGAAAGCTCCGGGTAGATTCGAGGGACATACACCGTGTCTTTCCAGTCGGCAAAGTTTTGGCGAAACCGTTCGGCGTTTTCGATTTCTTTCTCATAATCGGTTTCTTCGTGGATCATCCGGTCAAATTCATCCACGACGCCAAGCCAGTCAATTCCTTGAATCCATTCCGGATAGCGTTCGAGCACTGCCGCCACGTAGCGAAGTACCGTCAAATCCAGGTGCAAAATTTCTTCGAGATTGGGGCGCTGGATTTTAATGACAACTTCTTCGCCTGACTTGAGCCGTGCGCGGTAGACCTGTCCAAGACTGGCCGCCGCGAGTGGTTCGCTATCAATGCTGAGAAACAGTTCGTGAGGCGCTTTGCCGAGTTCTTCGCGGATGCGCGCCCAGGCCAGTTCATTGGGGAAGCAGGGAACTTCATCCTGGAGCAGCGAGAGTTCTTTGATATAAGCGAGCGGCAACAAATCTGGACGGGTTGCAAGCGTCTGGCCGATTTTGATGAACGTGGGCCCCAGGGCCGTCAGGTCTTCGCGCAGGGTTTGGGCTCGTTGGGCCTCGCGTTGGGCTGGATCTTTTATGGAGAGGCGGCGACTGGCATACCAGACCGTCCACCGATGGGCGAGGCGCTGCCACCAGCGGGGAAGTGCGGTGCGATCCTGGACGGAGAACCATTCAACCCAGAGCGGAAAGGCAAACCCAAACATCACCCGGAAAAGCTGCCAGAGCCGTTGGTAAGCCGGCCAGCCAATCTCGCGCACAGCAGCCCAGTAGGGAGCCACATCCGGAATCGTCGGTTGGAACGGGAGCTTTTCCGGCACGGATTGAACGGCAAGCTGTTCCTGAAACTCGATTTGTTCAATGACCAGAGCCGACGGCGCTAGCGTCTCCGACTTCGGAACGTCCACAAGTGCAGGTTGGAGGGCGTCAGGTTTCGAAGCTTCCATAAAGCAAATCAGGGTTCGGGGTTCAGGGTTCAGGGTTCAGAGGGAGATACCCGCAAGCGTGTGATCCAAAGAGAATGATTTGTTCTGGATGAAATTTTTCAGCAATTTGGCCACAGAGTAAATGGATTTGGCGCTCAATTTGTTCCATGACTTATTCTTTCTTCGTCTTGGAAAGGTCAATTTTTTCCTGGAAAAGGGTGTTGGCGGCAATCCGGTGTGATGTCTTGGGTTGAGACGTCTGTTACCAGTTTGCACCCAGGATGGGGATGGCACAGATATACTCTGGTGGCTTTGCGAAGGAAAGCAGGCATTCGGGGTTCCTCCAGACGCGTTGAGGTTGAGGAACCCCGATTGTACCAGCGAGAGGGAGGAATACCAATTTGGAATCACCTGGTTCAACTCGTAGAAGGCTAAATTATTCAATCAAATAAACTTAGTGAACTACTAACTACGAACTACTGACTCCAAACTGATATCAATTCTAATCAAGGCCGGGGAGTTTTCCGACTGGAGATTTCAACGGGCCAGTGTTCCCGGTACTTTGGCGAGGGAGAAACTGGAGCAGGATAAATATTGCAATACACACGCTCAGGTTATACCAGAGCGAACCGGTGAAAGCGGCGGTGTACGCTTGCGCCTGGGTCACATTTGGCATGGCCTGACGGCTACCCAGGATTCCGAAAAAGATCACTCCGACAATAGCAATGCCAAGTGCCCCGCCGATTTGTTGCACAGTCGTCATGACACCAGTTGCTGCTCCAGCAATGGCACGCCGGACTTTGGCAAGAATGAGGTTATACAATGGAGTCATGATAAGGCCCATACCGGCACCCTGGATCATAAGCGCAAGTGATAAGGCAATGAAATTGATCGTACTGCTTGTCAACGCGATATAGGCAATCACCGGACCCAAACCCATCACTAGAACCCCAATCGTCAAGGTTTTTTGTCCAAAATGCTTCGTAAAGTGTGAAGCAAAAATTGACCCTGAGATAAACCCAATTGTCATTGGGGCCAACATAAAAGCAACTGAGAGTGGCTTAAACTGGAGGCCTACCTGAATGAAAATCACAAAGGTAAAGAAAAATGAGCTTTGGGTTGTTGCATAAAGGAGGATCACTATTAATCCAATGACATAGGCTCGATTGGATAAAAGTCCTTCTGGTATGAGCGGAGAACTATTCTGGTCACCAGCTTTGAGTTGTTCATACCGGAGAAAAAAACCAATAATGGCAATTGATCCAACCAGACAGAAGATCGCAATTGGTGGCCAGCCAGCCTCGCGCCCAACAACAAGTGACCCGACCATAAAAGAAAGTCCAAGTCCTAAAATCCCGACTCCAAGCAGATCGAGAAAGGTGCCGAAGAAAGATCGTGATTCCCGTAAAAATTTAGGGGCAAAGAGAGCTGCCAGGATTGAAATTGGCACGCTGACCAGAAAAATAGCCCGCCATCCAAACCATTGTACAATGCCGCCGCCAATAAACAGCCCAAGTAACGCTCCTGAACCAAGCGCGGCGTTATAAAAACCAAAGGCACGATTTCGTTCTTTGAGATTAAAACTAACTGAGAGAATTGATAACACCTGGGGTGAAATGATTGCACCCGCCAGGCCCTGGAGGATATACATCCCAATAATTAAATAAATATTATGGAGCCAGAAACACAACCCCCAGGAAAGGGCATACCCTAATGTTCCGATAACAAACATGCGTTTACGGCCAAAAAGATCGCCAATCCTACCACCAGTGATCAAGAAACTGGCGGTGGCAATCTGGTAAGAGGCCACAATGAGTTGCATTTGAGCCGATTTTGCGGCCATTTCCTCTTGCATTGAAGGAATGGCGACATACGTCAGAAAGCCATCGAGCGAAAGAGCAAACATAACGGCTGATAAAACGGTCAGGCTTTTCCAGCGGGTCGGGTCAGGCAGGGCTTCAAACGTGGTGCTTGTGTGGGCAAAAGGGAGTTCGCGGGTCATTTCAGTGGTGAAAAAGTGAAATTTCTGATTCAGAGTGGTGCTTTCGAGTCAAGTACCTTGGGGGCAAAGTTTAGTTTTTACCAAACCTTTGAGAGAAGCGGAACGCTAAATTCCAGAAAAACACTGGGCACCACAAGGGTGCCCAGATAGAGTTCCACGTTTGTTGGAGAGTTCATTTCAGTCCGAACGGACTAAAAAGTCACCCGTACCCCAAATTGGAAGAGGCGCGGTGAAAATGAACTCAAGTATCGATCACGGGTAACGATGTAACGACCATTCTCCTGGGAGGGAAGGTTAAAATTTCCGCTCGGGTCAAGTGGGAAGAACCGGTTGATTTGATCAATATTGACCCGATTGAAAAGATTGAAGACCTCAGCAATGAGTAGGCAATTGATCTTTTCTTTAAAAGAGAGGGTCCTCGTCAATCGAAAATCAACATTCGCAAATCCCGGAGTAATGCCTGCATTGCGACCGACGGGTCGTCTGACACCATCTGGACCAACCACTTCAGGGCGGTCAAACGGAATATCATTAAAGTTCAGGTCCTGTCCAACCACCAGATTATATGGTCGCCCGGTGTTCATGGAAATGATGGTTGATACTGAGAAATCACGCAAGAACTTATTTTTGGTATAGCTTAAATCCCAGTTTCCAGAGACTGTAAGCCGATGACGGGTATCTTGCACTGAGAGTGACCGCTCACTTCTCAGGTTAAAAACATACTCAATTTCCTGAACAACACCTGCATAATCAAAAGTGTTATCAATTGATTTGGCATAGGTGTAATTCGCTAGAAACCCAACTCGATTCGAAAACCGCCGATTAAATGAGACGGTTGCTCCATGATAGTAACTGTCATAAGTGGTCCCAAATTCAGTGACGGCCCCGCGGGTCGTATCAATTCGACCATTAATGAAGTTTTCTGACTGCAGTGGTGATGTGACTCTTACAACTGGGTTTACATCACGCAGGCCAAATAACCGGATTCCGCGAACGTAGTTATATGAGACGTTGAGCGAGCTTGATTGATTCAGGAAAAAGGTAAAGCCTAAGCTTCCTTGCTGGGTGTAGCTGGTATGAAGATCAGGTTGAATTTGGAGGCCAAGCCCAAATTGGGGGACAAACCCAAGCCCTTCAGGAACTTGATCGGAGACAGGGAAGTTTCGGGTCGGGCGTGAGAACGATAAAATTGAATCGGGCAAAAGTTGGAAAGAGATATCACGGGGTTGAGGGTACACGACAAACAATGGGCTAATGTTTGGTGGCGCATAAAAGAACCCATATGTGAGAAATGTGGAAAGGCGCGGAAATTTCTTAGGGCTGTATGAAATTGCAATCCGTGGGCTGAAGTTCCCATTATTTTTGGCATAAAGGTCAGTTCGAAACAAATCGTAGCGGACCCCGAGTTTCACTAAAAGATTATCCCGGACTTTGATGTCATCCTGGGCAAAGAGTGAAAAGAATTTTTGGGTGACTGATAACTGGTCTTTCGAGAAAAAGCCCTGGCCGTAGGCTTGCGGAAGTGGCAAGTCTGCGAGCGGAAGGTTGGTTGGATAGTTTTGCGAATACGCAAACAGTGGCAGCAAGGGGGCAAGCGCGGTCAAAAATTCCCGTTGTGCTGGTGTTCTGGTGGCCGGGTCAAATGTTTGCAGAGCGGTAAAGAACCCATCTCCCGGCAAATCAATAAACCGAAGGTCAAGGTTGGCAAACGTGGCTGCACCTTGTTCACGATTTGGAATGCGGTTTTGAGCTGTTAAATGGAGAAAATCAACTCCAAATTTTAATTGGTGGTTTCCACGGGAGAGCGAGATGTTATTGACCAGTTGATAGTTACTCAATTCACGGGGTTGGTTGGTAAATACAGATTTACCAAACACGATACGACCTAACTCTCCTTCAATTCGAATCAGTGGGCCTGGGTAATCACTGACCACATCCTGGGAACGGCGGCTATAGAGGAATCTTGACTCATTGACTAAATTCAGATTCCCATTGATGTATGTATTACTTGCTGCAATTTGATTGTCATTCAAGCGTTGTGTGGCTGACCCGGAGCGGTCAATATTGGCGCCAAACGGTTCAAAGTTACCGTCAAAGGTTCCCCCATAATTATACCGAAGCGTCAGGAGGTCATTTGGGGTCAGTTGAAGATCAGCTCTTCCAAGTAAAGAAGTCGAACCCAGGGCAAACGGTTGTGGGCCATTTGCCACGTATGAAAACCCAAGGCGATGTGCTGATTCCACGACCTGATCTGGAATGGTGACAATGTTATTTTGTTTGACAGACAGTCGTTCAAACGAAGCAAAATAAAAATATTTATCTTTTTTGATCGGGCCGCCAACCGTTGTTCCAAACTGGTATTGTTTATAGGGTGGGTTGATTTCCGAGAAGGCATTTCGGGCACTGACCGCATCGTTGCGAACGAAAAAGAATGCCGTACCATGATGATCATTGCTCCCACCTTTGGTCACAATATTCACAACTCCACCCAGGGCACGGCCAAATTCGGCTGAATAACTGTCCGAAACCACCTGAAACTCACGTACTGCTTCCTGGCTAAAGGTTGAACGGACCGTGCCGCTCGTCGAGTCATTATTGTCTAATCCATCAATTGTAATGTTGTTTTGCCGACTGGATTGACCATTAAACGATAACCCCGAGGTGGCCACCACGCCCTGAACTGGTAACCGATCAACTGTAACTCGCGGGGAAGTAACCGCAAAATCAAGAAAATTCCGACGATTGATCGGAAGATTATCAATTCGATCTGCACCATTGATCGCACTACTTTCAGTTTTGTCCCGCGCAAAAGAAACCGCCGCTTCCACATTCACGGTTTCAACCGCACCTTCCGGAACCAAGGTCATCTGGACCAGCGCTGAGGTTCCAATGTTGATCAAGACCCGTTCTTTTTTCGGGGCAAATCCTTCGAGTTCAACCACAACTTCATAGTTTCCGGGAGGGAGCTGCAGAAACTGGTAATTGCCGTCTTCATCAGCATCCGCTGTGCGTTCCAGGTTGGTTTCGATCTGGCGGGCTTTGACTGGTGCACCAGCAATGACCGCTCCTCCGACATCCTTGACTCGACCCACAATCATTCCGGTGGTTGATCCACTCTGGGCCATGACGGTTAAGTCTGGTGATATCAATTTGATGCCGGGGAACCCCAGGACTCCAAAAAGTGAGAACAGAACAAGTTTGCGCAGTGTGTTGTTCGTCAACATAGGGCTTCTGAAACCAACGAGATGAGAAAAACTAGGGTTGAGAATCTGGCAGGGGTGAGAGAAAGGCTGAGAGTGCCTTTTGTGAGTCTTCCTGCAGTTTTTCAAGCGTATGCGTAAATTCTACAAGAACCTGGACGACGGCTTGAGGTTCAATCCAGGCTACGTCGAAAGTCGCCCAAATTGAAATGGTTTGACCTGGGGTGATGCTGAGACTCAAGGGATAGTGCCAGAGATCATAGCATTGTTCTTCGCGCCATTCCAAATCAGAAGTCACAGGTTTTTCAAAATCTCCACGATAGTAGTTTTGAAAACGAATAACACTTTTGAACATCGGTGGCTGCGGTTCTGCCAGGCGTAAAGCTTCTATCTGCGCAGGTGCGAATTTGGTAACTTCTTGAATTGAAAGTAATTGAATTTGAATGCTACGGAGCCATTCAGCAACTGATTGTTCTTCCGGAATTGTGACTGCTACCGCCACTGTTTCCATAATCATTCCCACAATTGCTTCCGCCTGAGATAGATTGCCCACGCGTCCAGACACAGTTGTGCCAAAAACAACCGTCTGTTCACGGTTATGACGTGCTAAAACCAGGGCCCAGGCGGCCTGAACCAGGGTATTGACTGTGATCTGAGTTGAGCGGGCAAAGCGCAAGAGGCTCTCAACCTGTGCTTCATCCATCACCACGTGCTCCACTCCATAGCTGGTATCAGGTGATGGGCGGTTGCGCAGAGCCGCTTTTTCATAGGGAAGAGATGACGTCATCCTGGCAGGTGCCGGTGACTGATCTGGTTGGGTTTTGATAGGGAGGTCACACCTCCATTCCCAATAGGTGTCATAGGATGGTGATTGCCAGATCGGTACTTGATGGTTTTGAAGTGCTGCATAGGTTTGCTGGACGCCCTCAATCACGAGCGAAACGCTCCATCCGTCCAGCAGGATGTGCGGGAGCGTCCAGATCAGTTGGGTTTGAGTGGCCGATCTGCAAATGATGGTGATTCGACACAGCGGAGACTGGATGAGCGAAATTCCCTGTTCCCGATCCTGCTTGAGCCAGTGCTCAAGATTTTGTGCCTGGTGTGCAGGGGGCTGGCTGGTCCAGTCCAGAACCGTCCATTCAAACTCTGGTTGCGCTAATTGAATTTGGATCGGTATTGGAAGACGCTCCAGATCCTGTTTTCCAAGGAAGATGCTTGAGAGAACTGGACATTGTTGCCAGACGTGTTGCCAGGCGTGATGCAATTGAGCGATATCAACTGCACCAGTAAGCGTCCATTGCATCTGCAATAAATACACAGTCGAGACCAACGACTGGCTGGCCAGCCCGAGCATTTCTTGCTGCCCAGGTGTCAACGGAAAGGCTTTTTGAGCGGCTGGGATCCGCTGTCGAATTTGATGACGCTGTTCAGGCGTGAGGCCGACAAACCGGCTTTCCAGTAATTGAACCCAGCGTGAATCGTCCTCCTGCGAATGTGTTGCAAACTGGAGCAGGTGCTGGCGGTATTGCTCAGCCAGCGACCTGACCAGATCCGGCGTAAAAAGATTTGAACTATATCCCCAGTCAATCTGCAATCTTTGGTTTACCAGGGCAAGATTCAGGTCAAGCAGGTACGTTCTCTGATTTTCAGGGCCAATGAAAGTTCCTTCAAGGTTGAGAAATTGGCGAAACAGCGATGAATTCCCCACCAACTGGTCCAGTTGGCCAAGATAGTTGAAACTGATTTGTGCCTGTGGAAAGTGACTGAGACTGGTTCGAATTGCAGGTTCGCTCAAGAATCGAGCAATGCCATATCCAATTCCATGGTTGGGAATCTGACGAAGTCGTTCCTGAACTGCCGGAAGCGCCTGCTCAATCGTTGCGGGATTCAACGCAACTTCCACAATGATTGGAAAAATAGTCGTAAACCAGCCGACAGTCCGTGACAGGTCAATTTGGTTTGGGAAAAGATCCTCTCGACCATGACCTTCTAAATCAATCAATACTGCCTGGGACTGTGTCCAGGCTGCAATTGTTAACCCAAACCCGGTCAGCAATGCCTCCAGGGGAGAGGCTTTTACCTCTTTTTTGAGCCGGCCAAAGAATGCCTCAGTTTCAGTTTCACTCAAGGTGAGGGTGAGATGTTGGGTGGATCCTTCGTCATTGATCCCCGTTTTCTCAACTGGCAAGGCTGTCACGAGATCCCAGGGAAGCGAGTTCCAGTAGGGAAGCTCCTGTTCAAGCGCTGGAGACCCGGCATATTCCAGAAGCTGGTGGGCCCATACCGACATTGGGGTTGTCTTCGATGGCAACTGGATGTGTTGACCCTGATCAAGCTGTCCATAAACAGTAGTCAGATCTTCGAGCAAAATCCGCCACGAAACAGCATCAACCACCAGATGATGAATCACCACAAATATCTGATCTGACGCAAATTCTCCATAATCGAGGTGAATGACCTGGATCATCGGACCTTGATCAATTCGCAGTTGTGTCTGAGCTGCCTGAAATCGTTTATTCCGCTCAGCGTCCCATTCCGACTCTGGTATATGTGAAAAATCAATTTGAACCAGTGAAATTGCTTCGTCCGGCTGATCGAAAAAGTGTTCCCGCTGCTCATTGTTGAATACAAACCGTCCACGCAAAGCGTCGTGGTGAGATACCAACACATTCCAGGCAGCTCGCAAGAGTTGACCTTTGAGTTTTTGGTGGCATTGCAGCCACACTGCCTGATTCCAGTGGTCACGGTTGGTCAGGTTTTGTTCGAAAAACCAGTGTTGAATTGGGGTCAGATGAACTGGACCCACAACGGGAGTCTGATCAATGGCTGGTCTGGATTTGGGTTTAAGTGCTTGCGCCAGTTCAGCAATCGTCGGAAATTGGAAAATATGTCTTGGGGTAATGCCCAGACCTGCCTGTGTGACTCGGGACACAACTTGCAGGCTCAAGAGCGAATCTCCGCCCAACTCAAAGAAATTGTCGTGCAGGCCGAGGTGCGGTTGCTTCAAGATGTCCTGCCAGATTGAAACCAGTATGCCTTCGATGGGACTGAGCGAAGGTGGCTGGTCGTGGGTGGGATCAGAAGCTGGTTTGGCACGTTCCGCTGGTGATGGCAATGCCCGACGGTTGATTTTTCCACTGACGGTCAAGGGAAATGAATCCAGTTTGACTATGGTCGAGGGCAGCATATAGACCGGAAGGCGATCTTTGAGCCAGGTCCGCAGGCCGGCACCCGTGCGGGAACCTGAGCGCATGACCACGTATGCCACCAGTTGGTTACCGCCAGGGAGATCCTCTCGGAGCATCACCACACTTTGCTCAACGTCAGGGCAGGTAGCAAAAACGGCTTCGATTTCGCCAGGTTCGATTCGAAAGCCACGCAGTTTTATTTGCTGGTCAGTTCTACCGGAAAATTCAATCGTCCCATCAGAAAGAAATCGAGCCCGATCTCCTGTTCGGTAAAGGCGATTACCAGGATGGTGACTGAACGGATCGGGAATGAATTTTTCAGCCGTGAGTTCTGGTCGGTTCAGGTAGCCCTCGGCCAGCAACGGTCCTCCGATATGAAGTTCTCCATAGACGCCAATCGGAACTGGATTCAGGTCAGGATCTAAAATATAAACCGTGCGATTTGGAAAAGGTCGCCCAATAGGGATTGTCGGGCTGGTACAGGTGGCTGGAAAACCATCTGGAATTTCGAAGAAGGTCGCAGAAATTGTGGCTTCGGTTGGACCGTAGACATTGATCAGTTTGACGCAGCTCAGCGGGGAGTTCTGCCAGCGTCGGGCTACCTCAGTGGTCATGGCCTCACCCCCCACGGTCATTAACCGCAGGCAGCCTGGAAAACGATGGCTGGCAGTTTGAACCAGTTGATGCCAGTACGCCGTTGGCAGATCAGCCACTGTGATCTGATGGCGTTTGATCTGGTCAAACAACTCTTCGATGCTCCAGAGTTCTGGTCCACGCATGACGGCACAGGCGCCGCTGATCAGTGGCAGCAACAGTTGTTCGAGCGACACGTCGAAGCTGGTCGAAGCAAACTGCAACACTCGATCTGCTGGCGTGATTTCATACTTTTCCTGGCACACCAATACATGGTTCAACAGCGCCGCGTGTGAAACCACAACCCCTTTCGGCGTCCCAGTTGAGCCCGACGTATAGATAACATAGGCTGGTGACTGGGGTGATACGGTCAATTGCAGATCTTCAAGGGGTTGACTGGCGCTGACCGCCAGTTGGGAGTCAAGGTAAATGGTTGAAATCCTGGTCTGGGCAAATCGCTGGGCAAACTGACGGTGGGTTAAAACAACAGAGACACCTGCATCTGTCAGAATAAAAGCAATTCGTTCCTCGGGAAGTTCAGGATCGAGAGGGACATATACCCCTCCAGCTTTCCAGATTGCCAAAAGTCCGGCTACCTGATCAATCGTTCGATTGACACATATCCCAACCATTGTGTTGGGGGTGACTCCCTGCTGACGCAACTCCTGAGCAATCCTGGTGCAGGCTTCATTCAACTCACGGTAGGTTAATGGAGATTGATCAAGCGTGATCGCGAAGGCGTGGGGTGACTGGTTTACCCAGGTTTCAAATCGGGAAAGCGCCGTATCTGTGAGGAGCAATGATTGGCCGGACTGTTCCCGCTGACATAAGAATTGATGCCGTTCAATTTCAGTGAACCAGGTGAGTTGATTGACTGGTTGCTCAGGGTTTTGGGCAATCGCAATCAAGAGTTGCTGATAATGGCTGGCGATTCGGGAAACCGTTTCCTGTGTGAAGAGGTCTGTGTTGTATTGAAAGCTGGCAACACACGCCTGGTTGGTATCAAAAATTGAAAGGGAAAGATCAAACTGAGCAAATTGCTCTTCAAGTGGAAACCGTTCAACTCGAAGAGGACCAAAATCAATTTGTGTGTGATGACAGTTTGAGAGGAGAGCTGAAAGAAAACTCAGTTCTCCTCCTGGAATCCGATCATAAGCAAACGAACATTGGAAGAGCGGTGACTGATTGGGTGTGCGGGAGATGTGTAATTTTTCAACCAGCAAGGGAAAGGGGAAATCTTGATGTTCAAGCGCTTCCAGTACAACCTGGCGATTGTGGCTCAATACAGTTCTAAAGGGGAGATTCCTTTTCAAGTGAGTCCGGAGCACCACCAAATTGACAAAATATCCAACTGTTGACCGAAACTGAGCTGAAGTTCGACCTGCAAACGGCGATCCAATCAGGATTTCTTCCTGTCCGCAATAGCGAAAAAGAAGCAACTGAAAGGCCGTCAATAAAACTGTGAAGAGCGTTGTTTGCTCACGTTGCGCAATCAGCTTCAACTGACTGATGACTTCCATATCCAGTGCCAGATCAAGTGACCGGCCCTGAAAGGTCTGGGTTGGCGGACGAACCCGATCTGTTGGAAGTGCCAGAATTGGGAGTTCACCGGAAAGCTGTTGTTGCCAGTACTGCCACTGTCTCAGTCCTTGTTCAGTCGAAAGAAATTGCTGTTGCCAGCCAACAAACTCCTGATAGGTCGCCGATGGAGGGTGTTGCTGAACCTCAGGTTCATCCTGACCTGCTTGATAAAACTCTCGCAGGTCGTTGAGCAAAATCATGAGGGACAAAAAGTCTGTTACCAGATGATGGAATGCCAGCAACAGCACCTGATTCTCTGGTTCGAGAGAAAAGAGATGAAACCGATAAGCCGGGCCGTGGATTAAATCAAACGGGCGGTGGGCGTGAGTCAGTATTTCAGTTGTGAGTTGGGCTTCATCCCACCCGGTACAATTGGTAATTGGAAGAATGAACTCAGACAGGTTCTCAATTTTTTGAGTTGGGTGTGACGTACCAGTTTGAAAGGTTGCCCGGAGTGCAGGGTGCCGCTGCAGAATTCGATGAAGGGCTGATTGAAGGATCTCAATCTGAAGTGGGGAACAGATCCTGAGTGCCAGAAAAACATTATAAGCTGAGCTTTCAGTCGCCAGTTGATACAAAAACCAGAGCGCCTGCTGGCCGTGGGAAAGTGGAAATGGGGAAGGTGGTTGGTGGCGGCGTTGTTCTAAGAGTTGTCGAAGTAAGGCTCGTTTTTGTTCCGGGTTCAGGGTTGTAATATCCTGGAAATCATTGCCCATGCGACGACCCTCCACTGTTGATCATTTGTTCCAGAAGGGCTTTGACCTGCTCGTCTGAAAGCTGATCGACCTTGTCAAGAAGATCTTCAGTGGTTGAGGTGGGCGGTTGGTTCACAGGTACCCTGGTATTTGGGTTCTCAAAATTGGACGGGCCATCAAGGGTCATGGCGGTCATTTTGATGGTGCTTGGTGCTCGGGTTGCCGTTAGCGCTTGTTGAATTGTGGTTGAGAGGGTTTTGAGTGATGTGTCATGGAGGAGTGACGCTATCGGCACTGTGATTCCTAATTCAGCTTCAACCTGACTTCTCAATGTCATGGCCATGAGTGAGTCAAATCCAAACGAGACCAGGGAAGTAAACACATTGATTTGAGCTGGAGCGATTCCAAGTGCGCGGGCGATGATGGCACCTAGATAGGTCTCAAGCCGTTTTTCCCGTTCCTCTGGAAGAGCCGCAAAGTACATCTCTTTGGTCAGGAGTGGGGTTGATGGCAATTCTTGAGATGCAGTTGATTTGGGGAATTCCTGCGCTGAAGTCAGATCTGTGTTCCCTGTCATCCAACACCGCTCGCGGTGCCAGGGATAGGCTGGAAGTTTGATTCGCTGACC
>CAZXCE010000017.1:0-34350 GCA_964639175.1 uncultured Clostridia bacterium
ACCAAGAACCAAGAACCAAGAACCAAGAACCAAGAACCAAGAACCAAGAACCAACTGTTTCTTCATTCTTCATTCTTCATTCTCAATTCTTCATTCTCTTTCAGCTTCCTGGTTCGTACCGGAGGGCTTCAATTGGATCAATTGAAGCTGCCTGGCTAGCTGGATAAATGGCCGAAAGGATTGCAACTGTGCCAAGGAGGCCAAATGCGATCAATCCGGTATCAATCGTGGGAATCAACCCGGCAAAGAACATTGGCATCGGGAGCATATTAAATAAGGCGCATATTCCGTAGGCGATACTGAGTCCGATTCCGCCACTTAAAAAAACCACAATGACGGCTTCAACAAAAAACTGCCACAGAATGGATCTGGCGGTTGCCCCAACCGCTTTGCGGACACCGATTTCGCGGGTGCGTTCGCGAACGGCGACCAGCATGACATTCATGACACCAATTCCGCCAAGGAACAACGTCGTGATCCCCACCGCACCGAGAAAATATTTCATCCCATCGCTTAATTTGCGAAATGCTTTGGCTTCTTCTATCGTGTCCCAAATGCCGGCGGCTTCTTCGTCGCGCGGGTCAAAATTGTGGATTCGTCCAAGTGCCCGGCGAACCTGGGCTTTGCAGGGCTCGTGGCTTGCCATTGATTTTGGAACGGCCAGCAGCCGGTCAATATCATGAGGTGTTGACGGGGGGCTTTCCGGGAAATCACGCATAATTGTGCTAAACGGTACAAAAACTTTTGAAACATCCTGGCCGTCGTAACTTGAATCCTGTTCCTTGTGGGCTGTGATGCCAATGACCCGATAGGTAACTCCACGAATGACAATGTCCTGGTCCATGGCTTGATGGGCACCAAATAATTGTTTTTTGACTTCGCTGCCAATCACTGCGACCCGTCGGTTCATTCGCTCGTCTTCTTCGTTACAATACCGACCTTCAGCCACTTTAATATTGCGAATCGCAGCAAACTTTGGAAGTGAGCCAGTCACCAGAAACGTCCCGCTATTGTATGAACTACGGACTGATGATCCGCCTCGGCCAAATTCCGGCAGTACACAATCACAATCCGGCGATTGTTGGGCCACGGCAATATGATCCGTATCTTGCCAGCGAATGCGGCGACCAGCACGGGTGCCGCCCGCCTGCATGCTGGTTGTTCCGGCAAAAATAATCATCAAGTCTTTTCCAAAATTGGCAGCGACTTTTTGTTGACCTACGCGTAGCCCTTCTCCGGCAGCCACCATGAGTGTAATTGAAACAATCCCCCAGGCAATGCCAAACATGGTGAGTGTTGTTCGTAATTTATTGGCCCACAAAGTGTGAATGGTATCAACGAACAGGTCCCGAAACGTCATATAAAGGAACTTTCTTTGGGGGAATTCAGGAATCAATACCGGGTTGAACCCATCATTCCGACTGAGCAAATTGTGAAGTAATACCAGTTTGAAGCCAGTAGAAAGTAGTTTACTAAACTCAGTTAATTGAGCTATTTGACTTGACTTTCATCCGAAGGTTGATTGCAATCTGATGTTGTTCAAGGAAATCAACTAAGTGAACTACTGACTACTGACTGATTTAACTACTGAAGAATGACCGATTGACCATCAGTGAGGCCATTGAGCACCTCGGTTTTGACGCCATTGGAGATTCCGGTTTTAATTGCAATCTTTCGTTTTCCTTCTGGGACTGATTTGTCGGGTGTTTCAGCAAAAGTGTTGCGATCTTTGTCATACACCACGGCTGATTCTGGGATGAGCAGCACGTTTTTGCGTTCCTCAAGGATAATTTCAGCGTTGGCACTCATATTGGCCTTGAGTTCAAGCGAAGGATTTTGAATCGAAACCCGAACTTCAAACGTGGTGACGTTGTCTTTTTCGATGCCAAGCGGCGAAATTTTGGTGACTTCACCCGTGAATTGTTTGTCTTTAAACGATTCGACCACAATGCGAGCCATTTGTTTTAAATAGATTTTGCCGACATCGGCTTCATCAACTTTGCCCAGGACATACACGCTACTGATATCGCCGAGCGTCGCCACGAGTGTTGCCTGTGACCCGAGCACCAGAATTGAACTGACGGCGTCGCCGACTTCGACATTTTTCGAAAGGACAATGCCGTCCATCGGGCTCACAATCGTTGAATTTCGGAGGTCTTCTTCGCTTCGTTCCATCAGCGCCTGAGCCTGGGCGACTTGAGCTTCGGCCCGGCTGACTTCGGCTTTGGAAACCGAAACGTTTTGGAGGGCTGACATCTGTTTATTGACGGCAAGCTGGTAGGCTCGTTCTGCCTCTTCAACAATGGATTTGGACATCACGCCTTGAGTATAGAGCTGCTGGGCACGGTCCATGCTTTTCTTCAAAAACGGAATATCAGTTCCTTCAGCATCAACCTGATTGCGTCCAAGTGTGGCTTTTGACGCCAGTAATGCCGCCTGTGCCGCTTGCAAATTGGCTTTGGCTTCACGGAGCCGAGCCTGCAAGTCCTCTTTATCGAGCTCGACCAGAATGTCACCTTTTTTCACCATCTGGCCATAATCGGTTTTGATTTCTTTGACAATACCACTGGCTTTGGATTTGACTTCGACTTTGGTCAGGGGCTGAATTTTACCGGTTGCCACAACTGACCGTGCCAGGTCACCTTTTTTGACCGAATCCAGTTTAGATGGGTCAATATCATTTTTGGGTTTGAGCGAGGCCGAGATTCCAAATCCGGCAGCCACCAGGCCGCCAAAAATCACGAGCAGTAACGCCCACCGAAACAATTTGAACTTCTTTTTCACAGAAACAGACACAGCCGCCACCTCTTTCGAAGACAAATGGAACCAGTCCGTAGATTCCCATGTTTAGGGCCCGGACAGAGTTCGATGAGTGTGAAGATTAAAAAAATTATGAGCGATAAAGATTTGATTTTGTGTTGGTTGAGTCCGCTTATACGTCATTGGAGCAGACAAAAGTTCACGATTGATTTTGGCAGGTTGATCATTTATTGACACAAACGTCACCCGGCCCTTGAGATGGACCAGGGAAACCAGGATTCGAGGTTCGCCTTGTTGCGCTACAAAAGACGACAGCGCCTCCTGTTTTTCCATTGTGAGGTGAGCCACTTCACTACTGACACCGCCCAGAACCACGGTTCCTTTCACCTGAATCTGGTCGGTTGCGGCCAGGCGCAGACTGGTACTGCCCGTGATATCCTCAATAAAAATTCGCGGTTGACTGATATCAGGGAAGGTTCCAAAACTCAGTGACAGATCTCCACTGACCTGGGCGATATCTAACGGTCCATTCACTTTTTCACAGATAACGCTTCCCTGAATCTCTTTCAGTTGGGTTTCATTCGCAAGGCTGTTGAGCCTCACCGATCCGCTGACTTTTTTGATGATGAGATGAAGGTGGAACGGAAGCCGAATAATAACCTGCTGCGTAAGTTCTGGCGGAAGCGGTTCGGATGGAGATTGCTGGATTATCAGTGACTGGTCCGTGCCCGAGATGTGGATTGGGTTAATTCGAAAAAATTGTTGCTGTGGCGCCTGGCGGGTAACATGAATTTCAACCCAGTTTCGAGCATGGTTTTCGACCGTGAGTGAACTGGTGATGCCCTGGATTTCGACTGACCCGCCAAAAACTAATTCGTGGGTATGGCGGAGTTCTTCAAGCTCAGGTTTTTTGGAAATTGGCGCCGATTGGGGTGGTTTTTGAGGTGTTTGGGCATCAACTAATGCTGGATAGCCTGCACCAGAGAGCACCGCAACCACAACTGGAATCAACTTGACCATATGAAGGCACTTTGGAAAAGCGGAAACAAACATAAATCTAACCACGAATATTGAGAGTTTGAGGCGCGACAGAGCCTGCAGGGTTAACCAGGAAGAAAAAGTGTGTGTCCCCAAACTCTACACGAAACCAAACGAACCGGTAAGTGATGTTTCAAATGAGAAAGTTGCAAGATTTTTCTTCATTTTCTGTAACGGGGACCGACCAGGTCGCTGCTGCTATACTTTTTTCGCTTCTTCTCGCCAATTTGTGTAGAGTTCACCAGCTTTCAAGCAAATCAATTCCAATTTGAAGACAAGGAAGATCGTCACATGGGAAGTTATGAATTTGACCGTGCCAGGGCGGCCTTGCCCGGATTGACCGACTGTACCTATTTAAACGTTGGAACCTTTGGCATTATGGCCCAGCCGGTGCTGGACCGGTTTTTGGAATATGTGGTGCAATCCGAGCAACTGGGTTCACCGGGATATTTTGAAGTTGCCAAACAGGTTCGAACGGCTCGTAAACGGCTCGCCGATTTTTTCGGGTGTCAGGAAGCTGAACTTGCCTTCACTCAAAATGCCACCCATGGCTTGAATTTACCGGCGTTTGGGCTTCCACTGGGACCCGAAACAGCCGTGCTGCTCAGTCGCGAGGAATACCCGATTACCGAGCACATTTTTCGCTATCGCGAGCAACAGGGAGGTCCTCGGGTGCTGTTTTTTGATATCAGCCATGACCCGGCGGAAACACTTGAAAATGTTGAGCGTGCCTGGCGAGATGAAGTCCGGTGCGTGATGGTGAGTTCGGTGACCTGTGAAACGGCGGTCCGGTTGCCCGTGGCTGAAATTTGTGCTCTCGCCAGACAACGCGGCGCCTGGAGCGTGGTTGATGCGGCTCAATCCATTGGGCAGTATCCGCTGAATTTTCAAGAGGTTGGCTGTGATTTTGCCCTGGGCGGTGGCCACAAGTGGCTATGTGGACCCAAAGGGGTTGGGTTGTTTTATGCCCGGAGCGAATCCATCAAAGATCTGGCGCCGCCCTGGATCAGTCATTATTGCTCGCGGGATCCTGAAACTCAGGTGGTCACCGTTCCCAATGACCGGCGGAAAGTTGAACTTTTAGGTCGAAGTTATGCGGTGTATGCGGCCATGACGCCGGCTTTAGACTGGCTTGAGGGCCTGGGTTGGGAAAATGTGTGGCAGCATATGGCCCACATGCGGGAACTGATCTGTCAGGAGATTGAACGCCGGCCCAAACTCCAACTGGTTTCTCCGCGGCGGATTGAACACAGTTCAAGTATGGTGACGTTTCGCATGCCAGGGGTAGACGAAAAAAATGTTGAGGATTTTGTCGAGCAGGCGTGGGAAAAAGAACGGTTGTATGTTCGGGCTTCAACTATCGCGGCGGGCATTCGCCTTTCCGCCGCCTATTTTACCAGTGAACACGATATAAATCGGTTTTTCCAGTATGTTGATTCACTGGTTTAATCAGAAAAATACAATCAAAAAAATACGCCTAATAAAAAAAGAAAAATCCTTTGATTTGATCAAAGGATTTTTAAATAATATTGGTTTTATTTGGAAATTTTTTTGAACTCTCACCTGGTTTCAATTCCCAGGACCTGGGTTTGAGGTAAACGCCTTTGATCCAGGTCCCGGAATTGTGAGGAGAGACTTAGTTATTCGCTGGTGAAGCGGCCTGCGCGCCTGAATCAATGCTCAGGGTCTGGGTGTCGCCGCCGAAGGTAATGCCGGTGAGGATGGCATTGTCACCCTGGCGTGAATAGTTCACTTCCGTGTTTGAAGCTTTGCGGGTGCGATCCGTCAGTTTGGCTGATGTCGTGGCCACAGCATTTTTGCCTTTGAGAATCTGCACCTGCTGGGTGCCTTCATCAAATTTCACATTGTATGTGCCGGCTTTCACAACTGTACCATTGACATTGACATCGCGTGAGAAGGTCACTGAACCTTTCTTTTCGCCGGCAAATACCGCACCGGAAATCGCAGCAACCAGGGTCAAAGCAAACATTGAACGGAAAATATTGTTTTTCATGTCGGGTCTCCTCAAAAGTAATCTTTGTATTGTGTGTGTCAACCTGAAGCAGTTGACTGGAATGTTTCCCCTAACGGAACCCCCTTTTGAAAAGTTCAGGTTTTTTCCGCAAATTGAAAAATTTTTCCGACTGAATTCCAAATAAGTGAAAATCTAAAAAGAAATAAACTCCGTATAGAGTCCGCTTTTTTATTGAAAATTAAAAGGATAAGTATCCTTGAGCAACAGTGTTTTATTGGGTTGGGAAAATCTCGATAGAAAAAGATTTTTTTCCGAACTCAAAGAAAAAAACCGGAAGCCTGAAAACCTCGACTGGTTTTCAGGCTTCCGGTCATACCATTTTGGGCAAAGGGTTGAGGAAAATACAATATTCTCAGCGCTTTGGTCTTTCCACAATGCAATGGAATCTTTGCCTTAAATGGCCGTCAAATAATTCAATCAAAAAAGCTTAGTGAACTACTGCCTCCTGACTGCTGACGGCAAACTGATGTAAGATTTCTTTGGTCCAGAGTGCTTCAAATCCGGCTGGGTCAATTTCATACCCATGGGTTCTACCCTGGCGCCGAACAGTCACATTCCGGCCCTGGAGCACAATCAGAAGTCCATTTTCGCAAACATCACGGGCCAGTGTCCGTTCAGTTTCGGTCGGATTTTCAAGGATAACCACGGTACTGAATTGATAGACCAGGCCCTCGGCTTCCAGGATCTCATCCCGGTATTCGGCGATCAGCAGATCAAGCTTTGGATTTCGCAACAAACTGGAAACATTGTGGTTATAGTCAGGATGTTTGAATTTTTCTCGCTGATTGACCACCACGGCTGACTGACAAACCGCACCGATGGTCAACGTTGGGTTCTGATTGAGCAAGGCTGCGGTCAGGTTCCGAATGCTGTTCCGGGTTGCCCGATTCAATGTGATGATTGGAATGGTGGCCGATTCGGGGGTTGGAAAGAAAGACTCCACAATTTTGGAGGGCACATCAATGCTTGAGCCGACGGCTGGATTCAAATGCATGAAGATTCCCGGTGCGGCATTGATTTCAATGATGCCAAAGCCACCTTCCTTCCATGACGTAGCCAGATCACCTGCAATCACGTCAATCCCAAGGCAGGTCAGGTGCAAATACTGGGCGATGTCTTCCGCCAGGGTGACATTGTCAGGGTGAACCGTATCGGTGACGTTATAACTCACCCCGCCCGCCGACAAATTGGCCACTTTGCGGAGAAAAATACGTCGTCCGGGTTCGATGACGCTCTCAAGTGTCAGCCCTTGCTCCTGTAAAAACATCATCATGGAATCATCGGATTTGATTTTCCCAAGGGGTGAAGTTGGCGTGTCTTGCCGGGCTGGAGACTGGTTTTCACGGTCAATCAACATTTGCAACGTTGAATTTCCATCCCCAACAACCGAGGCTGGTTGACGTTTGACGGCGGCAGTGAACTTTCCATGAATACACAGCAATCGAAAATCTGACCCGGTGATATTCTTCTCAACGATCACATCCACAGGGCCGCCTTCGGTTTCGATAGATTCAACGGCTTTGCGAAAGGCAAATTCCAGTTCGTTTTCATTGAGAATATTGGCCGTTACGCCAATTCCTTTGTGGCCGGCCAGTGGTTTGACAACAACTGGATACCCGACTTCGCGGGCAAGCTGGGCGGCTTCTGCAAAGGTTGCCACCACACCGCCCTGGGGGACTGGAAATCCCATTTCGCCTAAAAATGCCTTGCAATCGTCTTTGCGACAGGTGAAGTCTGAATCCAGATGGCTATCGGTCGAAAAGGTGGTTGAAGCCCCCCGGATTTGTTTTTTACCATACCCATATTGAACCAGCCCTTCATTCCAGAGGTAGGTGGTTGGAATGCCTCGCTGCTGGGCGGCTCGAATTAACGCATAGGTGGAGGGGCCACCAAACACCGAACGGCTAAACATTTCCTGAAGACCCTTTAACCGTTCCTGAAAATTGAAAGATTGGCGAGCACCAATGGCCTCAAACCAGTCCCAAACACAATACAGGACTTCCCACTGAGTTGATTTATGCAGACACTGAACTGCCACTCTGACAAACTCCGGATAGGTCTTTAAACTCCACCGATTCAGGTGCAGGCCGATATTGAGCTTACCGACTTCCGAAACGGTTCGGGCAAAGAGGTGAGCGTGGGAATCAAAGATTTCTTCTTTGAGTTGAGGCAGCTCGCGTGCAATGTCCCGTAAAAATTCCTGAACTGAAGCCGGTGACGGGTCTCCGGTCAGGGCAAAGTCAAATACCAGCGCTTCGGTTTCAAGGTACGGATTGGGTCCGATATAGTGACGGACATTAAAAATATCAAACACATCAGTCTCCCGTGCATTGATCCGCGTGGGATCGATAGCAATTTTGGCGTACATACAAATTCAAACTCCAGTTGTAGGCGAAGATACCCTCAGCCCGAAGTGGTATTATCCTCGCAGGCTCATAACACTGAGCAAGGCCGACTGCGGGTTGTCAGTCGGCACCATATTAAAATGAATGGGTGGCAATGGCTCCTGGTCACTTGTGGTTAGTGTGGCACCACAATCACGCGCCAGATGCGAAAGAATCGTGTGAATATTGATTGGATGGTCTTTGGAAATCACTGGTTGAAACACCACTCCAGTGGTCAAATCAATCGTTTCACCAGGACTGACCAGCGTGATTTTGAGGTTGTGGACCGCAAAATCATCAGCCTGTAACCGAAGGTGATCGTCATCAATTTCAACCAAAACAAGACCGTTTTTCCCGATCACCCGCAAGGGCTGTTGTGGCTCGACCACCAGGGCGGCGTGTTCGCAAATCCCAAAGCCAAAATGGAAGGCTTCTTCCACGCTGGCCACAATCAGCCGGCCCAGGCGGTTCCGCCGCAGGATATTTTGATCAATAATACCTGGCTCAAACAATCCAAGCCCCTGTTCGAGGACAATTCCAGAAGCGTGTTCACTGAGCGAAACTCCATACCGGAAGGCATCATAGCTGTCGCCACCTGCAATCATAATGGATGATAGCGCCGAGGCTGAGCCGCTCACGGCAATGATGGTCGCGCCCTGTTGATAGGCTGACAGGAGTGCCCGATAGACAGGTGTTTCTTCCCCGCGATACAGCAACGTTTCAACCAGTCGTTTCTGATTTCCACCAGTTAAGACAAACGTTTTGAGTGCGGCAATCTGGTCAATCAGTTCTGGATTATAACGTTGTGTTTCAACATTGGTGGCGGTCAAATCAATAAACACCGATTCCAACCCGCATTCTTTAAACAATCGGGTATATTCGTGGGCGGTCTGGGCCGGATCTTCATTGGCCGTGGCAATAATTCCAACCGGCGTTGTGGCGTACCGTTTGATTTCATTGATGATGTCAATGTCTTCAAGCGAAAGGCCGCTCCCGAGCAAGATCAACCGCGACGTGGGTGACAGTTCCCCCGGCAGAGTTTGTTTGCGGGTGTATTTCAGCGCCCGTTCTTCACGTCGCCGGGCGGCTGGAGAAATCTGGCGTTTTGAGACCAGTACTGAAAAATCAATCGCTGTGTAGCGGTAATCCAGACCTTCCAGACAGGTCAGAATCCCGGTTGTGGCTTCCCGTTGAAGCTGAACGGTCACTTCGGTTTGCGAGGCTGGATCATAGGCGTTGCCCTGGTCGCTGGCATAACAGGACTGGTCGCCTTCCATCAACCGGACCATCAGTTCATAAATGGCATAACTTCCAAAGATATTTTTACGCGAAAAAGCAGGCGCTTTGAAAAATCCGGCGTCAGCTTCGCGAACCTTCTTTTTCAGATTGGGAATAACCAGGCGGTGGGTCAGATCATAGGCATCGCCATGATCAAGGTAACTGACCCGGATTCCCGAAAGTAACTGACCGTCTTCAGAAAAGTGAGCGCGGGATTGATCTACGATAAAGGCGCCGAGTTCCCCAACCACTTCAAGTCGGTCGTTGGAGACAAACATCGCTGTATTTTCATCCACCCCGAATCCGTGCGCACCGCCAGCCGCCTGCATGGCCACAATCAATCGGCCCAGCCGTCCACGTTTGATAAAATGTTGATCAACCACGCCGAATGGAAAGAAGCCAAGCCCCTGGCCAACCAGTAATCCTGGTTGAGCTGGCTCTGTGGCGACCCCGTAGACCACGGCTTCGAGCGAATGCCCGCCCATAATCATCGGGTCCGACATCACCGCCGCCCCCGCGCTGCTCCCGGCAATCAACCCACCGCGAGCAAAGAGTTCCCGGATTTTGGTCAATGCCGGAGTTTCCTTCCCATCTTGAATCAGCGATGAAACAATGTGCGCCTGATCTCCGCCGGTAAAATACACACTTCCCAGCCGATCCAACTGGGCAACCACAGTTGGGTCAAATGCCGAGGTCTGGCAATTATTCATCTGAATGGGAATATATTCGGCTTCGAACCCATAACTCTGAAACACCAGCACTGTTTCGGCACCGGTTTCTTCTGGTTCGGAAGACGCTGTGGCCAGAACCCCGATTTTCCCCCCAGCGCATCGCAGCATCCGATTGAAGATGTCAAGATTGGTGTCTTCCAGCCGGCCTCCAATGATTGCCAGTTGATGCACCGGAGATTGTTCGGCTGGGTGTGTATCTTGTTCGAAAAAAGAAAATTGCTCCATAGGCTGATATTCTCTTCGGGAGGATTATTGATGCAATATATATTACATAAAATTTCTTTTTTGTAAAGAGTGATACATAGAATTTATCTCAATACCCACAATCCCCGCCCATTCTTGCTTCAACTACTATTTCAATTTTTGGTAACCTGTTGGTTATCCAATCAATCGAACCAGCCCGCTAGATTTTCAAAAAAACCACGGAATACACAGAACACACAGAACAATCCAAAATCGAGGTTTGGCCGCCCTATTCAACGCCCCCAGGCCTGAATCCCCCAATGAAAAAGCACCTGCACACGCTTCAGAAACGCATTTCACGCCTGGTTCGACCAGTACAACTAACCCGACTTGATCAGCACCCGATCAGGCTCAACCCGGCAGATGTCGCCTGTTTTCTGGTGGTTCGCAACGAGGAGGAACGTCTTCCCTACTTGCTCGACTATTACCGGGAGCATGGCATTGCACAGTTTTTTGTGGTTGAGAATGCTTCGACTGATGGCACGCAGGCGTTTTTGCTGACGCAACCTGATGTTGCCCTGTGGTTTACGGACGCCTCGTTTCGGGAAGCTCGATGTGGAACGGATTGGACACTGTGGCTGCTCAGACGCTATGGGATGGGGCGATGGTGTCTGGTGGTGGATGCTGATGAATTGTTGTACTACCCAAACTCAGAGAGTCGGAGTATCCCTGACCTCTGTACCGGGCTGGAGGCTGGGGGCTATGAAGCAATGGCCACCATCATGCTTGATATGTATTCTGACCGACCCATTCGTGAGACCACCTACACTACAGGACAGCCGTTTCTGGAAGTCTGTCCATTTTTTGATCGCCAGTTTTACCACGTCAAACGTGACCGGTTTTATAACCACACCCACCCACCCAGCTATTTCGGCGGCATGCGCCAGCGGGTCTTTGGGAATGATCCTCTGGGGCAATACGGGGAGCATTTTTACACCCTCAATAAAGTCCCGCTCTTCAAATACCAGTCCACCCTGGAGTTTTTTGATAACTTTCACTGGACAAGCTGCACCCGACTGGCGGCAGAAACCGGCACCTTGCTCCATTTCAAGTACTTCGCTTCTTTTATTCAATATGCCGAAGGCGAAGTTGCCCGAAAGGAGCACTGGAATGGCGGTATACAATATGCTCACTATCAGGCGAAATTAAAGCAGCAAGGGGATTTAGTGCTCTTTGACCCGGAACATTCGATCCGATTTCAAAATAGCCGGCAACTGGTGGAGTTAGGGATTATGAATTGTGAAACTGTCAGGAGTCAGTACGGCACATAACGGGTTCAACGCTGATCTTTTTTCAACGCTTCATTCACATCACTGACCGCCCTGAGATTTCATCCAATAAAAATGGATCAATCTGCCTGTTAACCGTGTGATTCTGACTGGCCAGGAAGCTGGCCAGGCTGTATTGGCCAGGTCAAGGTATTTGAGGAACGCGGTGCGATGTCGCATGTCAAAATAGCGCAGGCTCAACCCCAGCAGCGTTTCAAAGCGGATTCGATGTTCGTTCTGACGAAGTTCAGCGGGCAGGCTCGGATCTAAAAACAACCGATTGAGGACTTGTTCGAGTTCGGAAGCGTGTTCATAGACACCACCTGGGATCGAGGTCTCATACTGTCCGATCCGGGTTGTCACCTGAGTGACCCATCCACCGAGCCCACCTGCCACTGCCAGCCGGGCAATCAAATCCTCAAATTCCGTAAATTCCAGCCGGGTATCAAACCCGCCGACACAATCGAGCCAGCTTCGGCGAAACAGCATGGCGGCTGGTTGAACTGGATAGCGCAGCAAATAGTGTTTCAAATCGGATTCCGGAGCGATTTTCCAGGGTTGAACCCTACACATAACTCTTTGATGCTGGTTCACCAGTTCCCACCCACTATTGACGAGACAGAAGTCAGTGTGGCGGCGCAACACCTGGACCTGGTCAGCCAGTCGGGTTGAGTGCAACATTGAATCTTCAGCGTCCAGAAATGCGATAAATTCGCCAGTTGCGACTGACAGCCCAAAGGTTCGCGCGGCTGAAAGACTGCATTGAGGTTGTCGGAAACTCCGAATTTGAGCGAGGTAAGGCTCAAGGCGCACCTGTGTCGCATCAGTTGAACCAGCATCCACAACGATAATTTCAAGATCCGGGTAGGTTTGGGCCAGGACACTCTCGATTGCCTTTTGGATTGAGCCTGCCCCGTTCTGAACTGTCACGATCACACTGACCCGGTTGGCAGAAGGCAGGCGGGCAGGGCTGTCTGGGCGATGTGGTTCAAATCGGACGGGTGGTTTCCTGGATTGTGTTTGCGGCCAATCAAATGGAAGATTTTTGAGTCGTCGCTGGTAATCATCAAACAAAGGTTTCAGTTCCGGGAACTTTGAAAACGAGTGACCTGTCCAGTGAGTCGTAATTCGATCTGGGTGGTCTGGTGAGTACCCGCTGAAATGGAAAAAAACGAGTGGATGGTTATTAACAAGGAATTTCAGCGGGGCAGGGTTTGGAAGTTGAGTTGTGAGATGGCGTTCATGGAGGTTCCAATAGGCAACGTTATATCCTGGATCGTTCAAAATCTGAACCTTGAGGCCAAAACTTGGCGCAAAATCGAGCCAGAGCTGGTCACAATTCATGCTTTCACTCAACCGATGATAGCCAAACCGGCCCAGCCGCGCTTTCCACCATTTCAAAAAAGCATGCCCATCTGGGGTATTGGAAATACCGATAAATCCACCGTTATAAACCCCGCGCCGCAACACGGCAATTTCTTGAAAAATATCAGAATTGTCCTCAGGGAGGCGGCAAAAATGAGGTGTTAACACGATGGACGCCGTATCTAACATCTTCCAGAGAACAGGTTCAATTGATCCAAAAAAACAAATATCAGCGTCAAAGTAGCTGATTTTCGACACCCCATAGTTAAGGAGCAGGTATTCAATCCAAAAGGGTTTGAGTGCATTACAGAGTTCAAACGCCGTATAGCGTGACTCCATCCCGGTGTAATCTTCAATGCCTAGCTCTGTGGCACACACCACTTCAAACCTGGCCGGTAAAACCGGAAGACTGGCGGCACTCGCACCGACCAGCAGCACATACACCTTTCCCTGAGGGTGATGTTCAATAAATGAATTCCCCATCGTCAATGCCAGGCCGAGATATGGAAGCGTTGCAATGGTACAAATCATATCGGCACGGTCAAAAGCAGAAAACCTGATTAACCAAAAAGATTGAGGCGCAACCAGTGGAGCGCGGTCGAAGAGAGTTCAAGCGACTGGTTGAAGGCCCCGACCAGATCACCCTGCTTCAAACTATGTTGGGCTGAATGTGAGGCCCACTGCATGTTTTTCAGGAGTCCAAACCGGGCGGAAAGCCGATAAATGTGTTCAGGAAGGTAGTGTCGCGAAAACTCAATGGCGCGCCGTTCGTCGGTTAAAGCCTGGCCTGCACGGCGCAACTTATTCGTGGTGGAGTTTGCATGAGAACGGTAGCAGGCCAGGCACTCAGGTTCAAACCAAACTTTGGAAAAAACACCAATCCGCTTCCACATATCCCAATCAGGGGCATAGCACAATCGAGTGTTAAATCCACCGATGGTTTCATAAATCGACCGCCGGACCACGATCCCAACGACTTGAACCCGGTTCCATCTGGCCTGGCGTTCGAGATAATCTTCGACAATGCCAGCCTCAGGGCGGTCTTGAGATGATGCCCAGGTGATTTCCCCGGAGGCGTTCACTCCATAGACCCGGCAGTAGGCGGCACCAATGTCTGGATTGTGTTCAATCGGAGGGCGGAGCCGATCATAAAATCCGGGTAACAGTTTGTCATCCTGATGCAGAAAGTGTATCCAGTGACCAGTTGCGGTTTGCAGGCAAGCATTCCAGTTGATTGCCAGGCCCAGGGTGTGCGGGTTTCGCAAAAAATTGATTCTTCCCTGGCCCAGACGGGTGACAACTGGTTCCGGGTCAAACTGGGTTGACGCATCATCCACCACCAGGATTTCCATGGCTTCCGGGCCAGGATCTTGCTGCAAAAGGCTGTGCAGGGTCTCGGTCAACAATGCTTCAGATGGATTAAAGGTGGGAATTAGAACCGACCAGAAGGGGCGAATTGTACCGGCTAGGACTGGCTTGATCAGTGGGAGGTTGTCACGATAGAGAGCGGCATAGGCTGTGAGTTGATCAAGCGGAGAGGGGGTGTCCATAAGCTGTGGTCAATGGCTGATTGGTTGGTGATCAACCGCCAGTAAACCACAAGTACCGTCAATTTGAAATCAGTCTGGCCTCTTGACAGGTGGGGTTTGAAATCGTTTGTTGAAGAATTGAAAAAAAAACGCGATTACCGGGAGTTTGCCGTGTGTCCGGTAATCGCGTGCCAACCAGCATCCAGAGTGTGCAGTGTGTCTACCAGTCTTAGAGAAGTCTTAACTCAAATCGGGGGCCAGGATGGTGCTCACAGGTGCAACTGGTCATGAACAGTTGCACATACTGCGTTCAGCGTTTCGTGAGCGAATATTTTCGAAATAATCAATGACGGCCACGCGCAGACCAACGTCGCGACCGAGGCATTCACTGATAAACCACTTGTGATCAAGAATTTGTGACCAGATGGTGCGGGCTTCGGGGGCAGGGAGCCGGCGACCGGTAAATTGATTGATGAGTTTTTGTTCCTCAGTTGAGGCATCAGTCGTGGTTTTTTCAATCACATATTCCAGGCGAAATGGAATTGGCATCTGTTACTCCTTTTGGCTCTCCCACACGACAGTTAAAAAGTGCTGCCGGCGGTGGACTGTTTCAGGCGGTATGCCCTGAAACAAAACCGCAAGACCTAGCCGTCTTACGGGTGGCCTGAGCCAGGCCAGGCATCCGAACCAAAGTTCGAATGGAATCAGGAATGAGGCCAGAGATTGTTTGAAACGTATGAAGTATGAAGTATGAAGTAGATAACCTTTTTGGACTCAATCAGATACTCTTTTCATCATTCATCATTCATCAGTTCTTATTTCTCAAAAGTGTCGGCACATTGGCTTTCATTTTGAATCAATCCCAAGCACTCTTGTCACGACAGTTCAGGTGAACCTGATCTATCTCACGGTGATTACATTTTGTTGTTTTGGAAATGCAAATCGAGCGTGATCATAGCGGCTCACCTGCGATGCGTCCAATTGATTGTTCTAATTCAATCAATCAAAAATTTCGATGTCTGGAACCTATACCAGGAAAAGCAGATGGAGTTAACACACCTCAAAACCTTTCGTGCTGTTGCCGAAACTTTGAACTTTACCCGGGCGGCGGAGCGCCTGCATTTAACACAATCAGCCGTCAGCCATCAAATCCAGATGCTGGAAGCTGAGCTTGGCGAGCCGCTCTTTATCCGTGCGAAACGCGGGGTGAAGCTATCACAGGCGGGAAAAACGGCGCTTGAGTATGCTGAGCGGATTTTAAATGAAGCCGAAGAACTCAAAGAACGCATCCGTGGAACAGAACATGTCCCGATTGGGAGAGTGCGCGTGGCCGCCGCAACCCAGGCGTTTGTCTCATTGTTTGCTCCACTGTTTGAATCGTTTATGCGTACCCAGGGCGGGATTGAATTGCTCTTTCGAACCACAGTCAGCACCCATCAGACCATCGAAGACATCCTCAATGGTGCCTGTGACGTTGGTTTTGCCTCGCTCCCGGTGTCTTCCCCGGCGCTGCAGGTGACGCGGCTTTTTGAAGATGAACTGGTGCTTGTCGTTGGTGGGAATCACCGGTTGCGCAAAAAAACTACGGCTTCGGTGGCCGAGGTCCAGCGCGAACGGTTGATTTTGTTTGAACGGGGAGCTTCGATCCGGCGGGCGACGGATGAATTTTTTGCTGAAAGCGGAATCCGCCCAAAACTGGCGTTGGAATCAAATGATACGTACTTTGTGAAACTGATGGTGGCGCATGGCTGGGGGATTTCTCTGTTGCCGTCCTGGGCTGTCCGCGAAGAAGTCGCCGCCGGAAAACTGGCTCAACTCAAAATTTCAGGCCATCGGCTACGGCGAGTCGTGAATATGGTCTCGCTGGGGCGGTTTCAATCTTCAGCCACACGGGCCTTTCTGGATTTTATTCTGGAACATAAAGATACCTTGCAACAGATGGCCAATTGCCAGGAAGAGAATAAGGAGTGAAGGAGTGAAAGAGTTCAGCCTTGATTTTTGGTTTTGATCTCTCCCCTCTGAAAGTCAGAGATGTTGACTCCTTCGCTCCTCCTTCACTCTTTTACTCTTTTGCTGATGTGGCTACCAAATCTGGCATTGAGATGCCCGGACCATTGATTCGCCTGATTTGCAGCCGAAGGCTTTGGTAAATTCCGGCATGTTTGAAAGCGGGCCATTGACCCGGAATTTTGCTGGCGGGTGCGGATCTACCTGGACCATATAGCGGGCAAATTCGGGGCGCATATTGGTTCGCCAGACTTGAGCCCAGCCGAGGAAAAACCGTTGTTCAGGTGAAAATCCGTCAATTTCGGCAGGACGTGGTTTTCCAGCCATCGCTCGTTGGAGGGCGGCAAAGGAAATGGTCAGCCCGCCAAGATCGGCAATACTTTCGCCTAAAACCAGTTTTCCATTCACGCTCACGCCTTTTTCGACTTCATAGCCCGAAAACTGCTGTTCGACACAGGTGGCTCGTTCGATAAACTTGGTCTCATCATCACTTGTCCACCAGTCTTTCAGGTTGCCGTCTTTGTCAAACTGACGGCCCTGGTCATCAAAACCGTGGATGATTTCGTGGCCAATGACGGCGCCCATTCCACCATAATTGACTGCATCATCCGCGTTTGGATCAAAGAACGGAGGCTGCAGGATTCCCGCTGGAAACACGATTTCATTCATCAACGGGTCATAATAGGCATTGACCGTCGGAGGTGTAATCCCCCATTCGGTTCGGTCTACGGGTTTTCCGATTTTTCGCAACTGACGGGCAAATTCAAATTGCTGTGAGGCCATAATATTGGCCAGATATGATTCCCGAGAAACTTCCAATCCTTTATATATCTGCCATTTATCGGGATACCCAATCTTGGTGACAATTTTATTGAGTTTGGCAATCGCCTGTTTGCGGGTTTGTGGGCTCATCCACGGCAGACCCGAGAGTTTTTCTTGAAAGGCCGCTTTAATGTTGGCAACCATCTCCAGCACGCGTTGCTTTGCCTGGGCACTGAAGTATTTTTCGACATACATCTGACCAAGTGCTTCACCCAGAGCTGTGTCCGTCATCCCTACCACTCGTTTCCACCGGGGCTGATTTTCTTTTTTGCCTTCAAGATAGGCACTGTAGAACGCAAAATGTTCATTCACAAATTTTGAGGACAAAAACGGTGAGGCTTCACTCACGAGGTGCCAGTGCAAATAGATTTTCCATTCTGGAATCGGAATTTCAGTCAGCAGGGTGTTGACCGCCTGGAAAAATTTGAGTTGACCAATATTGACTTCTTTGACTCCGGGTGCATTGATCGCCTTGAAATAGGCTGGCCAGGAGAAATTCGGCGTCAATTTTTTCAACTCGGCCAGGTTCTTCAGATTGTAGGTTGCTTTGGGGTCGCGTAATTCAACCTGAGTCATCGAGGCTTCAGCGAGTTTGGTTTCAATGGCCATCACAATTTTAGCGTGGCTGGCCGCAGTTTTCTGGTCTTTGCCAAGCAGTTGGAACATATTGGCCACGTGGGCCACATATTTTTCACGGGTTTCTTTGCTCTTATCTTCAGCATCAAAATAGTAATCCCGTTCTGGGAGACCCAACCCGCCCTGCGTTGCCCCTGCAATACTGCGCTGGCTGTTTTTGGCATCCTGTTCTGAGCCAAAGGCAAAAACCGCACCGACCCCCAATGCATGAAGGCGGGCAATCGCCGTTTGAAGGCCAGCCAGGTCTGAAATGGCTTCGATCCGGTCAAGTTCCGGTTGGAGCGGTTTGATTCCAGCCGCTTCAATCGCCGCCTCATCCATCCCACTGGCATAGAAATCACGCAATTTTTGCTCATTTGAGCCTTTGGCCGCTGTGGTACTTTTCAGCAGCTCTTCCAAAATCAGGCGCTGATTTTCTACGTTCCGGTCATTGAGTTCGTTAAAACTGCCCCAGCGCGAATAAGCGGCTGGAATTGGGGTTCGTGCCATCCAGCCACCATTGGAATATTGATAAAAATCAGCACAGGGTTTACAGGTTTTATCCATATTTGAAACATCAAACCCTTTTCCCGTATCAGTTGGCCCCGCCGCCAGAGTCCCAACCGGAATCAACGTACTTGTGCCGATCAACGTCACCATCAGTAAAACTATCAAAATGCGCATAGGTCTCCTCTTCCTAAAAAATGAGCGAAGAGCGAATAGCCAAATAGTGAAGTCATAGAAAACACAAAGGATGACGGGTTAAGTGAACCAGTCTGAGGCTTACTTTTAAACTACTCTGCTCTTTCACTCTTCGCTCTTTTGCTCTCGTTGCTACTTGCCCTGGAAATTGGGCCGACGTTTTTCGACAAATGCGGTGATGCCTTCCCGAAAATCATGGCTTTGACCACACAGCAACTGGGTTTCCAGTTCTGCCTGGAGCTGTGATGACAGGTCATTGGTGTAGCTGAGTCGCATCAATCGCTTGAGATGGCCAATGGTGGCGGTTGGGGCGGCAGCGAGCCGGCCAGCCAGTTTTTTGACCGTGGTTTCAAACTCAGCATCTTCGATAACCTGGCTGACGATTCCCATTTGATGAGCTTCTGCTGCATCAAAGACGCGCCCTGACAGGAAGAGTTCAAAGGCGGTGCTCCATCCGACCACACGCGGTAAAAAGAAGGTTCCGCCGCCATCCGGGATGAGCCCGATATTGATAAATGCCTGCGTAAACGAGGCACTTTTGGTGGCAACCCGGATATCGGCAGCCAGCGCAAAATTAAACCCGACACCGGCACAGGAACCGTTAATGGCGGCGATGACCGGTTTGGGAATTTCGCCCATCAGTGAAATTGTCCGATTGATGTCCCCAATGTGCTCACGAAAGACCTCGTCTGAGGTGGCTCCTTGCGAGCGGATCATTTCCTTGATGTCGCCGCCGGATGAAAACGCCCGGCCCGCACCCGTAAAAACGATGGCCCGCACGGCGTCAGTGTCACGCAGCGTTTCAAATGCCCCGAGCAGCTCCACAATCGTGGCTTTATCAATGGCATTGAGTGACTGGGGACGGTTTAACACAACAATGCCAACCGGCCCTTGAATATCAACTAAAATGTTTTCGTATGCCAAGGCTTTCTATCTCCTTTTTTGACTGGAGGTTGGTTATTAGGTAAAGTAAAAACTCGTGATTTCTTCGGCTCATCTGAAGGAAAATCCAGTCAGTGAGGGTAGACTTCAGATGTGGGTGGAAAAGGAAGGGGCTTCATTTTGGGCCCAAGGCCGAAACCTGATCAGTCTGGCCATTTTACACTCAACCTGCAGAAAACGTGCAGCCTGAATTCCAGCAGTTTGTACCACAACGCCGCATCCGGATTCGAATCATCCCTTTGATTTCGAACTACACCGTTCAAAAAAGAGGAAGAACCCAGCCTATGTCAGAGCCAACACCCGTCGTGTCTGCTGCAAAACATCCTTCATCGGTGATGCTATTTCAATTTACCGACCTGCATCTGTTTCCGTCGCGTGATGGTAAACTCTTGGGGATCAACACGTTTGATTCGTTGCAACAGGTTTTTGAACTGGCCCTGGAGCAAGAAGAAATCCCTGATGCCATCCTGGCGACTGGTGATTTGGCCCAGCACGCCACAACCGAAACCTATCACCTGCTGCAGTCGTGTTTTGAGACTTTTTGTCAGCAATTGAGAAAGACCGAGTCGGCACCACTGATCCCGGTATACTGGCTGGCTGGAAATCACGATGAAGTTGAACTGATGGCCACGCATCCGGTGACGGAGCCGATCAACCCGGCAACTGCTTTTGAGATCAAAGAGTGGCAGGTGGTGATGCTGAATTCCAATGTCCCCGGCGAGGTGCATGGCCGGCTAACGGTTGAGGAACTCAACCGGTTGGATCAGGCCTTAGCCCAAAATCCAGATCGGTTTACGCTGGTGTGTCTGCATCACAACCCGGTGCCAACCACTGATGACTGGATGGGGGAAATTGGACTCCACGACGCTGACCATTTTTTTGAAGTGATTGATCGCCATCCAAATGTCAAAGGGATTGTCTGGGGGCACATCCATCAGGAATTTGTCGGCACCCGCAAGGGCGTCTTGATGCTGGCGACACCGTCAACCTGTTTCCAGTTTAAACCCAATTCGGTTGAATTTGCTCTCGACCACATCAATCCAGGGTTTCGGTGGATCCATTTACTGGCCAACGGTGATATTCGGACCGGGCTGCATCGGGTCAAAGATTTCAAGCAAAAGGCCGAGCGAAGATCAAAAGGGTATTGACTGGAAAGCGGCGTCAAGCTGCCGCACTCCAAAATGGCACAGCGATTGTATCCAATTCATTTTGGAGCTTTGATTCAGGTCAAATTGCGGAAACTTACGTGTTTTGATCTTCAATTGAATGGTGAGTACCTATGCTTGAAACAGTTGATTTAACGCTTGAGCTTAAAAAGAAAGACTATAAAGCGATTGCCCCTGGCCTGAGAGAAAAACTCCGTCAGTTGCAATACAAATGTAAGGATGAGGAGATTCCAATTGTCATTGTTTTTGAAGGCTGGGATGCCGCCGGCAAGGGGTTGATGATTTCAAGACTTCTTGAACGTCTTGATCCACGAGGATTTACCGTACATCCGTCACATCCACCGACTGAAGAAGAATCCGCCCATCCATTTTTATGGCGGTACTGGGTACGGTTACCCGAAGATGGTCAAATTTCCCTCTTTGATCGCTCCTGGTATGGCCGGGTCCTGATTGAACGCGTTGCCGAAATGGTTCCCGAAAGTGTCTGGCAACGTGGGTTTGAGGAAATTCTGCAATTTGAACGACAACTGGCGGATGACGGGACGGTGATGGTGAAATTTTTTCTCCACATCACGAAAAAAGAGCAGCGCCGCCGGTTTCTCAAACTTGAAAATGACAAATATGAGCGCTGGCGGGTGACCAAATGGGATTGGAAACATCATCGCGAATATGACAAATACGTCGAAGCGATTGAAGAAATGGTCGCTCGAACCGACACGCCGTTTGCTCCCTGGACCATTGTTGAGGCAACTGACCGGTATTTTTGCGAAGTCAAGATTTTTGAAACGCTGGTTCGGGCCATGGAAGAGGCCATTGAGTGGCGGTACCACCACGCTGGCGAAATTGGTCGCTCGAAAGTTGGCAAAGCCTTGCGTACCGAACGGCTAGAGTTGCTCGAACGGCAACTGCAAGCCGAATCAGCCAGAGAAAAGGAGGCCGCCCATGCTGGACAAAGTTGACCTGACGAAAAAAATCGCCCCGGAAGAATATGCCAAAGAATTGAAGAAATGGCAGTTTTGCCTGCGTCAGCAATCACTCCGGTTGTATAACCAGCGCCGAAATGCCCTGGTGGTGTTTGAAGGCTGGGACGCCGCCGGCAAGGGCGGCACCATCAAGCGAGTGACGGAAACGCTTGATCCCAGAGGCTTTCGCGTCAACACGTTTTCGGCACCGTCAGGGGCTGAGGCCCGACACCATTATCTCTGGCGATTTTGGAAGACATTACCTGACCCAGGACGGATCGGAATTTTTGACCGGTCACATTATGGACGGGTCCTGGTCGAACGCATCGAGGGATTTTGCACTGAGGCCGAATGGAAGCGGGCGTACCATGAAATCAACGAATTTGAATCCCAACTCAGCAATTTTGGCACCGTTGTGGTCAAATTCTGGTTGCATATTGATCAGGATGAGCAGTTGCGACGCTTCCGAAATCGGGAACTGGATCCATTTCGGGCCTACAAGTTGACCGAAGAAGACTGGCGCAATCGGGCCAAATGGCACCTCTATGAAAACGCCGTGATCGATATGATCAAAAAAACCAGTACCCGCTGGGCACCGTGGACGATTGTCGAAGCCAATGACAAATATTATGCCCGCATCAAAGTCGTGAAAACGATCACCAGAGCCCTGGAAGCCGTGGAATAAAACAGGGCTAAGGGCAATCGAAGGGATGAGGGATGAAGGATGAGGGCTGAAAGAAAACCAGTTCTTCAGCCCGAGAATCTTCAGCCCGAGAATCTTCAGCCCTCAGCCCCAAGCCCCCAACCCTCATCCCTGGCCTTCTCAATCCATCCGTTCAAAGGTCAGGTCAGGGACCAGAATGTGCTGTTCCAATAATTCCGCCGCCAGAATGAGCACTTCCAGTTCTCCTGAGAGTTCGTGGCAACAATCCTGGAGGGTATTGCGACCATTAAATACTGCCCGGAGGCGCGCCAGATATGGGTTTAATTCGGGTTCCAACAGAAGTTTTTGAGGGTCAAACTGAAATCCGTACACTTTTGATAAATCCGGGAAGACATCGTCAATGAGCTGATTGGCTTCGTCAAAGCGCCGTAACCCTTCGATCAGAAGTTGTTGGGTGCTATAGGGAATGGTTGTTTGACAATCAACTGGCTGAGAAAAAAACGAAAATTCCCCGGTCATCCAGTACACCAGTTTATATGCGACCAGTTCACCGGAATAGGGGCCAAGTTCAGCCTGAACCAGCGTTCCTTGATGAAAGTGCAAGGTCGCTTCCTGACCTTCAGAACGCAGGCGTAACAGACCAGTTTTTTGACCATGATCAAGCAGTTGGAGCAATTCAGGAAATGCGATTTGGGTCAATTGCCCAACCATATCCGGCTGTTTTTGATGGCGGAGTAAGAGTTTTCCAACTCGCAGCACCAGTTCGGCCAGACTGAAGGGTTTGACCCAGAAATCTTCCACCCCTCGATCCAGAGCGGCAATTCGTTCTTTTTCCAGGCTGTTGGAAGTCAGGCATACAAATGGAACCTGACACAGGGTCGGGTGGGCCCGGAGGGAGGTAAAGAGTTGACTGCCATCCATGTGCGGCATCATCAAGTCAGAGATAATCAGGTTTGGGCAGGTCTCTACTGCTTTCTGGTAGGCTTCTTCGCCGTTGCTGGCGGTGACAATTTTGCATCCCAGGCGCTTGAGGGCCATGGTCAAAAGCTGGAGCACACCTGGTTCGTCATCAACCACCAGCAATGTATGGTCGGGAAACTTCATTTCTAACTGCCGACTGGTCACCTCGACTGGAGGTTTTTCTGATTCCTCCAAAATCCAGGTGCCTTTTGAGCCTTGGGCCCATTCTTCCCGATGCAGGTTGACATATTCGATCAGTTCTTTCCGATAGCGAGCATCTTTGAGTCCAAGTGGCGGCAGCGTATTGACCAGACCCAGCGCGATGGTTGCTTTTCCTTCGCGAATCAAAATTTCAAGCACATTGACCATGCGTTGATAGGCGTCTTCGTACTTTTGAAGCTGGATATTGAGGTCCACAATCTGACACAGCAGCGATACCCGTTGTTCCGGCAGGCACATTCGTTCAGCCTTGCGCAGGAATGCCAGGGTGAATTCCGGCTCGTTTCGTTCCCGGTACAATTCTGCAACCTGACACAAGATAGCGACTGCTTTTTCATTGTTCCCGGCAGCCTGGTACAGATTGCACAACTGCTGCAACGTGAAAATATTGGTCGGGTTGAGCGAAACTTCTTTTTCAAGTTGATCAAGATCACGTCGAATTTTTGTTTCGTCAAAAACCATGGCCATCTGCTGGCTGACTGAGCGAACACGTTGAACCAATCCCATATGTTTTTGGCGCAGTCGTTTTCTGATGCGGCAAGAAAATGGTTACCCCATTTGAAAAGCAACGGAAACGGTCTGCAACTCTCCTTTTTTGCAATTTGAGAGCTGGTGGCAGGAACAGGCCAGCTTCTCCAGGTGTGAGTGGTTTTCAACCATCACATGCAAAGTGGGCAGGACACGGAAATTGTTTCGTGAAAATTTTGAGGATTTTGAAATTATGCCGGTTTGGAGTCAGAAGTCAGGAGTCAGTACTTTACTAACTCCATTTGATTGAATTACTTGACTGTTTTCTAATACAAGAACTCCATTGCAAAATGGCATTATATAAAGCTCACAGGATTTTGTTTGCCAGGAAACCAACCAAAACCCCTCAATCTGGTTCCCTGGCTTGAAAACTATTGTTCAAAGCTGGGATCTGGAATCAGAATTTGTTGTTCGATCAGTTCCACCACCACCACCAGGGATTCCAATTCACCTGCCAGAGCTTCGCAACAGACCCGCAAGGTTTTACATCCGTTGAAGAGTCCCTCGATACGGTGAAGATAGGGAATGACTTCTGGTTCAAAGTGAAGTCGTCGCGGGTCGCATCGAAATGTGTATACCTTTGACACATCAACCGAAAGTTCATCCATTAAGCAACTGGCTTCGTCATATCGCCGCAGCCCTTCCATTAACAGTTGCTGGGTATTGAACTTGAGTTTCTTCTCGCAATTAACAGGCTGGGCAAAAAACATAAATTCCCCAGACATCCAGTGGATCAATTTGTACACGACCACTTCACTGGGGAAACTATCATATCGGGCATCAAGCATAACTCCCTGGTCAAAAAACAAGGTCGCCTCACGAGTATCAGAGCGCAGCTTCAACATGCCTGTTTTCCCTCCATGTTCAAGGAGTTGCAATAATTCGGGAAAAGCGACTCGGGAGAGTTGGCCTGAAAAATCGGCTGTTTGGCGATGGCGGAGAAAGAGTTTACCGACTCGCAAGACCACTTCCGCCAGGCTGAAGGGTTTGATCCAAAAATCTTCGACGCCACGGTTTAACGCGGCCAGGCGTTCCTTTTCCAATCGGTTTGATGTCAGGCACACAAATGGTATGTGGCTGAGTGTGGGATGCTTTCGAAGCGATGAAAAAAGCTGGCTGCCGTCCATCTGAGGCATCACCAGATCGGAAATGATCAAATTTGGGTGAACCTGTTCCGCCAGGTGGAGGGCTTCTTCACCATTGGAGGCGGTGACCACCGTGCATCCAAGCCGCTTTATTCCCATACTCAGGATTTGAAGAATCCCAGGCTCATCGTCAACCACCAGCACGGTGTGGGTGGTGAACTTCATCTCCAGTTGCCGACTGGTCACATCAATAGGCGGAAGATCAGATTCATCCGGAATCCAGGTCCCTCTGGCACCTTGAGTCCATTCCTCGCGGTGCAGGTTGACATACTCTGTGAGTTCTTTCCGGTATTGCGCATCCCTGGCGCCCATTGAGGGGAGTTTGGTGATTGCTTCCAGGGCCGTGGTTGACTTGCCGTCTCGAATCAGAATCTCCAGCAACGTACGCATTCGCTGGTAGGCGTCTTCGAATTTCTGAAGGCTCAGGCTCAGGTCAACGATTTGATGCAGCAATGAGATCCGCTGCTCAGGAAGGCACATCCGCTCGGCTTTGCGCAAAAAAGCCAGTGTTAATTCGGGTTCTCTCCGGTCGCGATGAAGCGAAGCAAGCTGGCACAGTACAGAGGTTGCTTTTTCAATGTAGCCAGCGGTCTGGTAGAGATTGCACAGTTGCTGCAAGTGAAAAACACTGGTTGGATTGTGCGAGACTTCTTTTTCCAAATGGTCAATGTCTCGATGAATTTTGACTTCATCATAGACCATAACCATTTGTTGACTGACTGAGCGAACGCGTTGAACCAATCCCATAAGCTGTGTGACGCCATCGTTTCCGGCATGGAGAAATAACTGGCGGTTTCTTTTGAAATTGCCAGGTGCAGGATAGAGACCCCAGGTAAGGAGGTTGATCTTCCGTTGAAATGATCAATTATCATTCCAAATTGGGAGACAGTCTTGAAAACAGAGTTCCTCTTCAGCAAGGCTGGACCTCAGGTTTGGGGCAGGCAGTGGCTCTGAAATCAAATCCTACCTCAAAAGTGGCAACTTGTGAGAAAGTGTTTCACAAAAAAGTTGTGGATCGGGCACCACAGGGCGACTGGTTTTTAAGATTGCTCACTGATTGGTGCGCCAAATTCCTCAATCAGGGAATTTTGCCCACTTTTTCTTGCACCTGGATGTGAGGATTGAAGCCGAACGAAGACTTGAGAATCCATATCATCCGCTCGCTATCTTCAGCCCAACCGCTGCCGCCTTATTTTTATCAGGTTTGGAACATTGATTGCTTTATAATAGGATGGATGAACCTCCTGTTTTCCTTTCAATGCGGATATCTTGAAATTTGCGTGCCAGATTTTGAGCAATACAACTCAACTCTGTGTTTCTTGCGGCGCAAGACTTTGTGTGACCCATGCGAATATTACTGGTTGAAGATGATCCACAGGTTGCCCGGTTCGTAGCCAAGGGGTTGCGTGAGCAGGCATATGCCGTGGATGTGGCCAACGATGGCGAAACGGCGTTATACCAGGCTGCCATCAATCAATATGACCTCATCATTCTGGATGTGCTGATTCCGGTAAAAAACGGATTTGAAGTGTGTCAGGACCTTCGCACTCAGGGGGTCCAACTTCCGATTCTGATGTTGACCGCATGTGATTCGGTCGAAAACCGAATCACCGGGCTTGATTATGGGGCTGACGATTACCTGACGAAGCCATTTGACTTTGGCGAGTTACTCGCCCGCATTCGAGCTTTGTTGCGTCGGCGGGGAAAAACCCAGCCGTTTCAACTGATGATCGCTGATCTGGTGATTGATACTCGTTCGCGTACTGCAAAACGAGCCGGCCACACCCTGGATTTAACGACGAAAGAATTTGCGCTGCTTGAATTTCTGGCACTCAACCAGGGCCGGGTGATTGGCCGGGCAGAAATTGCCGAACACGTGTGGGATGAAAATTTCGACCCCTTTTCCAATTTGATCGAAGTATATATCAACCGTCTTCGGCGTAAGGTGGATGATGGACATTCCTTGCACCTGATCCATACCCGGAGGGGCGCCGGGTATATTTTGGAGTGTGACACCCCGACACCGCTTTGACGAAGGAGAACTCCTCCACGTGCTCTATTCTGTGAGATCGCGGCTGACAATCTGGTACCTGGCGGTTCTTGCCGTGGTGCTGGGGGTGTTTGCGGTAGTGGTCTATCAAATATTTGTCCACCAGCTTATGCAGCGGGTAGACGCCACCTTGCACGAAACTGCAATTTCTTTTTCAGATGCGTTTTATCACGAACTGGCTGAGCACCGGCAGATGGGGGTCAAATCAGGAGCTGACGCCATCATCCAGGCCACCCGTGAATTCCGGTTTCGTGATCGCCAGTTACTGATTCTGGACCATTCCCACACCCTCATTGCCACGTCTCTGGTTCAGCTCTCAGAGCCTGCGACTCTGGCTCAGGCCGATATTGTTCAACCCTATCTTCAGCACCTTGCCCCACAGTTCCTGGTTCGAGCTGAACAAGAGAAGTCGGTATTTGACACATTTCTTTTAAATTCCACCGATAAAGTTCGTGCCCATGGGGTGTTGACCACTGTCGGAGGCGATCAGTACATCGTGATTGTGGTCTTTAACCTCAAGGATTATGACGCCATGCTGCGCCGAATCCAGTCCTCAATCTGGATTGCCGTACTGGCGGCACTGATCATTTCCAGTTTTGGCGGCTATTTCCTTGCCTTGAAGAGTTTATCGCCAGTTCTGGTTATGTCACAGCAGGCTGAGCAAATTGGGGCAACCAACCTGTACGAACGACTGGATATCCTCAATGAACGCGATGAATTAGGGCAGCTTGCACGAGTGTTTAACCATATGCTGGCCCGATTGCAACGGGCGTTTGACCAGCAACGGCGATTTATGGCTGACGCTTCGCATGAATTGAGAACCCCGGTCGCGATTGTTCGTGGCGAGGCAGAAGTTGCCCTTTCTCAACACGAGCGAGCGGAGACTGACTATCGTGAATCACTGGGGATTATCCAGAATGAAGGCCGGCGAATGACCCGGATTGTTGAGGATTTGTTTACACTGGCGCGAGCTGATGCCGGGCAGCATCCGTTGATTATTACTGATTGTTACCTTGATGATCTGGTCGAAGAATGTGTTCAGGCGGTACGCACACTGGCCATGCACCGCAAAATTTCAGTCGTGAATTTGACTCGGATCGAAATTCCATACCAGGGCGACGAAGGGTTGTTACAGCGGATGATTCTCAATTTACTCAACAATGCCATCAAATACACCCAGATTGGGGGCAAGGTTGTGATTTCAGTGCATGAAAGTGAACATCACTGGATGATTGATATTAGCGACAATGGCCCCGGCATTCCTGATGAAGCCCAGGAACTGATTTTTGAACGGTTCTATCGGGTCAATAAAGCTGCCTCACGCGCCGATGCGTCGAGTGGTGCCGGATTGGGCCTTCCTATCGCCCGATGGATCGCCGAAGCACATCAGGGAGCACTCCGGCTGAAGTCTTCGACGTCCAGCGGAAGTACCTTCACGGTATTTCTTCCCAAGAAAACGGTTCTGGCCACTCCTGGCGCCCGGCGTCAAACTGGAAATCTGGTTTGGGTAACGCCCAACTCAAATCCAGGTCTGTCAGGTGACAAGGTGACAAAGTGACGAGTTGGCGAGAGACAAACTTCGATCATTTGGTCATTCTGTCATCTGGTCACATTTTTCCGATAGCGCCGGCTGAGTGTTAATTCCTGGCCGGTACGCAGCACCAGCCGGACGTCACCGTGAAAGAGTGGCGACAGAGATTGGATTTCATCCAGGTTGACAATCATTGAGCGATGAATTCGGGCAAAGTGGCGCGGGTTTAACTGATTTTCCAGTTGACTGAGATTTTCACGAATCAGGTACGATTGCTTTTTGGTGTGAAGCCTGACGTAGTGGTCTTCCGATTCGATCCAGTCAATTTCTTTAACTTTCACAAAAAAACTTAACTCACTGGTCTTGACCAGTATCTGGTCCAGGTATTTCGGAGATTTTGGGGCGATATGTTCAAGCCGGTCCAGGATCCGGTGGAGCAAGCTGGCTTCCTGTGCCGTTTGCAGTTGCGTGTGTGCCCGGTTGAGGGCCTGATCAAAATGTCGCCGGTCAACTGGCTTGAGTAGAAAAGCTACCGCACTCAGTTCAAAGGCTTCCAGCGCTTCCTGACTTGTTTGGGCCAGGGCAATAAAGATCGGTTGCTGACGGTGAGGGTTGATTTCTTTGAATTCCTGACCGGCGCCGTTTAAGGTTCCAACATCAACGATACATATTTGCGGATGGGTATCTTCGATAGCCTTGGCGGCCCCCCAGGTGGTCGAACATTCAGCCGTCAACTCAAATCCGGCTCGATACTCAAGCCAGGTCCGCACCTGGGACCGGGTGCCAGAATCAGCATCAACCACCAGAATCCGAACTGGTTGAGTCGCCTCCGGCTGGGGAATTGCTCGCGCTCCGGCAAGAAGCGAAACGTTAGACTCAATAAGCAAACTCTGGTTCAGATTGGATTCTGCAAACATATACATTGACTCAACTTAGGGCTTAGGGCTTAGGAAAGCTCAATGCTGTTACCCATTCAGGTGGTTGTTGACGCATTCCTGTGATTCAAGAATGACAAGCTTTCCTGGCTCCTGGGTTCTGGCGATTCGTTCTTTTGCGACGTCGCTCCGTTGTGTTTTTGCTCTAACCACTCGCGACTTACGACTCGCTCTTTCAGGTATGTTTGTGGTGGGAGTGCCCCGGTGTTGTTGATTCCAGGTGCTTCCTGTAGGCTTCCAAAATTGACAAAACTCCAGGCGCGTGGATAGATGCAGAAAGCCGCACTCCCACAATCAACAGCGTCAGAGTACTGTCAACCCAGGCTTTCTGTCGTTGAAGGCAAATTATTTTTTCTTATTAAATCTTATCGCTGACCCTGTGTATGCCGGTGGCACCACCTCGTTTTTACGACATTGATGACCTGCGAATTGATACCGTGCGGCGCGTTGTGGAACGTGCGGGCATGCTCTTGCCGATTTCCCCAAAGGCATTTGATGTGTTGCTGGTCCTGGTTGAAAAAGCCGGGGAAGTGATTTCCAAAGATGAGTTGTTGACGCTGGTTTGGCCCGATACGGTGGTTGAAGAAGCCAACCTCACCCAAAAGATTTTTCATTTGCGTCGGGTGCTGGGGGAAAAACGAACCGACCACCGGTATCTGGTGACGGTGCCTGGGCGCGGCTATCGCTTTGTGGCGTCGGTGAAACCCGGTGCTGAGTCAGCGACTTCAACCACGGCAGAACCGGCTTCAGTCACCGGCGTGGCCGAGATGATTGCCCCCGCAGTACCAGCGCTGGCCGTCCTTCCCTTCACCCCACTGACCCAGAATGGTCCAGAAGACCTGCTCGCGGTTGGGATTGCCGATGCCTTGATTGGGAAACTTCTGACGACCCAAAAGTTGATTGTGCGACCAACATCGGCGGTGCTGACCTACCGAAATAGCCTGAAGTTGCCAGGTGTCATCGGGCACGAATTACAGGTGACTCAATTGTTGACTGGCACCATTCAATTACTTGAAAACCAGATCCGATTGATGGTGCAGCTCATCAATGTCTCAACCGGCGCAACCGTCTGGGCCCATCCCGTCAATGCCCAAATCGGTCATTTGTTTGCCGTGCAGGATTCATTGGCGGCACATCTGGCTGAGGTGTTGTCGTTGAAACTCACCCAGGATGAAGCTCAACAAATGGCTAAAAGTTATACTTTGAATCTTGCCGCCTATGAGCAGTATCTGAGAGGAAAATTTTTCTGGAATAAACGAACCCATGTCGGGCTGGTCAATGGGGCAGAATGTTTTCAACGGGCGCTGGAAATTGATCCGACCTATGCCCTGGCCCTGATTGGATTGGCCAACAGCTATTTGATCCAGGGAGAGTATCTCTTTCTCCCACCTCAGGTTGCGTTCCCCAAAGCTCGTCAATATGCCCTCACGGCACTTGAACTTGACCCGCATTTAAGCACGGCCCACGGCATCCTGGCAGAAGTCAGCATGTTTGCCGATTGGGATCTGACCGAAGCCGAACGCGAATACAGGGCCGCACTGGTTCTCAATCCAAATGATGCTGAAACCCGACATAACTATATGTGGCTCCTCTCGGTTTGTGGTCGCTATCCAGAAGCCGTGGCTGAAATCAAAGCCGCTCATCGGCTTGACCCGGTGAGTTTGATCATCAATACCGGGTTGGGGATCCCTCATTACTTTGCCGGGCAGTATGAACTGGCCCTCGCGGCCTATACCGAGGCACTCAAACTTGATCCCATTTTTATGCCGACTCAGTACTATTTGGGCCAGGTTCTGACCAAATTGGGGCGCTATGAAGAGGCATTTCAAACCTTTCAAATTGTCCTTGAATATGAGCGGAAACCACAAACCCTGAGCTGTTTTGCCTTTGCACTTGCCAGGTCTGGAAATAGACCGGCGGCTGAGAAACTGTTTGCCGAACTCAAACAGGGTGCCGAAAATGGATATGTGTCACCCGTCAATCTGGCCCTGGTTTATACCGGGTTCAATGAGTTTGACCGGGCGCTGGACTGTCTGGCACGAGGTGTCGAAGAACAGGCCGCCTGGATGCCGCTGGTGTCGGCTGAACCGTTGTTTGAATCGTTGAGGATGGATCCGCGGTTTGAACGGTTTCGAGTTCAACCCTCAAGTCTTTTCCAGAGAAAGTAACGCTGATGCCTGGGCGGAAACTGGTCCAACTGGCCAAAGAGGACATACCCAAGTGACTGGTAAAACCTGAGTGCCTCGGGGCTGAAGGTGTCAACATAACCGCCAATACACCCCCGTTGACGGGCTTCGTCTTCAGCACGTGCCATCAGGTGACGGCCCAGGTGCAGTTTCCGGTGGGTTGGCGCAACCCATAAATGAGTGATGTATAGCCAGTTCCAGTGCGAACTCCCCCGCAGCCCCGCCACCAGCTTCCCATCTGGGTCAGAAATACTCAAAACCAGTGGCTGCCGATTGGGCGGGCCAAATTCCGCCAGATTATGGTCACTGAGTGCCCAATGAATGGCCTGTGCCGGAGGGCAATCATCAACATCAAACAACTCAATTTCAAATTCAAATGGGGTATCAGCGCTCACAAGGATTCCTCCGTTTGGAACAGGTGGATGTTATACCATTTGGGGCTGGGGGTATCGGGCTAAGAGCTGAGGGAAATACAATTCTTTCAACGATTTAGCCTTCCAATAATACGAGAACTTCATTGCAAAATGGTGTTATGGTCGGTGGGCAATGGTTGAGGGTGGGCTTTCTCCAGAATAATTCTGAGCAAGGCCGTCCGTCCTAAACTCCTGACTGGCAGCTTCTGGCAGTGATTCCAACCCCGAAAGTGACGATGAATTCAGAAGCGCCAGGAACTTGCGAACGCCAAGCGGCTCATTTCCATTGCCATGCACCAGCAAAAGACTGCCAGGCTGGGCCGATTGGCCTTTGGCCAGCCAGGCATTGCTTCCAATCGGTACCAGCGAGTATTCGCAAAGCATTTCAACCAGATGTTGGTCTGAGACCAGCCCAGGGAATCTGAAAAAAATCGAAGGTGTGATTCCATGCTCGATGAGAGATTTTTCCAATTCAAGGATTTCCTGATTTAAATCGGTATGCGGTGCGAGCAAAAAGTTACTCTGCAACGGGGCATGTTCCTGGACGTGATGGTGGAAGGAATGATTGGCCCAGGTAATATCGAGTTTCCGTTCATAAACCATTTGCTTGAGCCATTGCAGTTCGGCTGGATGATGCTTGATCCACAATCCAGAAATACAGACGGTCACCGGGATTGGGTGTGGCAATGGACAGGCATTCAATTTCTCGAATAGCTCGCGTTCAAAAGACTTTGGCGTAGGACATAAGTCAACCGTGAGCACGGGATACCGGCTGACTTTCGACAGAGCCTGCAACCCATCATTTTGGAGCGGAAACGGAGGTGTCGTCGCTGCAGCCAGAAGTTGACCAAATGACGTTTTGGCGAAATCTCCAAAGGCACAGGGTTCGGTCCGCAGGTACTCAGCTTTGATAATCTGGGTGTGAAGGCTATTGAAATCAACCGTGAGCAGATATTCCTGGCGGCCACAGTGAAAGCTCCGAATGGCAATCAACGGTGACAGGACATCATCTTGCGCATACCAGCATTTGAGCCGGACCACCCGATACTCAGCAATTTGAGTTGTCCCCTCAATCAACTGATTATTTTCAGGAAATAGCGCCGCGTGGGCTGGAATCGGGCGGGTTTCTGCTTCATGCAATGGTGTTTCTTGCTGGCAGCCTGCCGCCGCCATAACCAGCAGAATCAGGATCAATAAGGAAATCGAGCGCAATATCATCAGGTTTTCTCTGATTATGAAGAGTGAATTCCAAACAATATCAAAAAGGAGGGCAATTTGTATTCCGAACCGTTCACAAGATCCCTGTCGACTCAGAGAGCTGGAATTTTGGATTTTCAGCTCCCACGTGATGGGGTAAGTTGGCGCGTGGGGGAACAAAAATGCCTCACACACTGATGAATTCACTCTGATTTTCTCAAACAATGAAAAAAAGAAAGGTACCCGATGAAAGTTTTTATTGTTCACGCCCATCACGAGCCACAGAGTTTTAATGGTGCGCTCACGCGACTGGCTCAGCAGGTTCTGACTGAAGCTGGTCACGAAGTCCAGGTTTCTGACTTATATGCCCTGAAGTTTGACCCGGTTTCTGACCGGCGGAATTTTACCACCGTTAAAGATGCCAGCTTTCTCAACCAGCAGGCTGAAGAACAGTTTGCCACTGACAACCATAGTTTTGCCCCTGAGATCGAAGCTGAACTCCAGAAGCTCGAATGGTGCGACGTGCTGATCTTTCAATTTCCACTCTGGTGGTTTGGGATGCCGGGCGTTCTCAAAGGCTGGATTGACAAGGTTCTTGCCTTTGGCCGGGTGTATGGCGGCGGAAAATGGTACGAAAACGGAATTGGCAAAGGGAAACGCGCCCTGGTTTCAATG
>CAZXCE010000018.1:0-32621 GCA_964639175.1 uncultured Clostridia bacterium
TTTTCGAATTTATATCCCTTTCGTCCTTTTCGTCCTTTCTAGCCCTGAACCATGGAACCAAACCTGGGAACCTCAATCACCGCCGGAATATTCGGGCAACCTTGTTTTTGACACCTGCAAAAAGACAGTTGCCCGTAAACCCAAAGCCGTGCATGCTTACGACCTTCGTCTTTTCCTTTCTGTTACTTTCAAGACACTTCCAAGGGGGCAACCAGCGGGGTTTTCGAAACCACTCACGTTCACCTCAGCCAGCGAGCATCTGGCGGACGTTGGGTTTCAGCTTGCAACTGCATCTGACAAGCCAGGGGAAACTTACCGTTCACCAAGGAAGATCGTATGGGACTGTTCGATCAAATTCGCTCAATCACACACCAGATGTCCACGATGCTGGACGACGCCAAAGCCCGGCGTGAAATTGACCATTACGAACAAGAACTCCGCACCAATCCGAACAGCGTCCACGCGCTACAGGAACTCAGCGCGTTGTATCAGGAGATTGGTGAAAATAACAAAGCGGCTGAAATTCTGGCCCGGGCGGCAGACCTTCATCGCCAGCGACAATCCATTGATCTGGCGCTCGGTCTGCTGCGCCAGGCAGAGCGGCTGGCAACAAAAGAACAACGTCCAGCCATCATCCGCCCACTGGTTGAAATCTATACCCAGTTGAAACGCTATGATGAAGCAGCCCAGCATATCCGACAGGCGCTGGATTACTTCATCACCAGTCAAAAACAGGCTGAAGCAGTGGCCTTTATTGAAAGCCTGCCGCCACTTGGAAAAAAAGATCAGTTGTACCGGGGCGAGTTTATGGAACTGATGCGGGTTGGGCCGGAAGGCAAATCCGTTGAGTCATCTGGCTCCTGGGTGATTGATAAAGCGACATTACCTGGTGGGGGGATGTTTCCCAAAATCAGCGACAAGTTTCCCGAGCAAACCCTGCTGATTGCTGATGATGACCCAGAAATGCTCCAGGTTCTGACCACGCTGTTTGTTCCGTTTGACTGCAAAATTATCACCGCCACCAACGGCGAAGAAGCACTGGCCAAAGCCATTGAACACAAACCCACGTTGATTGTTTCAGATTTGATTATGCCGCGCATGGACGGGTGCGAGTTCTTTACGGCCCTCCGACAGCACCCGACATTGAGCGAAGTTCCTTTTGTTTGTATGTCGTCACGCGGACAGGAAGAGGAACGACTCGCAGCGCTGGCGCAGGGAGTCGAAGAATACTGGGTCAAACCGTTTGTCCTGCCCGAGTTGCTCTTTCGAACCCGAAATCTGTTGAAGCGGTTGCGCCCACCCGCCGATTTGTCAGGGCGGCTTTCAGAAATGAGTGTGGTTGAACTCCTGCAATTTCTTGACTCAAAAAAGAATACCGGGATTTTGACCCTTCGATCAAAACCACACAAAGCCTGGGTGTATATCAGCGATGGCCGGGTAATCAACGCTACAATGGACTCGATTCAAGGGCGGATGGTCATTTACAAAACCGTGTACTGGCTGACGGGCGATTTTGAGTTCCGGTCCTGTCAGGTTAACACCACCGACACCATTGAATTGCCCACCCAAACCCTGGTGGTCGAAGCCATTCGCCGGTATCAGCAGGCCCAGCAAGTCATCGACACCCTGCCTGATCAATCCCTGGTCTTTAAATCCACCATCGAACTCCAACAACTCACCGCCGCCGAACCCGAACTGGCGGCACATTTCAATTATTTAATCGCTGTGTTCAATGGTCAGCGCTCGTTGCAGGAATGCCTGTCAATTCTGAACGGAGATCTGGAAACCCTGGTCCTGGCCCAATCCTTTATCAAACAGAATTACCTGATTCCGTTATCTTCCGGGTAACCACTCCTAAAAAATACGCGGCGAGTCGCTTGCCCCAGCCTGAGTCTGATTGCAGACCCGGGCTGGGGTTTTCTGTCTCTAGTGAAATAGTCAGAAAACTATCATTTCATAATACTCAACAAAAGCTTAGTGATCACCGGTAAAATATACTTGACATCAATACACTCAGATTTTTATTATAGCCGCAACATCAACATTTACACATTGACAACCATAACATCAGTTCATTGATTGAACATCAGGAGGTTTCTCAAAATATGTCCCGAGCACTTGCATGCGCCCCAGCTTCAGCCGTACCAGCTTTTTCAAATCAACTGCTTAATCGCTGGTTACAGGATTCATTTGCGCGATTTGAATCGCCATCCCTGAGCCAGGCCCAGGGTCCAGCCGTGATTGTGTATGAAACCAGCGAAGCATTTGTCGTCCAGGCTGAATTGCCCGGATGGTTACCCAACCAGGTCACGGTGGACTTTGAAAACCAGACGCTGACCCTCAAAGGCAACCGGGAACTGCCCACTGACGACACCCGCAAATATCATCGAGTCGAAGGGTTCTTTGGACAATTTACCCGCTCATTCAAAATTCCAAGCACCATTGACGTCGATGCCGTCAAGGCTGATTTAAAGGAGGGTGTATTGACAATTACCCTACCGAAGAAAGAAAGCGTGCGCTCACGCCAGATTACGATTGAGGCCAACTAGAATCCGGGTTCCGGGTTCCGGGTTCCGGGTTTTCGAAGGTTTTGTATTTTAACCCTCAGCCCTTAGCCCCAAGCCCTCAGCCCGAGCGATGAGGAGTTTCGCCATGCCAGAACAACGATTGTCTCAGGAGTTGAATGAAGTGCGATTGGCAAAAATTGTGGTCGGCACGCTGCTGTTCCCACTCTGGTTTCCAGTGTTGTTGATCAACAGTGTGGCACGCTGGCTGGTGAAGACCACTGATCGAACCAGTCACCGGCTGCAAACCACCAAACAGCAACTGGTTCGCGGATATCTGGCCTGGCGCAAACTCCCTGCCCAGACCGCCGCTGCCCACTGGCACACTCCAAAGTCGGGGTTTGCCGTACGTAGCGTGCATTTGTAAACTCGACTGTTATTTCTCCTCTTTGACGGTAGGTCGCTTTCTCACAGGAATGGGAACCCTTTTCGGGGACTCATTCCTTTTTTTATTTTGGCCAGTCAGGTGATGCGATTCCCGTTGCATTCACCGCTTCAGCGAATTTTGCGCTTGTTCCCGTTCAGTGCTGTGATAGTATTTCGCCCGTTTTGACGCGCCAAAATTTCAGCTTCCAGCAGCGTTCGCCAAGCCGCCCATCAGTTTTCATCTCATTGCAATCAAACTACTTGTCAGCTTTGTATCGGGCAGTCGGCGAACCTCGACCACACGACTTCCCAGACCACTTTTTCGTCAAAACTGCACGCCACACTCACCCATCTGCCGCTCGTGGCAATTGGAATCACTCCCTGACCTCAACGAGCGAGGTATCAGGAAAGGAGACTTACCCCTCTATGAAAGTCTATACCACACAACAGATTCGCAATATTGGACTGGCAGGACACGGCCACTCCGGCAAAACTTCGCTGGCAGCGGCCTTGCTGTTTACGGCTGGCGCCGTTCCCCGACTTGGACGGGTTGATGATGGTTCAGCTCCGACTGATTTCGATGACATTGAAATCGGCCACAAAGTCTCGATGTATTCAGCGCTGGCCTACCTGGAATGGCACGACCACAAGGTCAATTTGATTGATACCCCAGGGGCGAATGCATTTATTCTGGATGCTCGCGCCACCTTACGCGCGGCGGATACAGCGCTGGTGGTGGTGGATGCCAACCAGGGCGTTGGAGTCGGAACAGAAAAAGCCTGGGCGTATGCTGATGAATTCCAAATCCCGAAAATGATCTTTATCAACAAGCTCGATAAGGATCAGTCAAACTTTGATGAGTGTTTCCAATCCATTAAACAGGATCTCTCTCCGCACGCCATTCCGTTTCAAATTCCGATTGGCGCTGAGAAAAATTTTCAAGGGCTGATTGACCTGATTTCAATGCGGGCTTTTTTGTTTGAAAAAGACGGCACCGGGAAGTTTAAAGAGACTGACATCCCGGCTGATTTGCAGGATGAAGCTCAGGTGGCGCGTGAAGCCCTGATTGAAAAAGCGGCTGAAATGGATGACGACCTGATGGAGCAATTTTTCTCAGAGGGCACGCTCACCGATGATGAATTGCTCAAGGGAATTCGGCTCGGTGTGGCCAGCCGGTCCATGGTGCCAGTTTTTGTTGGTTCGGCGTACCTCAATATCGGAATCCATAATCTGCTCAACGCTCTGGTGAAATTTGCCCCAAGTCCAGATGTACTCGGCGAAGCCAAAGGGACCGCCCCGGATGAACCGGAAACGGAACTCACCCGTCAGGTCAATGCAAAAGAGCCTTTTTCAGCCCTCGTCTTTAAGACGCTTATTGATCAATTCAACCGCATTACTCTTTGCAAAATTTATTCTGGGGTGCTGAAAAGTGATTCAACCGTGTTTAACGTGACCCGCAACTCGATGGAAAAACTGGGGTCCGTTCAAGCCGTACTGGGCAAAAACCTGGAAAAACTCCCCGAAGCCTATGCGGGCGACATCGTGGCGCTGACCAAGCTCAGAGAAACCATGACGGGCGATACCTTCTGTGACAAAGCCGCACCGATTGTGTATGCCCCGGTTGTGTTGCCGGAACCGGCCATTGCCTTTGCACTCGAACCCAAATCCCGCACTGATGAAGACAAACTCTCCACGGCCATCGCCAAAATTTTAGAGCAGGACCAGGCCCTGCGGTATTTGCGGGACCCGCAAACCAAAGAATTTTTGCTCGCTGGCAGCGGTCAACTCCACGTCGAAATGACAGTCGAGCGCCTCAAAAAACGCTATGGCGTGGATGTCATCCTGCACCAGCCGAAAGTGGCCTACCGCGAGACCTTTAAAGGCTCGGTCCAGGTTCAGGGCCGTCATAAGAAACAAACCGGTGGACGTGGCCAGTTTGGAGATTGCGTCTGTATCTTCTCGCCTGCGCAACGCGGTGAAGGCTTTAAGTTCATTGACAAAATCTTTGGCGGATCAGTTCCAGCCAACTTCCGACCGGCGATTGAAAAAGGCATTATCGAAGCGGCGGCGACCGGCGCCCTGGCCGGGTATCCGATGGTTGACTTTCAGGTTGAACTGATTGACGGGTCCTATCACACCGTTGACTCAGATGAAATGTCATTTAAACTCGCTGGACGCAAAGCGTTCCGGGCAGCCATGGAAAAAGTCAAAATGGTATTGCTGGAGCCGGTGATGCGGGTTGAAGTCACCGCCCCGAGCGAATTTTACGGCGATCTGATTGCCGATATGAACACCCGTCGCGGACGCATTGAAAATACCGAAACCAAAGGCTCGCAAGTCGTGCTCAAATCCTTTGTTCCACTTTCGGAAATGCTCAATTACATGCCCCGCTTAAATTCAATCACGGGTGCTCGCGGAAGCTACACCATGGAATTTTTGCGCTATGACGAATCTCCAGCCTCGGTGGTCCAGAAAGTTGTGGCCGAAGCGCAGGCCGCTGGACGGCTGAAGGTTGAGGAAGAATAACCTTTTTCAGGGTTCAGGGTTTTACCCTCTGGTTTGGAGAAACTTTATCTCATTTCACCTATCAATTATTTGAAAGGTACTTTGAAACTTTCAGATGATTCACCTTTGAGTTCGGTCAGCACCCTTCATTCAGAATCCCTGAACCCTGAACCCCCTACTGTTTCGCTGAGTTGATCGCATCCACCAGATCTTCAAATTCCAACTGAATGGCGAGCAGGGCTTCTTTGAGATCATCATTGCTGCCACGCTCATTGACGACCCGTACCAGGTCGCTGGTGGCTTCATCCAGAAAACTGAGCAGTTCATGAATACCCGGTTCTTCTTCGCTCCGGATAGGCGGGAGTGGAGATTGTAGAATTTTTGTGCGTAGCCGGCTCAAGGTTGGGGTACTGCGGCGAATTCGACCAAAATCCTTATTTGGCAATGCCTGCTTGACCAGCGGGGAAAGGGTTTTATGAAATTCAGCCAGTTCTCGGGTTGGAAACGCTGTGGGCTTTGATCTGGTGGTTTGAGCACTGACGGTTGATCCCAAAAACAAGATCAGCAGCAATCCCAGGCACCAAACCTGGATGCTGGCGAACCGGTGGCGTGCTGTGAATTCTAAGCCGCAAACGAGTTGAAGCCGTGTTGTTTGGTCAACATGAATGGTTTTCATGGCTTGGATCTAAAAACTGAAACCTGTGACAGGTTGAAATTTAGGGAAGATAAAAGTAGTCTGATACTCCACACCGATCAATGTGTTGATGGCTGTACCCCCAACGAGGTGCGCTCAAAGACGTCCCACACATTGCTGATTTCATCCATCCGGAGGCAGTCATTGCAGCCCAATTGGGTTGCAGGTACACACTACTTATGCAGAAGAAGATATCCGTTCGTCAATCCTCACGTTTTTTGACCGTTCTGGGCAGTGCCATATGTTTGCTCGTGCTGGTTGTTCCAACCTGGGCCGATGTGATTCGAATGAAAAACGGCCAGGCAATTACGGGAAAAATCGTCAGCTACAGTGATCGAAAATTTGTCATTGTCTATGAAGGGGCTTCGGCTGAATCACGAGCAATTATTGCCCTGGATGACATTGACAGCGTTGAATTTGATGGTCGTCCCTTACCATCGGGATTCAGCACCTCTTACGGAGAAAAGTCGCCGACCCGAACCGATACCTATACCAGTCCTGCTACGACTTCAACCCAACCTTCCGACCCTGGGACCAGTGCCTCAACCTCTGGCACCACGACCACTGAACCGCCAGTCACGCGTGAACCTGATCGCACCACCCCAACCACCAATTCTGAGCCATCACGACCAGCCGTGCCACCTGTGATTGGGTTTGCCACGGTTGTCGCCAAAGAAGATTGGACCTATGCCAAAATTGATGTTGAAAAAGGGGATCGGGTGACGATTTCGGCAGACGGGACGATTCAACTTGGAAAAGGGTTTGAAGCTTCTCCAGATGGAATCGAAAGCGAAGACCCTGGAAAACTTGTGGCTGATCGTCCAACCGGGGCCTTGATTGCCGTGATTGGTGATGACAATGATGAATTTTTATTCATCGGGAAATCACGTGAATTTACTGCCCCCCGCAGCGGAAAACTCTTTTTGAGTGTCAATGAAAATGACCTGGCTGATAACTCAGGGAGCTATACTGTCCGCATTCAAGTTGAGAAACGATAGTGCGACTGTGAGCAGCCGACCATCCGATTTATCTGGCTGGCTGACTGAATAATATATGACGAGTCGCCTTTACTTACTTGAACCTGAAGGGATTACAGGCGGAAGAGTCTATTTGCAGATGGTTCACGAGGCGCTGTCTCCACACTTTCCGCTGTCCACACTGGTGGATCATAAACGGACCGGTGGTCCGCGTCGCAACCGTCGGTTGCAGCATCTATGGCGTACCGCCCGGTCGCTTCCCTGGTTTGACCCAGGTGCTTTTTTTGTCTGGGATGATTTCAGCCTCTGGTTGTTTCGCAAGGCCATGCGGCGGCGGACCATTTTTATCCTCCACCATTATGACCCAACGATTTTTCGTACCTGGCAGGAGGAATGGTTATGGGAGAAAACACTGAGGGCCCTGACCGATTGTTTTGAGGTGGTGTGTGTTTCACCCTACTGGCAGACCTTTCTGGCTGAGCGTGGTATTCGATCACGGGTGATTTACAACGCCTATGATGTCAACCTGATTGATACGATCAACCAGGTTTCCAAAAGTGACCTCAAGGCAAAATTCAATTTTCCACCACACAAGCCAGTGGTGTATGTCGGACGTGTCAAACACAATGTTGAACTCCGAAAATTGACTGAACTGATTGACCAGCATCCTCAATATCACTTTGTGACCACCGGGAACAAAGTCGTATTGAACGCCCTGATGCCCAACACCAGCCTTTCATATTCAGAATATTTACAGTTTTTGCGAGCCTGTGATGTCGCTGTTTTTCCATCAACTGTGCTCGAAGGCTGGGGCCGGTGTGCAACCGAAGCCATTTTGGTGCAGGTCCCAACCCTTTTGAACCCGGTTGCGGGGATGAAGCAACTGGCCGAACTGGCCCGGCAGCCATTTTTGGATTGGAATTGCCTGTCAAGCCAAATTCAAGAGCAGCTTCAAACACCGATGGAAACCAGGCTCGCTGCTTACACCCAGGTTGCTCAATTCAACCAGGCGTACTTTCAGCAGCAATGGGTGGGATTATTCAACGAGCTTCACTCCAGCCAGACCTGACCTATGAATTTTGCTGAGTATCGAACTGAGTTTCAGGCGTTTCAGACCGCCCTCAATCTGGCGTTGTGCCAGGGGTGGCGATCTGTCAACCCGACGGAACCGATGCCTGGACCCGTTTTCAGTCGGTTTCAAGATCTGTTTACTGACTCTGGTTTGGATACTCTCTCCAAAGAGCGCGAAGCTGCCCGGCCACGTGGTGAAACTGAGCGACGGGCGATTGCAACCTTGATTGTTTTTGCCCAAACCGAATTTGTTGAAATGCAGGCTCGCGAAGTGAGCCTGGAACTGGCTCGGGCCACGGCTAAATCCCAACTGCACTGGAAAAGTGAGCCACTTGGTTTTTTTCAAGCTGAACGCCGATTAGCCCAACTCCATCCCCGACAACGTCCAGAAGATTTGATTCGACAATGGGAAAATGTGCTGGCTTCCCTGGGTGATCTGTATGCAGAACGCATGGTTCGGCTCGATGAAGGCGCCGCACGGCTGGGAGCTTCGAGCTGGGGAACCTTGCAGATTGATCAGGCTCAGGCGTTCGGATATGAATTTTCATCGCTGTTGAGTCTGTGCGAATCGTTCCTGCGGTTAACTGAAAATCAATGGGGCCAGATGCTTTCCCTCTGGGCCAATGAGTTACGTTGCCCGGTTACCTCCCTTCGGCGAGCCGATTGTGTGAGTTGGGCCCAGGTCGGAGAGTTTGTTGAGTTTTTTCCAGCCTCTAAACTGGTGCGATCCTATGATGCGACCATACGTGGGTTTGGCGTGCGGCCCTGGCAGCAACCAGCGCTTCGATTGCAAGCCGTCTCACAATTACAACCATATTGCGCCCGGGTCCAGATTCCAGATGATGTTCGAGTTGGGTTTCAATCAGAGGGGGGATGGAATGCCTTTATCCGCTTTTTTCAAACGGCGGCGGTGGCTCAACAGGCCGTGTGGACCTCACATCAGTTGCCGATTGAGCTTCGCTATGGTGCCGACGGTTCGGTTCGCCAGGGATTTGCGGCATTGTTTGGACAATTATTACTGGAAAAACAATGGTTGGGAGAGATGCTGGATCTTCCATTGCCCCAACGCATTCTGAGTTCAGCTCGCCGGGCAAGGCTGTGGGAACTCCGCGAGGCTGCCACGAGCCTGGTGTGTGCTGCCAGGTACTTTCATCTGACACCTGGGCTCCCTCGCCCATCGCTTGAACAGGTCGCCAGGCGTTTTTCAGAATTGATGCAGATTGAATACACTCCATCTGAGGCACTGTTTTTCCTCAATCGGGGTTTTGAAGTCGGGGCCACTCTTCGAGCCCATTGTTTTGAAGCGCAGTTCAGAGATTATGTCAAAACCCGTTTTGGGTACTGGTGGCGATCCCGTCGGGCTGGCGATGTGGTGATTGATTTATGGAACACCGGGCATCGGTACACCCTGGAAGAACTGGCTGCCCAGATTGGGCTGGGACTGGTGACGGCTGAGGCCCTCAGTGAGGATTGGAACGCATGACCGAGAATATTGTGGTGCAGGTGAATTTAGGGGAACGGTCCTACCCGGTTTGGGTGGCTGCCAATGTGTGCCGCCAGGCTGGTCAGATGGTGACCGACCGGCTTGGAAAATATGCGCGAACAGTGGTGATTGTTTCAAACCCTAAAGTGTGGGGGCTCTATGGTCCAACCGTTGAAGCCAGTCTTCAGCAAGCTGGGATTCGGACGCTGGTCTTTTTGATGGGGGACGGGGAGCGCTTTAAAACCATTCAGACTGCCACCCGAATCTGGTCCTTTCTGATTGAACAGAAAGTCGAGCGCGAAGCCTCGTTGCTTGCCCTTGGTGGTGGAGTGGTCGGGTATATGACAGGGTTTGTCGCTGCCACCTACCTGCGCGGGGTGCCCTATGTCCACATGCCAACCACATTGCTGGCCCAGATTGATAGTTCAGTTGGTGGCAAAACCGCAGTCAATCACCCGCGAGGGAAAAATCTGATTGGCGCCTTTCATCAGCCGGCACTGGTTTTGATTGATCCAGTCACCCTCCAAACACTCCCGAGACGGGAATGGAACGCCGGGTGGTGTGAAGCACTCAAGTATGGGGTGATCCGAGATGCTGCGTTTTTTACTGAACTGGAGCAATTTCTCCCGTTTCCAACCCGTCGGGCCCGCACCTGGACTGCTGAGGAGACGGCTTTTCTCAGTCAGGCCATTGCCCGATGCTGCCGTATTAAAGCTGATATTGTAGAGACCGATGAGCGGGAAGGGGGGCTGCGGCGAATTTTGAACTTCGGCCATACTTTTGGCCATGCCTTTGAAGCCGTGACCCGCTATCGGCGGTTCCGCCACGGCGAGGCGGTTGGATATGGCATGATTGCGGTCTGTGAGCTGGCATATCAGTTGGGAATATGCTCAGACGCCACAGGGAATCGAGTGATGAACGCTATTCTGAGCCTGGGCCATCTGCCAGGGCTTGATCCACTCGATTTTGACGAGGTCCTGCTGGCACTGCAACTCGATAAAAAATCAACTGGTGGCACTGTTCGGTTTATTTTGCCCAGGAGCATCGGCGAAGTGATTGAAGTGTCTTCCCCTGAACGCACTGTGCTCGCTGCCAGTCTTGCTGCATTCTGTCAAAACGTGAGGAACTGGAAGTTGCCGGCCAGGTGACCACTTTATTTTTCATCTGGCAGTCACCCTGAACTTATGCCAATATTGAGTTCTCTATCGAGTCACCACTCAGTACTTCATTCACAAAACCCACTCAAATCAATCAGACACAACCCTGAAAGAAACCAGTTCTTTCAGGGTTCAAGGAAAGTCTTCTGACCTTATCGAGGGGGTGAGTCTCTTCCTCGAAATTTCAACTTGAAAAAGGAGTTCGGGCATGCGCATTCCAGCAATGATAAGACGGCGGTATTCAGAGCGAGGAGAAGGAAAGGGCCAGTTTTACATCACGATGGCAATCGTGGGGATAATTGGCTTTGCCCTCTTCAAATTTGTTCCAGTTTGGTATACCACGACTGACTTTAATGCCAAGGTGAGTGAACTGGCGAGTGTGGCTGCTTTACGTGGGTATAAAGATCAAAAAATCAAGGATGAGTTTGTCAAAATCCGAAATGAAGCGCGCATGCCTGAGGAAACTGAGTTCACCATTGAACGCAAAGGGAATGACCTGATTCTTAAGGTGAAATACACGTTGCATATTGACTTTATTGTTTATGCATATGACTGGGAGGAAAATAAGTCGTTTATATATGCGACGGTTTAGAAAAAGTGTGACCTCACTTTGACCAGTCCCTTTGGGAATCGTCGTCTTCTGAGCTTTGGTAGCAGAAAAATCACCAGTTCTGTGGGGCAAAGTTTGTGAATTCATGACTGAAGACCACCGGGTATGGTTATCTAAACTCCCGGTGTCAGGTCACGCCGGTTTGGAGTCAGTCGTTCGCAAAGTGGAGTTCATTGAATGACCTGACTGTTTCCTGAAACAAAGGGTTTATCGCAACCTGGCATCAGCGCCCTATCATACAGTTGCAACCATCACGAGTTTGGGAAAAAGGCCGGAGACTTTTTTGATTTGCTTCAGGTCCCTGGTGAAACTGGTTCAGAGTGGTTGGTCCAGTTCACTCCCAGCTCTTTCTTGCCAGTTACTGCGTCAGTGATTGGTTCTAAGTTGTTTATTCCTCAAGCCAATTGATTCCGCTATAAAAATACCCCAGTCTGGATGGTTTTCCAGCCTGGGGTTTTTGATTGCCTGACGTGGGCACAAAAAAAGGGTGGCTGGTGAGCCACCCTTGAGAAGAGATTTATACGGAGATCAAAACCGAGTTGCTCTTACTTTGAGGCATTGTAGGTCAGCAGGACAGGTGAGGAATACCCTTTCTGATTGATGAAAGGGGTGCTTTCTTCACGCCGCCACGGTTGAGCCGGGTTGACTCCGGATGCCTGAGCCGTGCTGGTTTTGGCAGCCAGGGTTGTTCCCGTGATCGAGATGCTCCAGTTGTTCAACGTCCCAGTATCGGTTGAGGCCAGATCTTTGACGCGCAACGTCCAGTTACCGGCTGAGTTCTGACCGGTGAAGGTCGTTGGCGTGTAGGTGGCAACGATATTATCTGCACTGTCGCCTGAGCTGGTGGCCTTGAGAACGGTGGTCGTTCCAGCCGGGCTGATCAATTCGATCTGGACGTCACCACGCCATGTGTGGGTGATGTTGACGCTGACACTGACACTCTGGATCGTCAGCGCGGTGGCAATATTGATCACGCGGGTGACACCCGTTGTGTTGTTGTCAGGAATGGCGATGGCGCTGGTGTTGCTGCCCGTGACCGTTTGTGAACCGCTGGTGTTGGCTGCCTGATTGACGGTGACCGTCTGACCAGCGACGGTCAGGGTTCCGGTTCGGGTGGAAGTGGTGCTGTTGGCCGCCACGGTGAAGGACGCCGTGCCGTTGCCGCTGCCTGAAGCTGAAGTCGTGATCCAGGCGGCATTGCTCGTTGCGGTCCAGGCACAGCCCGTTCCGGCCGTCACACTCACGCTGCTGGCGCCGCCAGCGGCGGTGGCTGAAACCGTGGTTGGGGAGACTGAGTAGGTGCAGCCTGAAGTGGCCGTTCCTGTGATGGAGATGCTCCAGTTGTTCAACGTTCCGGTATCGGTTGAAGCCAGATCTTTGACGCGCAGCGTCCAGTTACCGGCTGAGTTCTGACCGGTGAAGGTCGTTGGCGTGTAGGTGGCAACGATATTATCTGCACTGTCGCCTGAGCTGGTGGCCTTGAGAACGGTGGTCGTTCCAGCCGGGCTGATCAATTCGATCTGGACGTCACCACGCCATGTGTGGGTGATGTTGACGCTGACACTGACACTCTGGATCGTCAGCGCGGTGGCAATATTGATCACGCGGGTGACACCCGTTGTGTTGTTGTCAGGAATGGCGATGGCGCTGGTGTTGCTGCCCGTGACCGTTTGTGAACCGCTGGTGTTGGCTGCCTGATTGACGGTGACCGTCTGACCAGCGACGGTCAGGGTTCCGGTTCGGGTGGAAGTGGTGCTGTTGGCCGCCACGGTGAAGGACGCCGTGCCGTTGCCGCTGCCTGAAGCTGAAGTCGTGATCCAGGCGGCATTGCTCGTTGCGGTCCAGGCACAGCCCGTTCCGGCGGTCACACTCACGCTGCTGGCGCCGCCAGCGGCCGTGGCTGAAACTGTGGTTGGGGAGACTGAGTAGGTGCAGCTTGATCCGGCAGTAATGGTGAAGTTGGTGTTGGAAATGTCGAAGAAGACGTTTCCGACGGCTTCAATCTTCACTCGGGCCGTGGTTGACGTAATGCCGGCTGGGATCGTCACCGCCTGCGTCCCATCATTGGGGGTGCTCGCAAGCAGCACCGTTGGGAAGGTGACGCCGCCATCGGTAGAAAGCGAAATTTTCACATTGGCGCAGGAAACTGGTGCGGCGCTGGTGTTGGCAACGCTCCAGGTAATGGTCTGCGGGGTGTTGTTAGACCAGGAAACCGCTGTGTTCGGGGCTGAAACCGCAAATGGTCCAGCACCAGTCGTGGTGGTCACGGTCATTGCATCCCAGCTCACACCGCCACCGCCGGTTCGGTTGTCGCGGACGGTGCAGCGGAAGTTCATGGTGCGGGACGTGGTTGGCAGTTTTTCACCTTTCAGTGATTTGGCATGCCGGCCTGGGCGGGATTCTTTGGTTGAATCATTGAGAATCACTGATCGTTCTGGGAACGTCCGTGATGAACTGGTGCTTGGCTGCCACGAGCGGAAAATCGCATTGTTGCCCAGATCCGGGTTTGGCAGGCTGCCTGACGTAATCGCTGATCCCTGGTCCATTTGTTCCCAGCAGTAGGTCAGCGCATCACCATCTGGATCGCTGGCGCTGGCGGCGGTTAACGTGAATGGGGTATTGACAGGGATGGTGTAGTTCAACCCGGCATCAACGGTTGGCCGGTTGTTGGTGGTAACGGTTTGCGCACCGCAGGTGCTGGTGCCGCTGGTGACGTTGTTGATGATGCGTTCAACACTGGTTGAGTGGAAGTAATCGTCGCTCGCGCCGGCAATCACCTGTCCGTTGGCGCCTTCGCCCTGTCCAATCAACTGCAAATCCTGGCTACCGCAAATGCTGGCATAGGCCATCACCGTGCTGCCGCTACCGGGTTCAATCGCGTTTGGCAGTGGACCCGTAGTATCACGTGCGCCAGCGTTACAGCCATTGGTGCCGCCTGAGTTAAAGGTGTGGCGTCCGCCAAACTGGTGACCCAGTTCGTGGGCAACGTAGTCAATATCGTAGCCGTCGCCGGTTGGGGCTGATTGGCCGGTTGCACCGTTGGCTTTACGTCCAGCCACGCACACCTGACCGATGTCGCCCGCGCCGCCTGCGCCGGTTGAGAAGAAGTGGCCGACATCATAATTGGCCGCGCCCCAGTTGTTGTTGATGTAGGTGGTGTTTTCACTCCACGATGTCGTGGCGTTGGTGTTCGCACTATTGGTAAATGGATCAGCGGTGGTGCTGCCGACAAACACATAGGATTTGACCAGGCTCAGACGCACTGCCATATCCCGTTCATACAAACCGGAAACACGATTGACCGTGGTGACCACAGCGGCCTGGGCATTGGCCAGAACGCCACCACCAGCCGCGTTACCGTATTCGGCGTTGCCGCACACCACGAGGCGATACGTGCGCAGACGAATTGGGTTTTCGGTTGGCAGTGTGTTTGGAGTTACACTGAATTTGTGGTCATGCTGATCCAGGTCACCCAGTTCCGGTGACGTCATCTGGCAATCAAACGTTTTGTCTTCCCGAACATATTTGCTCTTGGAATAGGTCATGTAGAGGTTCGTTCCGCCACGTTTGGCCGGATCGATATACACCGTATCTTCGGCGGACAGGATCATTCCACGCAGACCGACTGGAGACACATCAAATCGGATGGTTGCGGTTGGGTCATCAATGCCTTGTCCGGCATAGGTTTTGATGTGTGACCATTCGGCGGCCAGTTCCGGCCCCATAATCGGTGATTCGACCACCGCAAACCGCTGATTGGTGCCATCTGGCATCGGGAAGGTCATCACGACCCGGCTATTCATTGATTCGGCACTGAATTCCATTGGTGCCCGATTCAAAATTTCGGCCAGCGACAATTCATTCAGCGCAACTGAACGATATTCCACCGGGTTGATCCAGTTGACTTCCTGCTGCTGGGCGGCGCGCAACGTAGCGACATCAACGTCCTGCCAGAGGTCCATGGCTTCAGTGGTTGGGATTTCCAAGCCGGCGGCTTGCTTGTCAGTGGTGGTTGAAGTTGATGCGCTTCCGTGGCGCAGCCACATCCCACTGATTCCGGCAACAAGAACGACACATAACAAAAGGCGAAACAATTTGCTCATAACATAACCTCAGCTTGGCTGAATGAATTTTTATGTAGGTTTGCGGTGATTGAAAAAAATGAAGGTAACCTGGCTTTCTGCAACTATCGTGCCAGAGCGGGATATTTTTGAAGATTTATAATGGTTTTGTAAGTGGCTGATATGAATGTAGTTAAGTGGTGTATAAATTCCACGGAGAATGAGCGACCCGCTGGCGCCTACATTCGTTGGTGTGTAGTTAGTATGCAGGTAGTAGAGTGGTTGATTGCTTTTCTATCAACTAAATCATTGCTGGACAATGAGTTCCATTGAATTGTCAAGAAGAACGATGACTGTTTAGTAGCTTGACAGCGCTGAGACTATCCGATGCCCTGATAGAATGGTGAAAAAGCAAAAGGCCGAAGGTTCACAGAGAACCTTCGGCCTTTTGTGAGCAGAGAAGGGAGGAAGGGGATTCCTTCTCCCTTCAATTTGGGATTACCGGCACTTGCTCGGCGACTTGAACTGACCAGCCACTGTTCCCTGTCCACCCAGCAGCACCCAGTTTGCGGCTGGGGCTGGCGTGAATGGATTGAGTTTCCCTTGAACACGGTTGTTGAGCGTGTCGCAGATAATGATGGAAACAGCATTTCGCAGTCCAACTGGTGTGGTTGGATCAGTGAACTGAGCCAGGGTGACACCTTCTGGAGCGCGGGTTTGGCCGAGGGCCGTTCCGTTGCCGTTGGTGAGAATGACACCCGCGCCAGCCGGTGTATTGACTGGAGCTGGATGCAGTTTCACGCGGTTGTTGCCAGTATCAGCAATAAACAGGTTGCCTGCGCTGTCGCACGCCACACCCTGTGGGTTCTTGACGTTAGCTGCTCCCGTTCCGGAAGTCGCCACCGCCAGACCAGTGTTGGTCACCGCCACGGTGTTGGCATTGACAATCTTGAGCACGCGGCTGTTGCTGCCCTGATCGGCAATATAGAGGTTGAAGTTGAAGTCAATTGCCAATCCGTGTGGAATGCTTACCTGACCCGCACCCGTTCCGCCTGTTGCCAGGATCTGGTTGGTTGCGGCAGCGTTCACACCACCGAGGTAGCGAATGACGCGGAAGTTGTTGGTGTCTGAAATGTAGACGTTTCCTTCGATATCCACGGTGATTCCAAACGGTGCTTTCACCCGGTCGATGGTCGTACCGTTGATCGCCAACGTTGACCAGTCTGCTGGGAGGAGACCACCATTGATACCAACCTGGATACGATTGTTTTGTGTGTCAGCCACATAGACGATGTCGTCGGCTGGATCAAGCGGGTTGTCGCCTGGATCAACGGCAACGGCTTCTGGAGCGCGGAAGTCGCCCTGAGCTGAACCACCCAGGAGCTTGCCCGTGCCCAACACGGTCCAGGTCACACCACCGTTGGTTGTGCGCTGGATGCGGTTGTTGGCTGTATCAGCCACATAGACCACTGGGAATTCAGCGCCGTTGATAATCAACTGCACCAGGTTGCTGTCGGCAATACCGCACTGCGCACTGGTGGCACGCAGGAAGTAGCACCCGGAATCGGCTGCCGTTGCCGCCAGGATCGTCAGGGTTGAGGTCCCTGGAGCATCAATAATGGAGTAGTTGACACCATCATTGGTGATCGCAACCGCAGCGCCAACTCCACCGCAATCAGCGTCAAAGAACCACTGGGTAGTGGCTGTTGGATCACTGATAGTGGCTGTAAAGACCGCATCGTTGCCGGTTGGAATGTTCTGGGCCGGAGGATCCGCCACCACCGTTACGGCGGCATTGACTACCACTGGAACGATTTCGCTCGTCACTGGACCACAGGCATTCATAATTGTCAGCGAGTAATCGCCGGCAAAATTAACCGTCACGTCATTGAGGGTCAAGACTGGTGTCGTTGAACCTGAAATGCTACCGCCGCCCGCCACTGGGCCGTCAACTAACGCCCCACCTGGGCCAGTCCACTGCAGTGTCGTGCCTGGGCCGAAGCCACCAACTGGCACTGGAGCGGTCAGCGTCAGATCCTGACCAATACAAACGCTTTCGCTCGGATTGGCAACAATGTCAAATCCTGGCAATAAGGTCTGGTTGGTTTGCAGTGTCACGATGTTGCTGGCGATGAGACCACACACGGTGGTCAATCGGCAGAAGTAGGTGCCGGCTGCAATAAAGGTTGGATCAGTGATGGTTAAGGTTGGAGTATCTGCTCCTGAAATGGTGCCGATTGGGCTGGCGCCATTGGCCAGAGCCGCCGGGCCGCCATTGAAGACCCATTCATAGGTGACGCCTGGACCTGGGGCTGGGCCGCCGGTGCAGACAAAGTTAACCACAACGCCTGGCGCCGCACAGACAATGCCGTCGTTGGCCACACCACTCGTTTCATTGATGGTGGTGGTCAGAACTGGAGTGTCTGGAACAACTGTGAGCGTTGCAATTGTGCTCATGACCGGTCCGCATGGATTGGTCACGGTCAGTTGATACATACCTGTGTTTTCTGGATCCAAAGCACCGGTAATCGTCAAGGTTGCCGTGTCGGCACCTGTGACATTGGCCACCGGCGTGGTGATCAGTGAAACACCGTTGAAGAACCATTCAAACGTCAAGCCTGGAGCTGGAGCAAGGGCGGGTGTCGTGACGATATTGACGTTCGCGCCTTCACACACAAGTTCCGGATTGTCCGGCGTTGGCAGACCGTCAACCACAAAGCTCGCTGTGATTGGGGTCGGTAATGGATCGCTGATCGTGACTGTTTGCGTCTGGCTGAAGATGCCTGGGCCGCAGGCTCCACCACCACCTGGGGTGATCAAGCAGCGATAGGCACCCTGTTGACCGGGCACAATGTCAGTAATGGTCAGGACTTCAGTTGTCGCACCGGCAATGTTGCCGCCGTTGGCGACCGGGTTCAATCCGCGATACCACTGATAGGTGGCACCGATGAAGGTTGGTACGGTCAACGTGACATCATTATTTGGTGCGGCAGAGCACACATCCGGCGGATCTGGAATGGCTGTGGTCACAACTGGAGCCACAACCAGTTCATTGACGCGCAATGGTGCCAGGCTGCTGGTAACAGTTGGTGGGACGCAGCCCGGAGCGGCAGTGACCACGCAGTCATAGCCTTCGCCTGGGTCGCCGGCATCAAATGAACCATCAACGTTGCTGATCAAGAGCGTGTTGGTGGTAGCGCCCGCCCAGCTTCCGGCACCCATCGTGCCGTCGTTGGTCGGGAATGCCACGCCATTTAACCGCCACTGGTAGGTTGCACCGGCAAAGGTTGGCACTGAGAACGTGGCGCTTTGGCCTTCGCAAATGCTGGTGACCACTGGTGTGACAACCGTGGTGATAGTTGGTGGCAGCGTTGCATTCACCACCAGTGCGACTGCCGTGCTGGTTGCACCCAGCGAGCAGGTATTGGACACCACGCACCGATAGAAGCCGGTGTCGGCCTGATCCGTCGGGCTGATGGTGTAAGTTGAAGCAACTGCCCCGATGATGTTTGAGTATGGACCAACTTCAAGCACGCTGTACTGCCACTGGAAGTTTGTCGCATTGGTGGTGGTGGCTGGATCCAGACTGAAGATCACCGTTGAACCTTCGCAGGTTGGTGACGTGGCAACCATCGCAATGGCACCATCCAGGTCTGGGGTCACCGTCAAGGTGATAGCCGGAGCACTGAAGAACATTCCGCCAGGGGCACAAGGATGCATGACCTGAACGTCATAATCCCCAGCCGCCATGGTATCAATGTTGAGCAAGGTCAGCGTTCGAGTGAAAGCACCCGTAAAGCCGCCCGTTCCCAGCGTCCCATTGTCGGTGGCAAACGCCACACCGTTTTGCCGCCATACGTACCCAGTTGCTCCTGGAACATCCGGCACGCGGAAGACCACGGTGTCGGTTTCGCAGGCATCGGCTGGGCCAGGCGTCTGACCGCCGTTATTGATTTCCACCGTTGTGTTCAGCGTGGCTGGCGGTGGTGGGGTGACCGTCAGGGTCAATGGCAGGGCATCCGCGCTGTTGCAGGTGCCGGTGGTAACGCGAATGCGATACCGGGCGCCATTGTCAGCCGGGAAGGCCACTGGAATATTGAGGAAGGTTGGCGAGGCCGATGGACCAGCCAGATCAACGAATGGGGCCACCCCATCCGGGCTGCGTTGCAGCGTGTAGGTCACGCCTGGGCCTGGAGGTGTAAATCCACCCGTCATATCAAAGATATAGTTGCCTGGGCAGAGGGTCACCGCACCGTCGCATTCGGTTGGACCAGGACCCGCACAGGTCTGGGTGGCCACTGGGCCAGGAATGACATTGACGTTTACACCTGTGCTCTGGAAGTTGCCGCACGGATGCATCACAAAGCAGCGATAGACACCGTCTGAGGTTGGATCCTGGACGTTGGTAATCGTCAAGGTGGTTGTTTGGGCACCTGAAATCGTGATGAGGCCGACCGGGCCGTTGATCAGATCAACGCCAGCCTGCCGCCATTGATAAGAGGTGGCACCGGGGATGGTTGGGATCGTAAAGACCAGCGTGGCGCCTGAGCAGGCTTGCACAGGTGGTGGGCTGGTTTGTGGGGCGCCGCCATCCACGCTCACGGTGGTATCTGCGGTTCCTGGTGACGCCGGGTTGACCGTCAGAACGGCTGGGTCGGCATCGGCGTTGCCACACGATGTCACAACACGCACCCGATATTGAGCTCCATTATCGGCCAAAACTGCCGTATATGGGAACGCCGGGGTGGCTGATGGGCCAGCAACCGGCACAAATGGAGCAATCCCATCTGGGCTACGCAGCAGGAAGTAGGTAATACCTGGTCCTGGGGCTGTGATTCCCAGATCACTAAAGGTGCCCGAGTCACCTTCGCAGAGCGTGACCGCGCCGTCACAATCCGCATCGAAACAGGTTTGATCAGCCACTGCGGCTGGATCAATCGTGACCGTCACCGTGTTGCTGGTAACGCCTGGATCAGCCGTACAGTTATTGTCGGCCAACAGGTCAAAATCACCCGTTCCGGCCACAATCCCGCTAATGGTCAGGGTCCCGGTGTTGGCACCTGAAACCGTTCCAAGCCCTGGGGTAAACCCATCGGTCAGCGGCCCGCCATTGAGCTGCCACTGGAAGGTGCTTGGGGTTCCACCAACTGGGGTTGAGAAGATTTGCAGTGTGCCGCCTTCGCAAACCGTTGTGCCTGGGCTGGCCACGATATTGACGGCTGTAATGGCTGCCGTCAGCGTCAACTGAATGGTTGGCACGCCTGGAATGGCATCGGTCGGCGAGGCCGCCGGATCACCATCACCTGGGTCAATATCAGGTGGGAAGTCAAAGCATGGTGTGTTGCGACCCAGAACACGGAAGAAGGCCCCGTTGTCCGCCGCGACCGTCGTTCGGTTAAACGTCGGTGTGGCCACGATGCCACCGATGTTGGTCCAGGTCACACCGCCGTCAATACTGCGTTGCAGGCGGTATTCGTCAGCGCCAGAAACCACACCCGTAATGGCGACAATGTCACCCACCGCACAGTATGGATTCGGGGTTGCTGTAATGTTGAGGTGTTGTGGTTGAACGGTTACACCCAGGGCAATGGTATTGCTCAGGGTTGATCCGCAATTGTTGGTCACAAAGCAGGTGTAGTTCCCTGAATCTGACCCTTGAACACCCGTCAGGACCAGTGTGTTGCTGGTGGCACCTGGGATGTCAATTCCATCTTTGCGCCACTGGAAGGTATTGGCACTGGTGGCGTTGGCGGTGAAGGTCACCGTGTCGCCCTGGCATGGAGTGGCATTGTCAACCGTAATGTTGACGGTTGGTGGGTTGTTGTTGGCAACCACCTGGATATCGTCCACAAAGAACCCACGGCTGTTGGCGTTGATGCCGGTGTTGTTCACCGCGCTAAAGCGCCATCGGAACTGCAGGAACTGACCCGCGGCTCCAGTCAATGGGATCGAGATGGCGGTAAATGGATCTGTGTTGGTGGCGGCTTCGACCAGCGGCACACCGACGCCCTGGTTGGAAGCGATGACCGTGAACCCACCCGCAAAGTTCTGGGTGGCACTGGTGCGCATTTCAATAAATGCCTGCCGGGTGCCGAACGCCGCCGGAGCGGTGCGCAGGAAGTAGTTCAGGTTCAACGTGGCGCCGCCGCAGATACCGGTCAGGTTATAGTCGGCGCACACGTTCGCGCCTGTTCCTGAACGGAGTTCACCAGCCGAAATTGAGACATTGGGGCTGGCAATCGAGCAGCTTGCGTTGTTGCGGAAGCCGGCGCAATTTGGTCCGGTGTGACCCGCATTATTGATTGGATCACCACCCGTGCCTGGGGTACAGGCAGCGGCGGCTGATGAAATCGTGATCTGCCACAGGTTGTTGATCCCGGTTGGTACGCGGACATAGCTGCCAGCCGGGTTGAAGGTATCTGTCCCTGGGAAGGCATTCGGATTGACATCCAGCCCGCCTTTTGACGAATCAGTCGGCAATGATTGACTGACTGGTGCATTCGGGGAAGGGAGGACCTGGATTGATCCGGAACTGGCATCGCTCACATAAATTGAGCCATCCCGGTCAATCGCCACGGCCAGTGGCGTTCCACGGAAGTTTTTGGCGAAGGGGCTATAGAGGTCCACGTCGCTGGCGCCGAAAATACGGTCGGCATCAAAATCTTCTTCGTTGGTTGGGGTGGTGAATTCAATCACCCGTCCATTCGCTGAATCAGCCAGATAAAAACCGCCGGTTGGAGACGCGGCGATGGCGCCAATTCCTTTGAATGGAATTTTGGACGCATCCTTGCTGACTTTTTTGCCAACCTTGTCAATCACGCGCGTCAGGGTTGGGGTTGTGGATGCATCGGTGTAAACGAAAACCTTGTTGGTCCCGGAATCGGTGACAAACAGTTCTTCGAAAAATTGGGTGACTGCAATGCCAGCCGGAGACTTAAAGGCTTCATTCTCAAGCACATTGACTGGGGTGGTATCTGTTGTGTGATACACCACAACCCGCTTGTTGCCTTGATCGGTGACATAGAGGAACTCACCATTTGCAGTGGTGGTGCCAACGGCAACGCCGATCGGATAGTCAAATCCGGCCCGTTTGCTCCGCGGCTGGTTGTCAGTAAAACTGTCCTGTCCCCAGACGAGGTCTGCCGCAGTGTCGGTGGTAAATGGCGAATCAAACCGCAGAACCCGATTGTTGCCGGCATCGGCGACAATCAGGTTTCCGGCTTTATCAACCGCAACCCCGACTGGATGAGAGAGGCTTTCAGAACTAATGCCACGGCTATTGGCGGCAAGTGTTCCAAAATCAGGCTGTCCCAAAACGATGCCTGGAGCAGCACCGGCCTGGAAATCTTTCACACTTGCCCAACCAAGTACCCGATTATTCGAGGTATCAGCCACATAAAATCGGCTGGGCTGGACGCTGGAATCTAAGGCAAGCCCACCAGCATTATGATAGCTGATTGAGGTTCCCTGTAGATCACTTTGACCTTGTACTGCCGGTCCCTGGGGAGTTGCACCACGCAAAAGCGGGGTGATCGTCCTTGGGGAAGAAGCAGTCAAGGCCGGGTTAGCAGCGGAGGGCCAGAGGCTGCTGCTAACCAGCAATAGGGACATCACCAGGAAGACTCCTATTGCCGCAAAACCTTGTTTCTTCACGATACGTGTGTACATTGACGTTTCTCCTCTGTTGTTTCTGCGACCTAACTCCCAAGACAGCAGGATTCAACTGCCAAGCAGTTCATCCTGCGGACTTTACCTGAAAGCCGTGCAGGTCGGACTGATCGGAGTTGAACTGTGGTAGGTTTTCCCCTTGTCGCATTTCAATTGAAGATACCATCCAAGCATCACAAAAAGAGTATCTTATTAAAGGCTCACTCTTGATTGAGCTGGGCCGAGGATGCGGGGTTTTTGGGTAGAACACGGGTGATAGATACCGCTTTCAACTTCAGCCCCGGGACGTTCTGTCCAGGACCGTTTAGAAATAGTACATGCCCTTTGGCAGGTGTTTCCCGCCTGGGGGAATTTCCCTGGGTTGGTGCTGAATTGGTCTACCACTTCGGGAAAGGGTTTGATCTTCCCCTGACGAATTGAAGAGAAGGGGCACAGATGGATGCTGTGCGAGATGCAAGAACCAAAAAGTGTGTTTTGAATGAGATGGTTATTGTTAAAAGGCTGAGGTGACTACCTAGCGCAACCTTCTCACACTCGCAAATTGCTTGTCAAGCAGTCCGAAAAAGTCAGAAACTGAGACGTTTTTCCAGTCTCAGTCCATAAAAACCACAAAGTAACTGTTTCAGGAATTGAAAAGTGCGAATGGAGCATGTTTTGTTTAGCAAACCTCATACCACGTTTGCCCATCACAGCGCGTGAAACAACTTGACAGCGCCTTCTTTTCCCTTGTACTTTGCCATTCTCGCTTCACTTTCCATCCTTTTCCGATCAAGCTGAAGCAGCCTGCATTCATTTCAATCACAGAAGGTGGTGATACAACGTGGCTCAGGTAGAACTGTACCCGGGAGAGTCAATCGAAAGCGCTCTTCGCCGGTTTAAGCGACTGGTGCAACGCGAAGGCATTATTGCTGACGTGAAAAAACATCGGTTTTTTGTCAAACCTGGTGAGCGAAAACGGTTGAAATCTGAACTGGCCCGGAAACGGCAACGCTCCAGTATGCGAAAGCGCCGGGTTGACAGCGGACGCTAAACACCCTTAGCGGTACAATTACACAGGTGCGGCGGTCAAGGGGGACAACCTTACGGGAACAACCCTTGACCGCCGTTTCTGTTTTCCAGGGACAAAGCATCAGTCAGCACTCCTGAAATATCGCTCCATAAAATCTTTGTTCAGGGTGAGGGGGATCTATGAAACAGACCAATCACACACTCAGTCAAGTGGCATTTAGCTGGTTGATGCTCATTGGACTGGTACTTGGGTTCCAGCCGATCACGCTGGCGACCAGCGCCGGCGGGACAAAGTCCAAAGGTTCAAAGGCCAAAGCCTCGGCACCAGCCAGGAAAAGTGCCGCCTCAAAACCCTCGACTTCAACCAGGTCTGGAGCGCGTGGCAAGAACACACCCACCAAACCAGCGAGCCGGTCATCGAAAGCCACCTCAAAAGGCAAAGCCACGAGCGCAAGTTCAAACCACGCTTCGAAGTCAAAAACACGCCCTACCTCCTCACGCACTGGAAAAAAAGCCGTTGCCTCCAAGTCAGCCGTTGCCCGAAAAAACAGCCGGGCGGCGCGGATTGCTGCCCGCCGTGAGGCTGAGCGTCGGGCGGCGGCGGCCCGATTGGCCCGGATTCGGGCAGTTGACAATGGGTTGTTGGCCAGTACCCAAAACCAGATTGAGGCTGATGATTTGAGCGGTGAAAATCTGCACATCCGGCAACTGGCCCTTGAGGCACTGGGTGACAACCCCGGAACTGTCGTGGTGATGGACGCCAATTCAGGCCGGGTATTAAGCATGGTCAATCAGGCCTGGGCGGTAAGCCGACCCTTTAAACCCTGTTCCACCATTAAATTGCTGACCTCCCTTGCCGCCTTGAGAGAAGGCATTGCTGATCCAGATACCCCGCTGGCGTTTGGACGAACCCAGTTTACGATGACCCAGGCTCTGGCACGCTCAAACAATGAATACTTTCAGGATCTCGGCGAGCAGATTGGGTTAGACCGGATGCTGACCTATGCCCGTGAAGTTGGGTTTGGCCGTCCGACTGAAGTCAATGTTCCAGGTGAAAGCACCGGCTATTTGCCCACTCCGGCCAATAACCTGCGCCGAATATTTAGTCATGGCGATGGATTTGGGATCACTGCCGTTCAACTGGCCGTGTTTACTGCCGCTATTGCCAATGGTGGCACAGTCTATAAACCACAGATTTTGCGCACTCAGGACGATATCAAGCATTTTAAACCTGAGGTTGCCGGAACGATTTCTCTGCCTGAGGCGGCACGGGCAAAAATGATCGAAGGAATGCTGGCTGCCGTTGATTACGGCACCGCTCGCCGGTCAAATGCTGCCAGTCTGGCCGTAGCCGGAAAGACCGGAAGTTGTGATTGCTATTGTGCTCAGGGAACAAAATTGGGGTTGTTTACTTCTTTTATCAACCCGGTTGATCCAAGCCTCGTCATTTCGGTGATTACCACCGGTTCACGCCAGCGCGGCTCTCTCGCTTCTATCGTGGCGGGTAATATTTACAATGGTTTAGCTGAGACTGGAGGATTGGCCGCTGCTCCTCGCTCGGCCCCTTTGCGGGTTGGGCGGGATGCAAAAGGGAACCTGCTGCTGACCAATCAACAGAAGTAAAACCTTGTGCGAGGGAATCACACGTTGGACAGATGGATGAAGGGCGTGAGATCAGCGAGATCTCTCAGAGGAAAAAACAGGTTTTATCCCCAACCCCTAAACCCTGTATCCCCAACCTTTGATCGCTCAACTGCTGTTTTTGATGTTGCGTAACGTGAAAATTAGGGTAAAGTGGCGGACTTCACCTCACGTTCAATATTCAATCTCGCTTATTCTTTGGTTTGACCGGTTGGAAATGATTTAATACGGGTGCCTGGTGTTTACGAGCGAGTGGATAGCGCTTCACGTATAGTTACTATCTAGTGTACGCTATCCATCTGACCCACTTCGTTGCTGTGCTGAGCTTGCCCTTGGGTTTGATAAGTGCAGTAATTTCTAAGCCCAGATCAAAAAAGCAAGGGACGTGGTGCGAAGTAAAAACTATGGCACGTTAAATGCAGAGGAAAGTCTGCGCCAGAGTAACAACCCAAAAACTACACACTTTTACTTTCCAATCAGAAGTTTTTCCAAAAAAGACAGTCTTTACATGATGAGTGAGTCATGAACTCTCCCGTTCAGCTTCTTTTGTCTGAAGAACCCTGTCATTTTGAAGTTTTTTTGCTTAAAGACGAAACAATCAAAGCTTGAGAAAGAGATGTGACGCATTCAGAGCGTTCCAACCTATAGAGGAGGACCAGAATGTTGAAACCAGGAAGGAAACTTTTCAGCACTTTTAGTTGGCTGACCTGCGGAATCCTGCTCGCTGGTGGCACGATTGCCACTCTTCGCCCCGTAGCCGCCAACAGTGCAGCGCGGAGTCCGCTGCCTGAAGCAGCTCCGATGGTTCAGCAAGTTGCACCATTGGAGTTTTTCCCCGTTCCTGAAACCGGAGCGGTGACATTTCGCGCCCAGACCGCCAAAGGCCCCGACTTTTACTTACTTGACGGCCGAGACCTGCCCGAAGGAAGTTCAGTCGAGGCGTTCCGGGCTTCATCCAGCAATTCAGCCCAGCCGCTGGCCATGATCACGGCTGACATCAACGGTGATGGCAGCCCGGACATTTTGACCAGTTATGGCGCATCTGACAGCCGCGGGTACCTGACGTTCCGGGCACAAGATGGCCAGGGCCAGTTTTCGGAAACGAAAGTTTCATCACTGCCATACACCGCCCCAATCGCCTTTCGGGTTGGGGATTTCAATGCTGACGGCCTGGCTGACCTGGCGGTCGTAAACGCCAACACCAACAAGCTTTCCCTGGTGGCTGGCGATGGGCAGGGGAACTTCAGCGCATTGACAGACCTTTCGGTTGGCAATGCTTCAACGTCGCTGGTGGTGGCCGATCTCAACCATACGGGACTGTCAGGGATTGCCGTGGGAGATGCCTCAGGTGAAGTTCGGGTCATTGCCCGCAAAGATTCCTCCTTTACCTATGAAGCCACCGAAGCCCAGATTCTGAAGGCTGGCGCTGGAGTGGTTGCCCTTGAGGCGGCTGATCTGAATGCTGACCAGCGCACCGATTTGGTGGTTGCCACCAAAGCCGGTGTGGAAATCTGGGTGGGCGACGGCGCTGGCAAGTTTTCACGCCAAACCACACTGGCTTCAAGCGAAGCGGTGACGGCGCTGGCCTTGCGTGACCTCAACCTTGATTTGCACGCTGATATCGTGGCCGCCACGGTGAACGGGAGCGTCAATGTCTGGACCAACCAAAAAGGGGCTGGTTTTGGCACCGCGTACACGTTCAAGCCTGCAAACGGCGCGACGGCTGTGAAAATTGACTGGATGGACACCGATGCCTATCCAGACATCGTGGTGGTTGACAGTGCCAACAGCCAGGTTACGGTTTCATTGAACCGGAACGGGCGGTCATTTGGCCAAACTGCAACCTACAAAGTTGATTCAAATCCAGTTGATGTCGCCATTGGACGATTTGACATTGACGCTGTCAGCGATATGGTGGTCGCCAAGCATGGCCAAAATACGCAGACAGTTGCCTTTACTTATGGCCCACAGCAGGTCCAAAACGACACGATTTTTGTGACTGACCTGCGTGGTCTTTTGAATATCCCTGTCAATGGCACGATGGCCGACATTTCGAGCCGGGTGACCAACAACCTGCCGATTACCTTCCTCGATGCCATGATTGCGGCCAACAACGACCCAGGACCCGAAGTGATCGCCTTCCGGGTCGGTGAAGACACCTCCGCTGGCGTGCCTCCTGGTCTGGCAGGAAGCAATCTCCGTGAACCTCCGGCTCTCAATCAGAGCATTGTGTTTCCCAACACCATTATCGTCGGCACCACCGGTGAGCGATTGTATAATGTAAGCCTGGTGAACACCGTCGGTGTGACTGGATTGACAAGCCTGACGTTGACAGCCCCCAATGGAAACGGCACGACGATTCGTGGCGAAAACCTGGCCGGAACAACCACCCGCGGAAACGGTGGCTTGCCACGAGTTTTGGGCAGCACCACTGAAACCGCTGTCGCCAACATCAACAAGGTTGGACCAGACATCCGCATTGTGGGTGACAACCTGTTTAACACCGGCTTTGAAGTCGGTGCTTCGACCTGCCGGTTTGAAAGTCTGATCATCGCGGGCTTTAACCGCTTTGGATCACAGGGTGGCGCTGGTGCCTCAGCCGTTGAACTCAATGGTGTCGGCTCCCAAAGCAATACCATTTCAAACTGCTATCTTGGCGCCCTTGACCTGTTTGGGTCATCCAACTTCCTGAATGCCGATGGCGATTTAACCATTTCAAATGGTTCATTCACCAACACGCCACAAGCTGGCGGTGTTCCAGGTGTCAATGATGCCGACGTTTTCCGACTCGGGAACCGACGCGGGGTACGCATCAACGGGGCGGGGAATACCACCGTCACCAGCGTGAGTGCCTCTGGCCAGTCGGGTCGCACCATTATTGCTGGGAACCACGATCACGGGATCCTGGTTGAAGGCGGCAGCGCCTCAAACCAGATTACCAACAACTTCATTGGGGTTCTCCGTAATGGTGCCACTCCATTTGGGAACGGTTTTGAGCCGAACCCAAGCTCAGGTTCGGCTGGAATTGAATTGCGCAATAATGCGACCGGCAACACCATTTCCGGTAACACGATTTCCTGTAGCGGCGTGAACGGAAACAACGGGTTTGTGGCTGATACCGTGAACGGTATTTTGTACACGGCCCAGGGCAATAATGCTGGACCAAGCCGCAACACGATTCAAAATAACATTATTGGTCTGCAAGCCAGCGGCATCAACGTGCCTCTGTTTACCTCGCTTGTCCCGGCCCGGAATACTGGATCAGGGATTTTGTTTGAAGCTTCCTCGACCTTCAACGTCATCAACAACAACACGGTTTCAGCCAACGTGGTGCATGGAATCTTCCTGCGTGACCTGGGAACCAACAGCAACGATATCACCAATAACCGGGTTGGAACTGATTCAACCGGTCGGTTGACCAATGGTGGCGATCCAACCACCAACAATCGTGGCAACCAGCAAAACGGGATTGTGATTTCAGATCAGGCTTCCTTGAATGACATTGATGGAAACACCATTTCCAACAACCTGATTGATGGGCTGGCGGTGGTGGATACGTACTTTATTGCTGGTCACCCCTTCCCAGGGAACCAGGGCACAGACGGCAATGACGTTACCAATAACCGGATCGGAACGGATAGTTCCGCGACCACAACGGCGCTTGGTGCGGTCCTTTCCAATGGCCGCAATGGGATCACGCTGGGTCTTGGACCGGGTGGTCAGGATGGAAACGCCCAGTTGAACTTCTTCTCCAAGAACCTCATTTTCTTCAACGGGATTGAGCCATTTCCAATCGGTGATGGCATCAATATTGATGGAGAAAATTGCGATCTCAACACGATTACCGAATGCTCAATTGTTGGAAACGGAATCCGGGGTATCCGGATCGTGACCAATCAGCTTGATGCTGACCGCGAAGGCCCTGCCGGCGTTTCTGGTCCTAACTCATTTGCCCACGAGAAATACACCGTAACCGCAGATGATGATGGAACGTCAGAGCTTCCGGATGAGCCGGCCAGCCCTCCAGCCGTGCCGGTGAGCCAGCCACGGGCGGCCATCAAGGTGAAATCAGCCTTGTTGAATGGAAACTCGCTTCAAGTTGTCGGCGAACTGGGACGCAACTACATTTCTGGTGCCAACCAGTTTACGATTGAAGTTTTTGCTTCAAGCACCACGTCAGTTCCAGGTGCTGGAAATAATTCAGCCGGGATCGCCCAGCGGTTCCTTGGCCGGACAACGGTAGCGGCAACTGTGACGCCATCAACCTGGTCATTAACCACCACTGGCGCCCAAATTGGCGATGTGATTACGGCAACCCTGCGTAGTCCTGGTGGATCAACCTCAGAAATCTCAGTGGCCAAACTGGTTGATCAGGGCGCAGCTCAAGGAACACCATCCTTCTCGCTCAATCAGGTGAATGCTGGACCGCCATTGACGTTGACACCAATTTCCTCGTTGAACTTTGGTGATGTGCCGATCAATACCTCGAAGCAAGCCACCGTTCGCTTGTTGAGCACTGGCACATTGGGCGCTCCGATTACTGTCAGCGCCATTACCTTAACCAATCCAGGTGGAAGCCCGGCTCAATTTACACTGCAGCCGCTGACCACCTCCTTGCCGGTGACCTTACCACCTACGACTGACCCGGTGGGTTCACCCGGCTCTTTTGTTGACTTTGTCGTCACCGCTTTACCGACCACGATTGGTGTCAAAAATGGTGAAGTCACACTCACCATCACCACAACACTGAACCAGAACTTTGTCCTGCCATTGCGAGTCAATGGAATTGGTCAGGCCATCTCGACCAATCCAGCCGGTGGCGCCACGCTGAACTTTGGAAATGTGACTGTGGGTGAAACCAGCGGAATCCAAACCGTCACTGTGACCAACACTGGCGCGGCACCGTTGACGGTGTCACTGACCCTGTCGGGCAATGATTTTGTGTACGACAATGGGTTTAGCCCAAGCATCGGAGCGATCAGCCCGAATGGCGCTGTAACCATTCCGTTGCGCTTTAGACCAACCACAACTGGCCAACGAACTGGAACATTGAGCATCGCGCACAATGCTCCAAACACCGCTTCCCCAATTGTGATTAACCTGGTTGGTACGGGGATTGCCCCACCAGCACCAGTTTTGGGCAGTGTGACAATCAATGGCGTGCCGATTGGCAGCGTGATTGACTTCGGCAATGTGGCCGTTGGCGATCAGGTATGCCGTCAGTTGGTTGTGACCAACACTGGTAACTCAACCCTGGTCTTTAATGCGACTGTTCAGGGCAATGGATTTAGCGGTGGAACTGGCAACCAGCAGGTCCCAGGTGGTGCCTCAGGTACCTTCCAAATCTGCTTTACGCCGCCAACCACTGGTGATTTCACTGGATCGTTGGTGATTGCTTCCAATGCTGACAATCGTCCAACTGTGACCGCCAGTCTGACGGGTCGCGGTGTTGCTCCATCAATCTCGCTCAACCCAACCCAGATTCAGTTTGGCAGTGTGGCTGTCAATCAGACCTCAACCCAGGCGGTGTCAATCACCAACACTGGAAATGCGGTGTTGAATGTGACCAGCATCATCGTCAATGGTCAGGGCTTCCAGGCTCAGGGCGTACCAGGAACACCGTTCCAGTTACAGCCAGGCTCCTCACAGTCCTTCCAGGTTGCCTTTACACCAAATGCGACGGGTGCCTTTAGTGGCACACTGACCGTGACCAGCAATGCCCGAAACGCCACGGCGGTGACGGCAAGCCTGTCAGGTTCGGGTGGTGACAACATCAGCCCAACCGTATCGGTGAGTGACCCACGTTCAGGTCAGGCCTTTGCTTCTGGCTCACGAACAACAGTTCGGTTCTCAGCCAACGACAATGTTGGTGTCACTGGCATCGACGTGTTCTTCTCAGACGGTGGATCCTTCAGCCTGGTCGCTGCAGGGCTCTCGGGTGGGACAACTGCCTTTGACCTGGGCTTTAGCCAGTCAGTCAATACCACCAATGCGCGTGTTCGGGTGACCGCTCGCGACGCAGCCGGTAACACTGGCAGTGCTGAAACTGGAAACTTCACTGTTGGGCCAGCCCCAATCGTGATTGGTCCTAAGGTCAAGGTGAACGGCAAACTGAGAATCGAAGGCGGTGGCTCAAACATCGCGTTGAGCGGCGCGGTTCTCTTGATCAATGGTGCTGACGCTGGACAATTGCTGATTCTCAAATCAAGCAAGAACCGGTTCATTACCTCAAGCCCGGTGTCCTCACAAATTCCACGAGGCGCGACAGTTCAACTTTCAATTCGTAACCCGAATGGAGTCGTTGGACCAGCCGTTGCTTTTTCACGTCCGTAAAAAAACAGTACTACCGTGAGCTTTCCGGCTGGGATGAAGCTTCTTCATCCCAGCCGTTTCTTTTTACAATGAAACAAACTGGAGAATGATCAGGTGGTGCTAATGTTTCCGAGAGATGTCATCAGCCTGCCCCCGGCAAGACAGTTGCTTTCTGGTTTCACGATGACTATCTTGCGTCTGACCGACCTTCTCAGGAACTGACCCTTGTTTCAAACGGGTCTATCGCTGTCCCTCCAGTCTGTGGTACCAGTAGTTGAGACTCTCCACGCCATTCCTTTAGATCTGGTTGGAGAGGTTCAAATTGTCCAGATCAGCCCCCGTTGCAATGAATGTAATCATCACAATTTGTACAGGTAATATCATTGCGGAATGATGACCTCGTACGGGCAAACAGCCAAGTCATTGAAAAAGTACTTTCCTGAAACCCTGCTAATCCCCCCGGATTTTGTGGGTAAGCTCAAAGATGAACCCAAAAGCCCTAAA
>CAZXCE010000018.1:32631-33323 GCA_964639175.1 uncultured Clostridia bacterium
TCCAGTACTGAACACCAAAACCTACCCGACCTTCAATTCACGCGAAGCCTTGACCAACCGTCCGGAAATTGTGGTGACTTTTTAGGATCAGGGTTCAGAGTTCCTAATCCCCCCGGATTTTGTGGGTAAGCTCAAAGATGAACCCAAAAGCCCTAAAAATAGCCTGTTTTGAGCTATTTTACCTGTCACCCACAAAAATGTGGGGTAGCTAAGTCCTTTATTTTCGATATAGAGCTTACTACCCCACAAAATCCGGAGGGATTAGGAACCCTGAGCCTGATACCCTGAACCCCCATTGGTATCAGAACCAGGTATCGAGTACCAACCAGCACCCAGCGAAAAAAAATTTGACTATGAATTCACAAATCATAAAGGTTGCACTCTTACTATTTGGGTCAGGCATGTGTGCGTTGGTATATCAAACTGCCTGGCTTCGTGAGTTTAGACTGATTTTTGGGGCTTCAACGGCTGCATCCGCTGCAGTGCTCGGGATTTTTATGGGAGGCCTGGGATTGGGTGGTTTACTCATTGGCAAACGAGTGGATCAAAACGCTCAACCCTTAAGGTTGTATGGTCACCTTGAGTTATTGATTGCACTGAGCACGGCGCTGACCCCTTTTCTGGTATGGGTTATTCGGCAGGTACTGGACCGCGGTGTCGTCGACGGTCGAGTGTGCCCGGGTTCCGTCGGG
>CAZXCE010000019.1:0-33083 GCA_964639175.1 uncultured Clostridia bacterium
GGCTTGATCAAAAACAGGAATTGCGGTTTGGTCTGGAGTTTGGCCATACGGACGCCAACGTCCGCGCCGGAGACCCAGGACTGCCAAGCGTTGATGGACGGTTTGCGCTGGCGCGGATCCGGTGGGCGTTTGATGGGCAGGATAGTGCCACGGTTCCGTCAAAGGGGTTGCGGACTTCGGTGGAAGGCCGCTGGTTTTTTGACAGCCCCAACAGTCTTGGAACTTCGGGCAGTTTTCCACAGGCTGAAGCCCGACTGTCATTTTTCAAACCGGCATTTGATAAAGGCTCAGTGTTTCTGGTCAGTTCCGGCGGCTCGTCATTCAATTATGACGCTACTCCGACCGAATCTTTCACGGTGGGCGGCCCATTTCGGTTGAGTTCGTTTGATCGAGATGAATTCCGGGGAAACCACTATTTCCTGAACAGTCTTGGCTACTTGCGCCCAATTGGAGAGTTACCACCACTCATTGGCAAAAAAGTTTTTGTCGGCGGATGGTATGACATTGGTGGCGCCTGGGGTGGCCCACTGACCGATGCCAGCCGGCTTCGGTACCGGCAGAGTGTCTCTGCCGGGCTGGTGGTGGATACTATTTTTGGTCCTTTTTCAGTGATTGGAAGCGTCGGCGAAAGCGGACGTGGAAAAATCTTCTTTGCGTTTGGGAAATTCTTTTAAAGCCGGGTTCCGGGTTCAGGGAAAAGACAAAAAGGACGAAAAGGACGAAAAGGACATAAATTTCGAAAACCCGGAACCCGGAACCCGGAACCCGGAACCCGGAACCCGGAACCCTGCTTTACGCACTCTTCAATTTTCGCAACAAATCAGCTACTGCGCTTCCGATTCGCTCAACGGAAGCCTGCTGTTTGGCGTCTTTTAATTGTCCATTTTCGTCAAAGGCGCCAAAGGCGCCAGCCACGGCAACCTGATCGGGAATCACAATCACACCAATGTTGCCAAGGATCATTCGAATATGAACCAGCCCTCTGAGTCCGCCCAGCCCACCCGGAGAAGCACTCATGAGCCCGGCGACTTTGCCGGTAAATGCCGCCAGCATCGGTTCACCCTGAGATGGACGCGATACCCAATCAATCGTGTTTTTCAAAAGCGGAGCAATTGAACTGTTGTATTCGGGTGAGGCAATCAAAAAGCCATCGTGTTCCTTCATGAGATCTTTGAGCTTGAGCGCGTTTTCAGGTAATCCCTGGTCACCTTCCAGGTCGCCGTCATAGATCGGCATTGGAAAATCGCGCAGGTCAATCAAGGTTACATCCGCGCCAGCCGCGGTTGCTCCGTGAGCGGCAATCGCCGCCAGTTTTTTGTTGACTGAATCTTTGCGGGCACTTCCGGCAAACGCCAGGATTTTCGGCACATAGGTCATAACAATACATTCTCTCTTTTTAAGAAGTCGTAACCATTGGGGGGATCAAAATGAGTTACCTGGTAAGGATACTCTGCCTGGGTTTTCTATCAGGTTCATTTCAATATCATCAACCAGCATTCGCGGCTCACGAAACTGACAGCACAGGACGCTGGAATTGAAAAACATTCAAAGATGATCAACTCAAATCAGGTTAAAGAAAAATTCAACCTTTCGCCGCACGGTCACCGGTGATCCATCTTCGGCTTTGGCGGGTTCAAATTTGAGTTGTCGGGTGGCTTCAATTGCTCGCTCGTCCAATCCAAAACCGAGCGCGCGGGTGACAGTTACCTCACCAATGGTGCCATCAGCCCGAAATTCAGCCGATACCACGATCTTCCCCTGTATCATATGGCATCTGGCTTTTGGGGAATAACTGGGTTTGGTTTGAGCCAGGATTTTTGGTTGCACGGTGATTTTTGGAGCCTCAGGGTTTGGTTTTGGTGCTGTGGTTTCGTTCTTTTTTTCAGCCGGAACTTTGGAATCAGTTGCCCCTTTTGGTTCTAATTCCTCATGCGGAAACATATAAATCTGTTTGACCGGGCTTAGCTTCGGTATGATTCTCTGAGCCAGCGTTTGCAGATTATCGCGGCGGTAAAACAAAGTCCGAAACCCGCCCGTGGCTTCGTCACAATCCACCGCAATGCCAACAATTTTGCCTTTTCGATTGACAAAAGCACCGCCCGAAGCCCGTCCGCCAAACCCGGCGGCAAACTCAATGGTGGCTTCCCCATATTCAAACGACTTGACCTGACCGGATGAGATCTCCTCAGGGGCATACGGATTGCCACAAATCATCAGGTACTCGCCAATTCCGGTGGTAATGTCAAAATCAATTTCCAATGGAGTTACTGGAAAGCTGCCCTTAATTTGGAGCAATGTCACGTGAAAGTCGCTAGAGTGCTGATTGATTACTTCAAAAAGTGCCCCAGAAACCGCGTGTTTGATTTGTTTTCCTGAAAGGCGGTTTGCCGCCAGATGGGTGGTGGCCACAAATTCTTTATCCACGATAAATCCCAGTTCCCAGGTGTTTTGGGTAGGGATCAACACAACACTGTTGCGAATCAATTCAGCCAGGCGGGGTGGGCTTGATCTGGCTGGTTGAGGTGGTGTGGGCTGCGGTTTTTGAGCCATCACAGGCACAACCTGACCAAAAAAGATCATCACCAGAAGGACAATCCCTAAACCAAACACCCTTGGAAATTCAGCGGAATGGTGGCGGAAGCTCATAACGTTCCTCAGATTTGAAAGAAGCTGTAACCAAACAGCTTTTCGTTACAAATTGATATTCCAGGTCAAAGCAAATGGTTTAACTTCGCCGGAATCACTTTCGGTCGGTGTCAGCGGCAGTTCAAGCCCTAAAATTGTAATGTCGTCGCGTTGCGGCTCGCCAGCCTGATACTGGACTAAAAAATTTGTCAGGGCCGACTTTTGATCCACAAGTGACAACCGTGAGGTTTCCACCAGAGATTTTTTCAGGTGCTTGGTGCCAATCCGCCCGCGATCTGGACCTGCCTGATCGGCATAGCCGTCAGTGGTTAAAAACAGCCGGGTGCCGTCTCCGACACTGATTTCACAATTGGTAAAAACACGCGGAAGATTGAGTTCCCGGCCTCCGATGGGCTTGCGGTCACCTTTGATTTCTTCCACTTTCAAGTCACCGGCTTCGGTCTGGTTGACCAGATACAAAGGGCGATTGGCGCCGGCAAACGTAACCGAATACCCTTCGATCTTACACAGACAAATTTCCATTCCATCCTGAGTTTCACTATCGTGTTCATTCTGATTGAGAATTTTTTGAACGCCGATGTGAAGCCGATTGAGAATTTGGGCTGGCTCTAAAATTCCTTCATCTCCAATGATTTGATTGAGTAACGTCGTGCCGATCATTGACATAAACGCACCCGGAACCCCATGCCCGGTGCAATCAGCCACCGCCACAAAGATCTGTGGAGTTGGGCTGGAGGGACGAACATACATCCAAAAAAAATCCCCTGACACAATATCTTTGGGCTGAAAGATCAAAAAATAGTTTTTTAAGTAATGATCCAGCATTGCTGGCTGGGGCAAAATCGCTTTTTGAATCCGCCGGGCATAATGAATGCTGTCTAAAATCTGCCGGTTTTTTTCTTCAATGCTATCGCGCTGACGGGAAACTTCTTGAAACGTATAGGCCAGTTCATCGTGGAGGCGTTTTTTCTCAAGACAAGCTGAAATCCGGGCTTTCAAAATAGCCTGATTAAAGGGCTTGAGCAGGTAATCTTCAGCCCCCATTTCGATACACCGAACAATATTGTCAATGTCTTCAAGTCCTGAAATGACCAGCACTGGGATATGCCGGTAACGTGGAGAGGTTTTGAGTTGCTCAAGTACCTGAAAACCGTCAATTTCAGGCATGAGAATATCAAGTAAAATAACGTCGAACTGTTGACGAGCAACAAGTTCAAGCGCTTCCTTGCCATTTTCCGCAGTTTCAACCTGATATCTATTTTTCTTGAGCAATTGCGCCAGGATCTGCCGATTGATACGATTATCATCAACCACCAGGATGGAGCCATTCAGTGGGCAGACCGTGTTGGAGATTGATTCCTCCCGATGTTCATCCATAAGTCGCCTGAGAATTGAGGTGTACGAACGAATTCAAACCGCAATCTGTCTCAAAGGTTGTTTATTGGGGGGTGAAAGGTGCATTTCGGAAAATACACCTTTCGATTTCCTAACACAAGACTTCACGCTTTGATCAGTTTTCCCGCCTTGATTTCTTCTGGCACCGCCCGGCAGGCATTGCGGGTGTCAACCACCAGTCTGGCATGGCGCACAACCTCGGTATAGTCAATTCCATCGTGTGAGGTGGCAATCAACACCGCATCCACAGCGGCAAGATTCTCAGGAGTTAACGGCAACGAGTTGATTCCAGCATATTTCGGATGCTGGCGCATATACGGAGCGACTGGAATGTAGGGGTCGTGGTAGCAGACATCCGCACCACGTTCGAGCAGTAAATCCCAGAGCACAAATGACGGTGATTCCCGTGGATCGTCTACGTTCTTTTTGTAGGCCAGCCCTAAAATCATCACCTTTGAATGTTTCAACGGTTTCCCGGCATCCGAAAGGGCCTCCATCAACCGGGTGATGACATATTTGGGCATGGCGGTGTTGATTTCCCCGGCCAGTTCAATGAATTTGGTCTGAACCCCAAACTCACGGGCTTTCCAGGTCAAGTAAAAGGGATCAATCGGGATGCAATGTCCACCCAGCCCGGGACCGGGTTCAAACTTCATAAATCCAAACGGCTTGGTCTGGGCAGCGTCCAGCACTTCCCAGATATCAATTCCCATGCGTTCAAACACCACTTTTAATTCATTGACCATGGCGATGTTGACGCTTCGGAAAATGTTTTCAACCAGTTTGGTGGCTTCAGCGACTCGTGTGGTCGAGACCGGCACCACGGTTTTGACGGCTCGCTGATAGAGCAAACAGCCAGCTTCACGGCATTCTTTGGTCAGGCCGCCAATCACTTTTGGAATGTCACGGGTGCCGAAATTGGGATTGCCGGGGTCTTCGCGTTCCGGTGAAAACACAACCAGAAAATCTTCGCCAGCTTTTAACCCGGAGCCAGCTTCCAGAATGGGGATCAGGTCTTCTTCCGTAGTCCCTGGATAGGTGGTTGACTCAAGACTGATCAATTGACCACGACGAACAAACGGGGCGATTGATTTGCCGGTCCCGGTGACATAGGACAGATCAGGTTCGCGGTGGGCGTCAAGTGGCGTCGGAACACAAATCAGAATCGCGTCCTGGTCGGCAACTTTGGAAAAATCAGCCGTTGCGGTAAGCCTTCCAGCGGTGACCTGTTCGGCAATATCTTCAGACTGAATGGTTTTGATATATGACTTCCCAAGGTTGACCGATTCGGTCTTTTTTTCATCCACGTCAAACCCGGTGACGGGGCATCCATTTCGGGCAAATTGAATCGCCATCGGTAACCCGACATACCCAAGACCAATAATTCCGACAGCCGGTGCTGATTTCTGTTTTGCTTTCCATTCCATAGTCTATGAATTCACTTTCGATTGAAGAATATCCGCCAGGAAGTTGCCGACTTGTTTGAACAAAAGCTGGTTGAGCCAACGCTGGCAGGTTACGGTTCTAGATGCAATTGGTGTGCTGTAACTCGTTGGTTTCGAAGAAAAATGAAAAAACGGGCAGAGACTACCATTCCTGACCCGTGATGCCAACTGTTTGAGGTTCAGGGGTCAGGGTTTTCTTTCACGTGTAATTTTTTTGCTTGTCTCCCAGTGGGGCGAGATATTGTGAAAATTGGATTGAGCATCCTGAAAGGCTGCAGTTCGGATAGCCGGTGGTTGCGAGGTTTTGGGAGCTACCACCGGAAAAGGTTCATTCCCTCTCCCCCTCTCCACCACGGCCCGCGCCCCAGTGGGGCGCGGGCCGTGGTGGAGAGAAACAAAGGGCGGCCTTTGTGACCGGTGGTAGGCCCAAAGCGGCCAACCAACCGGCTATCCGAACTGCAACGCTTCGCGGTGCAAAACCAAAAACCTACGCCTGAAAGGTCACCCTGTCACCCTGTCACCCTGTCACTTTCCGCTCAGCCAGCGGTCCCGAACGCCAAAATCCTGCTGGTCAGTGGTTTCAAACGTGACCAGTCGCCACTCGGCGGTTCGAATCGTTTTCACAGTGGCTTTGAGGATTAGCGGTTTTCCGTCCCGAACGGCATAGATATGAAAGCGTTTCCCATCCTGCCCCTGGTACAGTCTCTGAAAATCAGTGACCCACGTCGGAGAATCAAGCGCGACATCACCCAGCCCAAGCAGGAGGTCACCTTCTTTGACTCCGGCTTTTCCGGCAATCGAATCTTCAATAAGAGCCGTCACCCGGTTTGACGCATCCGGGAACGCTCCAAGGAATGGAATCTGGAGTTCCTGTTGTTCCAGCCGGAGCCCTGATTGTTCGAGAATCCCCCGAATCGGCAGCGGGTCCGTGCCGCTCACATGGCGATCAAAAAACGTTTGGGGGCTTTTCCCGAGCGTTCGGCCAATACAGGAAATTAAGTCATCAGTCGTAAACCCCTGATTTCGTTTGTAGCGCTCGGTGTACAGCCAGCGCATGACATCATCAAGCGACGATTTCCCCTGGGTTTCCTGTCGAATTTTTAAGTCCAGCAGCAAGCCAATCACGGCCCCACGCGCATAATAATCAACGGCAAAGGGCTGACTAAAACCGCCGGCGCCGCCCATCCAGGTGTTAATGCTGGCTTCTTCGACTGAAATATACTTTCCGGACTCTTCTGAGACAGTTCGAATGATCAAATCAGCCAGCAATTGCCTGAACTGATCAGGTGTCACCAATCCAGCCAGGAGCAATCCCCGCGTTTCATAATACCGGGTAAAGCCTTCTGAAACCCACAGCAGCGGTGTAAACACCCGATCATCATAGCGATAGGGCCAGAGTTCAGCCGGACGAATCCGTTTGACGTTGTAGGCGTGAAAATATTCGTGTGACGCCAGCCTCAGCGTTTCAAATAAGCCAGCCACCGAGTCTTCGGGTTTGAGTTCGAGTGACACATAGGAATTATTGTGTTCCAGCGCCCCGCGAACCAGTTCAGGGGTGGTCACAAAAAGGTTCATGGTGCAATATCTGGGAAAGGGGAACTCTCCGAAGATAGTGCCGAGCGATTCATAGATCCGGGCGCATCGTTGGGCCAGTTCCTGGGCCAGTTCCGGTTTGAGCGATGATTTTGGAGCATACACAAATTCGTGCGGAACACCCTTGACTGGAATTTCAATCCGGTCAAATTCGCCAACCAGTGCCGGAGCGTCAATCAATTCATCAAAATTTGCGGCTTCAATCTGGCCATCTTTGACAGCCAGTCCACAGGCAATATTCCACGTGGCAGGGAGAATCAGCCGAAGCGAATGCGGAATGGTTGATTGTTGACCTTTGACATAAAACACGAAATTTGAAGGATTAAGCAGCCCATAGGTTGGTGTCAGGAACGCCGTGTGTAACTGGATCTGGTCAGCCAGATACTCAAATTCGACTGACACTTCATTGACGTTGCTGGTATTGATGGCCCAGGAACTGGCGGTGAATTTTCGATAGGCAGCTTTGCGGCCAGCCTGATCAGTGACGGTCACACGCAGGAGATTGCGGGCATAGTCTTCAACGACATAGTGCCCCGGTGTCCAGATCGGCAAGCCAAGTTCCAGGACAGGTTGCTGGATGTCTCGAATGACCGTTTTGACGTGAAACACATGCGTTTCCGGTTTGGAAATCGTGACCGTAGTTTCGACTTTTGAAATAGCCAGGACCGGCTGATGAAAAACAGCCAGCCCCGCCAGGCCAGAAACCAGAATGAGGAGTCGAAGTATCCAGTGCTTATTTGGCATGGCAATGTCTTGGAGAGGGAATACCATTTTGGGCTGAGGGTATGCAACCATCGGTGACAGGATAAGAAAAAAAATGGTAACTATTCAGACCCCCTGGTGAAAAAAGAAGCAGACAGCAAAAAAGGAAAAGAGTAAAGTGAAAAAATGTTAACCCGAGACCAACTCCTGTACATCCATAGCCAGGGCGCGGAAGCAATGATCGCGGTGATAGAAGCGATGATGGCGGGGATGGAGGCAATGCGGAACCAAGTGGAGGAATTGGAAAAGAAGGTGGAGGAGTTGGAAAACGAGAAGGCGAAAAACAGTCGGAACAGCGGGAAACCGCCGACGAGCGATGGGTTGAAAAAAGTGGTAAAAAGCCTGAGGGAGAAAAGCGGAAAGAAAGCCGGGGGTCAGGTTGGACACAAAGGAAAAGGAATGGAGCGGGTGGCGAAACCGGACGAAGTGGTGGTGCATGGAGTGGAAGAGTGTGGGTACTGTGGGGAGGATTTGAGAGAGGAGGAAGTGAGGCGAGTGGAACGGCGTCAGGTGGTGGAGGTGCCGGAAGTGAAAGTAAAAGTGGTGGAACATCAAGGGGAACACAAGCGGTGTCCGAAATGTGGGAAGGAAAGCGTGGGGAAGTTTCCGGTGGGAGTGGAGAATGTGGTGCAGTACGGGCCACGGGTGAAGGCGACGGCGGTGTATCTGGTGCAGGAGCAGCACTTGCCGGTGGGGAGAACGAAACAAACGCTGAAGGATCTGCTGGGGTGTGAGATGTCGGCGGGGAGCGTGATGAATGCAGTGAGAGACGGCAGCGAGCGAGTGAAAGCGGAAGTGGAGCGGATCAAGGAGGAAATCCGGGAAGCGGGGGTGGGAGACTTTGACGAAACAGGATTGCGGGTGATGAAAGCGTTGATGTGGCTGCACGTGGCGGGAACGGAGGAGTTGACCTATTACGAGGTGCAAGCGGGGAGAGGGATCACGGCGATAGAAGCGATAGATATCCTGCCGAAATTCGAGGGGGTGGCCGTGCATGACGCGTATGCGGCGTACCTGGCCTATGATGGAAAACATGCGTTGTGCAACGCCCATCTGTTACGGGAACTGATTTTCGTGGCCGAACAACTCAAGCAGGGGTGGGCAACGGAATTGATCAAGCTATTGTTGGAGATCAAAGCCCGTGTGGCCGAGGCGGTCGCTGCCGGCTTGACCGAGCTGCCGGCTCAGCAGATCGCTGACTTTGAAATCCGCTATGCCGACTGTCTCCTGGCTGGGTTCGCCTTGCCGGTCAATGCGCCGCCCCCGCCGACCGGGCGGCGGCCCAAACAAAGTGTCTCCAAAAACCTGCTGGATCGACTCCTCATTCATCAGCCGTTGGTGCTCGCCTTCCTCTATGATTTCCAGATTCCGTTTGATAACAACCTGGCCGAACGCGACTTGCGCATGATGAAACTCAAACAAAAGATTTCCGGCTGCTTCCGGTCACTGGCCGGTGCTCAGGATTTTGCGGTCATCCGCAGCTACCTTTCCTCGCTCAAAAAGCAGGGTCGCGATGTGTTTTCCGCTCTGTGCTCCATCTTTGAAGGTCATCCCGTCTCACCTCTTCCGCTCTCCCCTGCCTGGTTGTAATGCTCCTTCACCAGGGGTCTGCATAGTTACAAAAAATGACTGTAACAAAAAGAAAAGAAAGGGCAAACACCTGCTTTTTGTCAACAGTCACGTAAAATGGACGCTCCCGCACCTTTGGGTGATGGAGTTCAACTCAATATATTGATTTCAAAGAGCTTACACGAAAGTCATCAAAAGCTGCCCTTCTGACAACTTGCATAATTCCAACAAGTTACAGGCTTCTTCACCAAAAGTGCTGGAGATCCAATTTTACGTGATTTTTTTCACAAACCAAGCGCAAGCCTTTCGAAAAGCAAAATATGACTTCAGAGTGCTGAAAAAATCCGCTGGAGGTTGGCTACAGCGATAACTGTCCAAGCCAGTTTGGTAAAACCAGAACTGGCATTGGCTCTTTATCGAAGCTGTTTATACCTCCAAACGCCTCCCTGTAGGCTCAATTACCGACCACCGGTTGAATTCGAGCATTTGTGTTGTCAAACAGCATCACCTTAATTCGTGGTCCCCTTTCGGGGCTCACTACAAATTCACTACGATCAATGCTCACCGTAGGTATGATCTATCCAACTTCTGATATCAAATAAACTAGCAGCTCCCCCTATAACTGCTGGCCCTGGTAATCCACCTTTAACGCCCGTTAAACCTGACAGCAGACCATCCAATCCCATAGCAACAAATTTCATTTGTTCTTTTGACGAATCGATTTGCCGGACCTCCCATGCTTTTCCAAATTTAGTCGCTATAATCCCTGGGTCAATATTGTAACTTACTCCAGCCAAAAACCCAAAATGGTCTCCATGATGTCCAGGTACAATTCCAGCAATTAATCCTCCACCTTTTAATCCAGAATAGAAAAATGGGGTATCTTGAATTGCATGAACATTCCACAACCATCCCTCATACATTCCAATGTTCCAGATTCCCACATGTGGACCTCCACCATGAGAACTACCAGGTAGCGACCATTCAAACTCCCCTACTGCCCCTCCTTGAACAAATAAAGCAATTTTCTTTAGTCGAGGAGCTATTACTACCACACCGGCGCCAAATCCTCCCACGTAAAGCCCGACCCCTAATGCCCCTGATCCAAAAACTGCAAATTCAAGGACATCAGGCTCTTTGCCAACAAACCAGGAAATCCCTTTCTTAATCAAAGTTCGACCAAAAGTAGTAACGGAAACGACTGATAAAATCGTTATTGTTGCCACTGTAGTAAGTGATTCTACTGAAGAACTACTGTATCCACTTGGGTCAATTGCATTAGTTGGACTTCCGTTTGCATAGAGATATTTGTGAAGTGAAAGTGGAGCATAACTATTACCTTCATACTCATCTGCTGAAAAGAATCGTCCAGTTGCTGGATTCATATATCTTGCCCGATTGTAGTAGAAGTTCAAATCAGGATCGAACTGCTCCCCTGCAAACAAATACAGATTTGGACTGTTTCCGGTTTGTCCGATCAGATTTCCAAAAGCATCAAAGTTATAGCTATCGGTCTTTGTTCCTGATGCGTCAGTCAAAAACCGAACTGAACCATGCCCATCATACCCGTAAAAGTCCATTGTTCGTTGTTCGTTGTTCGTTACCCGTCGTTGGCTGATGAGGTCTAAACCATAGCTGTACTGCTTGGACACGCTTCCCCCCTGCAATTCTTCCACAACCTGCACATACCTTGTATGGTTGTTGTCATCAATAAGGTATTTCGTTGTGATTGTCGTTGAATTGATCGTGACGGACTTCGACACACGGTTGCCATCTCCATCATAGATGAGGGATATACTGCTCCCGCCCTCGTTGACCGTAACCAAACGCCTCTCGAAATCATAGATGTAGGTTTTATCATTGGATGTAACTGTTGAACCGTTATGGTCGTAGTCGTCCGCTGTCAGCCGATCGTTCTCGTCAACAGTGATCCCGGGTTGCGACGGCACGGCAGCGACTGTGGAGGTACGCGATTGTCGGTTGCCAACTGAGTTATAAGTGTAGGAAATCTGTCCGTTTTGGGTCGATTGCGATGTACTGGCAATGGTTTCATTAGTCAATCGGTAGAGGTCATCATAGCTATAATTCACCGTTCTGCCGCCAAGTTCGGCTACCGACAAACGATTTCCGGCTGCCCCCAGCGTGTAGGTATAGCTGGCAATAGCAGTACTCCCGTGATTGACATTCAAGTTGGTCAGTCGGTTAAGGGTGTCATAGGTGTAAGTGGATGTGACCTCATTCGGCAGGGCTACGCTTTGCAAATTCCCCACGCTGTCATAGCCATAAGTTGTAATATTCTGTGTCGTGCCCAGGCGGTTGTCAGTGACGGTCTTCAGACGGTTGAGTTCGTCATAGCCGTAATCGACACTCGTACCGTTGGCATTGGATGACCGCACGGTGAGCACATTTCCTACTGGGTTGTAGGTGTAAGCAAGCGTTCCTTGCGGCGTGGCTTTGCTGTTCAGTCGATTGCGATTGTCATAGGTGTAGGCGGTAGTCCCACTGGCATCATTCATAGTTGCCCGTTGGCCAACTACGGTGTAAGTAAAGGTTATTGGAGATTGTCCAAAACTGGCATCCGGAGTTTTCGATGTAAGCCGATTCAGTGTGTCGTAAGCAAAGGTTGTGGTTTTGCCGTTGAAATCCGTCCGGGTTGCCAACGTCCCGTTTGAATTGTAAGTATAGGTCTCAAACTGTCCCATCGGCAGAATTCGCTTGGTACGGCGTCCAAGAGAGTCATATTCATACCGGGTTGTCCGATTCAAAGCATCAATCTGGGAAATCTGCTGGCCTACTTCATTGTATTCATAACGAGTTTCTTGATTAAGCGCATCAATCACTTTGATTAAGCGACCAAGGCTGTCATACACAAGTTTGGTGACTTTCCCGGCCTGATCGCGTTCTTCGGTTCGCCGACCAATCTCGTCATACGTCGTTTGAATGAACGTTCCATCCTGGAACACAACTCGGGTTCGGCGGTTGTTGGCGTCATATTCGTTGGTTGTGGTGTGGTTGTTGGCATCGGTCATCGTGACCTGATTGCCATTCTGGTCATAAGTGAAATTGGTAGCCTGATTTAGAGCATTAATGATTTTGGTGCGCCGTCCAGCACAGCCGCAGTTCGGATCGTATTCATTGGTCGTGATATGACCCAAAGCATCCTTGCTCGTCAGGGTCCTTCCCAGCAGGTCGTAGGTGGTTTCCGTTATCGTTCCATCCGGAGCAGTGGTCTTAAGAAGCCGCCCGACTTTGTCATATTCAAAACTGGTAACCCGTCCGGCCCGGTCTTTAGACGTCAATCGGCGGCCTTCGGCATCAAAGATTGCTTCATCGGAAACTCCATCCGGATATGTTGTCCGGGTAAGTTGCCCTATGTCATCATAGGTGTAGCTCGTCTGCCGACCAAGCTGGTCTTTCGACACCGACACCTTGCCGATGTTGTTGTAAATCGTTTCCGTAAAGGTTCCATCAGCAAAAGTTGTCTTTGTCTGCCGATTCAGGTTGTCATACTGGTAACTGGTGGTAATTGTCTCAGTTCCGCCTCCTGGCAGGCTTCGGGTCACGGTTGAAGTCAAGCGGTTTCCATTGGTATCAAAGGTTGAAGTGGAAACATGTCCCAATGCATCTGTTACCGAATTCACATTACCAAAAGCGTCATAGCCATAGGTCATGACATGGTTTAGCGCATTCGTTGCCGTCCTGACCAATCCACCCTGTGGGGTGTAGGTGTACGTCGTTACCTTGCCCAAGGCATCGCGTGTCGCCAGCAACTTACCGTTAGGATCGTAAGTGTTGGTTGTCACGTTTCCTCTCGGGTCAGTGATGCTCAACACATTTCGTCTTGCGTTGTAGGTGTAACGGGTTGTGTTCCCCAATGGGTCGGCTTCGGTTAGTTTGTTGTCCAAAGCGTCATAGGTCATCACTGAGGTTTTGCCCAGCGCATTGGTTTCGGTCAATTGGTTGTCGCGGTCATCGTAGGTATAGCTTGTCGTCGCCCCTTCAGCATCCGTTTTTTCCAAGACATTTCCACGGTCGTCGTAGACAAACCTGGTTGGATTTCCCAGCCGGTCATGAATGATTTCCTCATTCCCGCTCAGGTTGTGAGTGTATTCAATCACTTTGCCGAAGGCGTCGATATTTCTGACCAGTCTTCCATCCGCATCATATTCATTGCGGATAGGCTGGATGCCTCGCGGATCCCGAATTCCCGTCAGGTAGTGGGTCGCTCCATCATAGAGAAAGCTCGTGGTCTGGTTTTCCCGGTCTTCAAAACTGACCAAATCGCCATTGCCGTTGTAGGTGTAATGCATCGCATTTCCCATCGGGTCGGTGATTTGGGTAATCCGGCCCTGGGTATCACGGACAAAGGTGATGCTCTTCCCGGCGGAATGCTGGATGCCGTTTGCGGTAAAGGTCACCGTGTTGCCGTTGAGGTCTTTGATGGATTTGACCCCTTCGCGCTGGTCTACGATGTACTCAATGCCGGTGTCATCGGTAAACTTGAACCGGGTTGGGTTAAACGGCTGGAGCGTGCTGATGTCGAGAATCTCCACCTGGCTCTGGTTAAAACCGCCGGGGAACTCGTTGGGCCATTCGGGAGGAGCACCGCTGACCAGGCCGTTCGGGTTGTCGTACTCAGTTCCATTGGCGCGCAGAGCGACCAACGTTCCATGCGTGACGTTGTCCGCCGGGACAAAGCTGATGTTGACATACTGGATGGCGGCTACACTGGAAGACGGGGTAAAGATTGGCTTGAACCGGCAGACCTTTCCGTTCGGGAAAGTCAGCGAGACTGTTGCCGAGCGGGTTGCCTGCAAACTGTAGCTTGGCGGCTGGAGACCGAATATTCCCTGAACATTCTCCTGCCAGTACTTCCCGGCGGTGGAAGTCTTTTCCACCCGGATGTTCTTGACCGACAAGGTCCATCCGTAGCCGAAATCTCCGATATGTCCCCGGTCACGGCTGTCGTAGGTCCGCACCACTTCAATCGGCAGGCCCGTCACCGGAACGCTCAGGTCGCTGAAAGACACCGTAAAGTTGCCGATTTTCTTGTTGCGCGTGACGCTCACGCCGATGATGTCGGTCAGGTTCTGCTGTCCAATCGTCAACACCAGCCGGATGACATAGCTTCCATTGAGGAGCAACGTTGGATCAAACGTTCCCAGGGGGCCGTCAACCACTGTGTTCGTTCCGGAAGCAAAGGTCGTCCAGGTCGGATTTGGATTGACTTCTTCATCTCCGTCGAGGGTGTATTGCAACTGCCAGCTTCCGCCAGACACGGTGCCGCGAATTTCGGTCTGAGTCGTGATTTCGCTTCCGTCATCAGGACTCGTAATGCGGACATCAACCACCGTGAAGGTCACTTCGTCAAAGGCTTCTTCCATGCCGTCATCGGCGGTCAGGCGCAGCACATACGTTCCAGGTGCTGAAAACACAGCGGTTGTCTCGGCCTGGTCCGCCTGCCGGAAGGTCACGTTTCCGTTCACCGGAGCATTCGCCACACTCCAGGCAATCGCCAGCGTGTTGTTTGGCAGTCCGTCATCCGAGACCACACCTTGCAGCGGGATGGCGATGGCAGCCGCAATGGTCGCATCCGTTCCGGCATCCACTGTTGGGGCATGGTTGGTGCCGTCGTTGACAAAAATGGTGATGTCATCGCTCTGGGAAAGCAGTCCGTCGCTCGCGGTCAACCGCAGGACGTAGCTTCCAACTTCGCTGAAGGTCGCCGTCGTGGCAGGCTGGGAAGCATCGCCAAACGTCACCAATCCGCTGTTCGGACCGCTCACCACGCTCCAACTGACAGTCAGGGTGTTGTTTGGCTGGCCGTCGTCTTCGGCAGTCCCGGAAAGGGTGGCATTGGCTGGAAGCACGACAGTCTGGTCGGGTCCGGCGCTCACCACCGGAGGCTGGTTCGGTCCAGTCACGGTCACGGTCACTTCATCCGCGCTGGTGAGGGCCGAATCACTGGCCGTCAACCGCAACACATACGTTCCAGTGCTTTCAAAGCTGGCTGAAGTCGCCACCGCCGTCGAGTTTCCAAAGGTCACATTCCCCGGTCCGCTGACCTTCGTCCATTGGGTTGCCAGCGTGTTGTTTGGCAATCCGTCATCCGACACCGTCCCAACCAGCAATGCTCCTGCCGACTGGAGCGGCACCAGGGCCACATTGTCAAACCAGGCATCGTTGCTCGTTCCGGTCACCAGCGTTCCCAGGAGGCGAATCCGCACCATTCGCGTCTGTTTTGGCGCGTGGACAATCTGCTGGACCAGTGCCCAGTTTGACGTGACCACAATCGGCTGGCTTTCAAAGAATTCAATTTCTGACTGGTCGGCGCTCAGGAATTCCAGCCGGATGCGGGCCGAATCTCCTGGCGTTTCGTCTTTTGAACGCACATAGGCGCTGAAGGAAAACTGCTGTGTTCCGTGGTGTTCATCCGGCCCGGCAGCGTCAATCGCTCCGGCAAACGCCGAGACATCAACATCCTGGCGCAGTTCGGAACTTGCCGCATTCCCCGCGATAAAGAAGGTCTGGCCTTCCTGGGCCGCCGGGAAGTCGCCATTCTGTGACGCTTGCGTCCATTCCGTTCCAGTGATTTCGGTCCAGTCGGGGATTTCTCCATTCACCAGCGCCGATTCGTTGCCCGGATTGCGCACCAGATTGTTTCCAAATGAAACCGTCTGGTCAGTCCCGGCATTGACCACCGGAGCTTGATTTGTCCCAATGGCGATGGTGTATTGGCGTGTTCCGGTGCAGTTGCTGGCATCCCTGGTCGTAACCGTAAAGCTGGCACTTCCAGCCGTTGTTGGCGCACCAGAAAGCGTTCCGTTGGGGTTTAGATTCAGCCCGGCAGGCAGATTTCCGCTCGTGACGCTAAAGGAATATGGCGCGGTGCCCCCGGTTGCCGTGATGGTCTGGTTGTAGGTTGACCCGACCGAACCTCCCGGCAAACTTGCCGGGTTGACCGTGATCGCCTGACAGTTGCTCACCGTCAACACATAGTCATGTTCCCAGAAACACTGGGTGGAGTCGGTCACTTTGACATGGAATGGCGTGCTTCCGGCCACCTGCGGCGTTCCGCTGATGACTCCGGCGCTGGAAAGCAACAGTCCCGGCGGCAGGAAACCGATATTGGTAAAGGTCAGTGGCGGAGTTGCTCCCGTCACCGTCATCGCGACGTTGTACGGGATTCCCACATTGGCCGTCGGCAACGTCGCCGGCGAGAGCACGATATCTGGGCAAACAATCGGCGATACTTTGAGGAGATATCCCGCGATTCCAGAGGAACAGCCCGTTGCGTCGGTGGTGACTACTCCAAGCGGAAAGTCTCCCGATTGGGTCGGCACACCACTCAACACGCCCGTCGGAGAGAGTTTCAAGCCCGCCGGCAGGGTTCCCGATGCAACTACAAATCCATAGGGCGCCGTGCCTCCAGTTGCGGTGAAGGTGAAGTTATAGGTTTGGCCAAGGGTTGTCTGTGACGGCGCGAGCGAGGTAATCCGAACATTGCAAGAATTGGGGATGACATTGATGGTCACCGTATCTTCGGCACTCAACGCCCCATCGTCGCCCTTCAGTTTCAATTGATAGGTGTAGGGAAGCCGAAACACCGCGCTGGTTGTCGGGTCGCTGGCATTTGCAAAGGTGACCGTCTCACTATTGCTGGTATTCACCCAACTCCAGGTTTTAGAAAGCGTTCCGTTCGGCAAGCCGTCATCCGTGACGCTTCCGGCCAGAAATGTTCCGGCTTGACCCGCCGAGTCTTCCAGCGAAAGGGTGTCAAACCAGGCTTCAGTCGTCGCTCCACTGTTGCGCTGGGCCAGCAACCGGACCCGAATGATCCTGGTCGAAGGCGGCGGATTGAAAGTAAACACTCGCTCTGTCCAACTGGTCGAAGTCGAAGTTCCAGGCACTGGGAGCGATTGTAACAGTTGCCCGCTGGATCCAAGCATCTCCAGTACAATGGATGGCAGATCGGCTGGGGTTTCCGCCCCGTTGCGGACGGCGCTCCGGAAAACAAATTGCTGGGCGTTGTTGGTCAGAGTGGCCGCAAGCGCTGAAATATCAACATCCTGCCGCAATTCCGCGGTTCCGCTCCCATCAGCGGCAAAATATGAGATTCCCCGGTTCGGGGTTGGGAACCCTGCGGTGTCGGGTGCCACCTGAGTCCAGGTGCCGTTGACAACCGTCCAATTCGGAATCGCTCCATTTACTGTGGGCACATCGCACCCGCCATTCTTGAGCAGATTGATATTAAACACCGTCAGCGTTTGGTCAGGCCCGGCATCAACGGTTGGCGCCTGATTGGGCCCACTCGCTGTCCACTGCTTGACTGCTACATCCGAGAGATTTCCAACGGTGGCGGTGATCGAATCGAGACCGGTCACTGTCCCGGTGTAGCAAAACCGGGCTTCCCCACTGGCATCCGTCTGGATGCTCGTTGTTTGGGGATTGGCTCCGACGATATTGAAGGCCACGGCGGTATTCGCCACAGGTTGATTTTGGGCGTCCCGCAGCACGGCGGTTACACACGATTCCGTTCCAATCGGACTTAATGTCGAGGTTGGAGACAATTCCAGGCTTTCCTCGCATACTTCGCTTCCAAACAACATCCCTCCGCTATGCCCATAGGACACGACAAATCCCCATCCGTAGGCATACACCCCGAACGGTTGGGATCCGATCAAGGCATGCGTACCGGGAACAACTTGAATTTGCGCTCCAAAGTACCCGCTGCTGCCAATGGCTGTGAAACTGGACGCCGGAATCAACACTCCATCCAGTGAAATGTTCCCGACCGCCGCAACCGGTGCCGCGATGTTCAGAAAATGGGTATGCAGCCCATTAGCAAACAGGTTGATTGCCTGCGGATTGGTCACGATATAGTGATTGGTGAACCGGGTATACGGGGTTATCACCATCATAAATGGATCGGCTGGATCGGGGCGCGTCGGCGACGACAGGGTTGAACCATAAGAACTGCCGGTCGCATATTGCACGACCAGAATCGGTTTATCCGCGAGAATCTGTGCCGCGCTGGTGATCAGCCGCTCATGAATCTGGCCCCGATTCAAGGTCACCGCCTGAGTTCCATTGATGGCAATATGGGTGTCGTCCAGCGACGCCACAAACCGGAAGATGTCGCCGTTGGGCCGGGTTGCCAGTGGCACCGTCACAAAATGTCTTCCCCATTTATCAATTGAGGGAAGTTGCTCAACCAGGTGGTCACAAAAACCATTGGCCGGGACGCCAGTGCAGAAGTGCCCACCAAACACCCCAATCGGTTTGTCAGAGGTGATGATGCTTCCGCTTAAATCCAGAGTATCATTGGCTTCTGTCCGGGTGAGTTGATACACCTGTCCCCGATTGAGCGTGATTTCATAGGGCACATTCGCCAACCGGCTGCCCTGATTGATGGGGAGCGTCAGGGTGACTTTGGTATTGTCCAGGGTGGCCACCAGGCCAAATTCCGAGCCCTTGACCGAAAAAGCAGCGCCATTGTGGTAGCCAGTGACAATGTAGGTTGTCCCAAGCACCGAAACCGGCAGGCCCAAAAAGCTGTCAGCGCTGCCCGGTATATAATTCAATCCGTACACCGTGACTGGGGCCTGGGCGGTAACGTGAATCCCGCGATTTTCCACCTGATCGGAGGAAAGCGTCATCGCTTCATAGGGCAGTCGGACACGAGTTCCCTGATTGGCCAAAACGGTAAAGGGCGCCGAAAAATCGAGACCGGGAATGGTCACCGTCCCACTGGTTTCAAACTCTGAAGTAATGTCCAACACCAAATCATAACCTGAGCCGCTGTCGCCGCTCCGCAGGAACATCAGCCAGAAATCCGTTCCGGCCTGGGTTGCTTGTTTCGGGGTTGGGTCGCCCGCAAAGGCGATATTGCCGTTGTAAAATTCGTCTTCCTCAAACGTCGCCGTGCTTTGCGTCCAGGTCGCCCCGTTGGGTAAAGGAAGGTTGATCTCGGCGACTCCGTTGGCGTCGGTGACGGCACTTCCAACCGCGCAATTAACGGTAAACAGGATCGTTCGGCCTGCAATCGGCTGATTGGAAAAAGCGTCTTCCAGTTTGGCACGCAGCACCGGAGGCTGTCCCGGTGTTCCGCCGTTGACGGCCAGAAAATTGAGTCTGGTCGGACGACGGGTCACCGCCACCGTCGTGGAGGCAGAGGCAGAGGCGCCATCTTTATCCGTCACGGTGAGTTTCGGGAAATAGGTTCCGGGATGGGCAAAGCTGTGCGGACCATTACAATTGCCAGTGGCACAGTTGGAAACCTGCGACGTCAACCCGTCGCCGTATTCCCACAAACAGGTGAGGCTCGTGGAATCAACTGGACTGATGTCACTCACCGTGGCAGTTGGTGTCCAGGGTTGTCCCCAAACAACCGTCACATGCGGGCCCTGGGTGACGACTGGCGCCACATTGAGCACCTGAACCTGCCGGCTCTGGGTGTAGGTAAACCCCGTCCCGCTGCCGACAGTGAGGGTCACGGTATAGGTTCCATTGTCAGCAAAGATATGGGTTGTGGATGGAGTCAACGAGGCGGAACTGGTCGTATCGCCCCAATTCCAGGTGCGGGTTGTGTTGCCTCCCAACACTGGCGAGGAAAGGTCATTGAAAACCACTTGTTGCCGCTCATACACAATGATCGGCGAGTACGAAAAATCGGCGGCAAGGCTGGTCCCCGCCTGGGCGGCGTAGACTTGTTCTTTGGTGGCTTGTGCGCTCTGGTTGTCCGTCACCGTCAGACGGACGGTGTAGCTGCCAGGGGCCGTGTAGGTGTGGACCGGGTTGCGTTGTGTGCTGGTCGAGCCGTCGCCGAAATCCCAGTGATAGGCCACGATGGTCCCATTGGTGATGGATGAACGGTCCAGAAAACTCGCCGTCAGTCCTCCGGTTTGCGCCGAAAAGACCTGGAAGTTTCGCAGTCCCATAAAGCCGCCGCCATAGTTGTTCTTGAGCAGCAGCCGGACAAACCTGGCCTGAACCTGTGGGAACACAAACGTCTGCATCCCTCCGTTTTGCACCAGCCTGCCTGAAAATGCGGTTGTAAATGACGAGCTTGCCAGATCGGTCGCCGAGACCTGGAGTTCAAAATCTTTCGGATCAGAGCCGAACTGGGAGAATGGTTCCAGTCGGATCCGGTCAATCGGCCACAGTTGCGCGTTTGGAAGCAACAGCGTAACGGCCTGATTGGTGGTTTCGCCGGTTGTGGCCCAGATTCCGTTTTGCGTGTCGGCATCCAGCACTTTATCAAACGAATTTCCTGTAATTGGACCTGAGGCGGTTACAATCGCCGAGCCACTTTCGGCTGCTGCCAGCACCTGAAGCTGGGAAACCCCGATGTAATTGGTGGTCTGGGCATTTTTCCAGAAAAACTGGATGTATTTGGCATCGGTTAACTGACTGAAGAGGTAGGTTCTCGGAGTGTTAAAGGAACCTGATGGAACGGTGTTGCTCAAAACGGTGGTAAAGGCACTCTCATCGGAGGTTGTGGTTGACACCCGAACATCGAAATCCTTCGGGCCAAAAAATCCTGAAGTGATCGTGACCCCATACACCTTGCGAGGTGCCGTGCCGGCCAACCGATATTTGACCCACTGGTTGGTCACCTGGCCACCGGCGCTGGCCCATTCGGTCGAGGTCGTGGTGTCAAGCACGGCTTCCGCGGGTGTCGTTCCATGTAATTGACTGGAAGAACTGGCCGCATCAACGGTGTCAGGCGTCAACACATCAAAAACGCGAGTGGTGATATTTCCAGACTGGGTGGTGTGCGGCGTGAGCGGCACATACTTGATATATTTGGCCGAAACCGTTCCACCTGGAAAGAGAAAGGTTTCCGTCTTGCCCGACAGCGTGGTGCTGGCTGTCAACACTTTGGTAAAGGCGGTCTGATCGGGAGTCGTATCTGAGACCCAGACTTCAAAATCCTTGACATGGCTTGGATGTGACGCGTTATCAATGGTGAGGCAGGAAATTTTGACGCCCGCCACTGGATAGCTCAGTCCTCTGGCCAGTTGAATGATGACCCATTCGTTGGTCAGTCCTTTGGTTTGCCAGGGGGTAAACTCATAGTCGAGCATCTGTTCCGGCGTGTTGCTCCCCTGAGCCGAACTGTAGCTGTGGATCACCCCTCCATTGACGAGTTGTGACGGAGACAGCGGGAGCGCGGCGTTGAAGTTGCCTGGGAGCGAAAGCACGCTGTCAGCACCAGTGCCAGACACACTGAAATCAGCATTGAGATTGGGGTTGGTTGTCGTCACGGTTATGACAACATCGTCCGAAGCACTCTTTTCTCCGTCATCGCCGGTCAACTGCAAGGTGTAGGTTCCCGCCTCGCTGAACGTAGCCGTGGTTGCCGCCGCGCTCGGATTGGCAAAGGTGACCGTACCTGGTCCCAGCAGCTTGCTCCAGGTAATGGTCACGGTGTTACCCGGCAACCCATCATCCGAAACCGTCCCGGACAGGGTGGCTTGATTGGACAAAATAATGGTTTGGTCAGGGCCGGCATTGACCGCCGGAGCAAGATTGTTGGGGAAATTGCTTTGTACCATTACCAGAATGTCATCGCTTGCCGACAGTTCTGAGTCGTTGGCCGTCAATCTCAAAATATAGCTTCCAATCGCGCTGAACGTGGCAGTGGTTTCGGCGGTGGCTGGACTGCCAAACGTCACCGTACCTGGTCCACTGACCTGGCTCCACTGAAAAGTGATCGTGCCGCCTTCGGGCAGGCCATCGTCTTTGGCCGATCCTTGCAAAGAAGCGGTTTCCGCCTGGGCGATGGTTTGATCTGGACCAGCATTCACCACTGGCGGCTGGTTCGGAATGCGCGAGGTTCCCTCGCTTCTCCCCGATCCCCTGCCCCCGTCGGACGGAGCCGTGGAAACTGGAGGTCGCGCCGAACGTGACTCGGTGGCTTCGGTTGCCGATCCTCTGGCGTGCGTGGCGGCCCACGCCGATGACTTGAGCGGGAGTGCTCCCAGCGTTTGCCAGGTCAGGACCAGAATCAGAATCCGGGCGATGAATTCCGTCACCGCCGTGTTGCGAAAGGAGGCATAAGCTGTTCGGTTCACGTTCACATTCCTCTTTCAATAGTTTCGGAGTTCAAGCTTTGGCTTGTCGGTTTCGACCCGGTGGGATTCCACATCCACCGGTCGGTTCTCCGACTTTTCCCTGAATCTCCCGGTTGTCTGGAGCTGGTTCCAAGAGGGGTATCAACCAGCGAAAACTTGAACTCTGAGCGTTATTGCGTTTGCCACAACCCGTTGCCGTTGAGGGTCAGCCGGTCGCAGACCAGAGCACCGCGCAAAATACTGTTGCCGTTGATGATGACCGTTCCACTCGGAGCGATCACCGTTCCGTAGAACCGGCTTCCACCATTGAGCGTGAAGCCGCCAGTGGCCACCCGCAGCGTCAGCCAGGACGGGGTTCCGCTGTTTCCACAAGAACTGTTGATGGATGTGCCATTACGCAGGGTCAGAATCACCGGTCCCACAACTTGAAGCTGGCTGGAGCCGTTCACGGTCAGACCCTGGAGGTTATAGACGGTTGGTTCGCTTGATCCGGCCACGCCAAGGATGAAGCCGCTCCCGCTGTTGGCGATGAACGTGCCGTAGGTGCCCGGCGGAACCGCCACCAGCCCCGCATTGCCATTCAAGGTCAGGTTGCGCAGGGTGGCGGGGTCACCAATTGAACCACCCCCTGAATTGAGCACCACATCGCGCGTCCCGGTCGGAGTCGGCGGCGCCGCAACGGTGGGCATGGCAATCGGATCAATGCGGTTGACCAGATGGCCAAGCGTGCAGTTGCCATTGAGAGTGACCTGGTAGTTGTTCGGCTGGGTACTGCCTGGGCCCACAATCAGGCCGCCAAAGTTCGGCTGGCCATTGAGCCGGAGGGTAGGAGTTCCTGGAACCAGCAAGTCGTGGGTGATGACGGCGCCGCCATTCAATGTGATGGCTTCACCGAGCAGGACGCGCAGGCTGCCTTCAATTCTTCCACTATTGACGGTCAGCCCGTGGCGGACCGTCCCATTTCCGACCTGGAAGCTGCTGTAGGCTATCGTTCCCGTGCAGCCGCTGGCGTCGGTGGCGGTAATGGTGAAACTGAAGCCACCCGCACTGGCCAGCGTGCCCGAAAGCAGACCGTTGGAGGCCAGGGTCAATCCAGCCGGGAGCGTGCCGCTGGTGACGGCAAAGCTGTACGGAGCGGTGCCGCCGGTGGCCGTCAGGGTCTGGCTGTACGGCACACCAACGGTTCCACCTGGAAGACTGGCTGGCGCCAGTGTCAGCGACTGACAGGCTGCCGTGACGGTTATCGTGTAGTTCCGACTGCCCACACAACCCGCCGCATCAACCACAGTCACGGTCAGGTTGGAACTGCCGGCAGTGGTCGGAGTGCCAGACAGGCTACCCGTAACGGAAAGCGTCAATCCAGCGGGTAATGCCCCAGCGGTCACGGTGAAGGTGTAAGGAGCGGTACCACCCTCCGCTGCCAGAGACTGGTTATATGCCGTTCCGAGGCTGCCTTCCGGCAGGGTGGATGGCGTGACCACGAGAGACGGGCAAGGAAGGACCACGTTGAGCGTGTAGTTGCGCGAACCGGTGCAGCCCTGGGCATCGGTGGCGGTCACGGTGAAACTGAAGCTGCCGGCAGTGGTCGGCGTCCCAGTGAGGGTGCCGCCTGGGGTGAGCGTCAATCCACCCGGCAGGGCCCCGGAAGTGATGGCAAAGGAGTAGGGTTCGAGTCCATTCCGGGCCGTGATGGCCTGGTGATAGCTGGTGCCAACCGTCCCCGTCGGGAGCAAGAACGGAGTCAAAACCAGCGGCGTGCAATCTGGCGCCACGGTCAGAGTCAAGGCTTGAGTTCCGGTGCAACCAAACTGATCGGTGGCGGTCACGTCAAACGACCAGTTGCCCGCTGTGGTCGGAGTGCCGGTCAGGAGCCCGGCAGAGGTCAGGGCTAATCCTGGAGCGATGGTTCCGCCTGAAACTGCAAAGGTGTAAGGTGCATCCGCTCCGGTGGCGGCAAGCTGTTGGGTGAACGATTGGCCAACGGTGGCGGCTGGAAGCGTCGCCGGTGTGACCTGAATGGTGCCACAATCGGTGATCGTCAGGGTGTAGCTCCGACTGCCGGTGCAGGTTCCGGCATCGGTGGCGGTGACAGTGAAAACGCTCTGGCCAGCGACAGTTGGAGTGCCCGCCAGCGTTCCGGTGGGTGACAAGGCGAGACCGGACGGCAGGGCGCCCGTGGTCACCGCAAAGGTGTAAGGCGATGTTCCACCGGAAGCTGAGAGAATCTGTTGGTAAGGAATTGCAGTTCGGCCCTCGGCCAGCGCACCGCTCAGAGTGATGGTCGAACACGCCGGTGCCACCGTCAGCACGTAACCGCGCTGGCCCTGACAACCAGCGGCATCGCTGACGTCGATGGTGAAGCTGAAGTCACCGGCTTCGGTGGGCGTGCCGGTCAACTCACCACCGGGCGAGAACGTCACTCCCGCCGGGAGCGCTCCCGAACTCAACGTAAAGGTGAACGGTGCGGTGCCGCCCTGGGCGGAAAGGAGCTGATCATAAGCAACACCAACCATGCCAGCTTCCAGCGTGGTCGGAAGAATCGTCATTGGCTCGCAACTGCCGATGGTGAGGGTGTATTCACGCTGGCCAAAACAGGTGCTGGCGTCGGTGGCAGCCACGGTGAAGGTAAAGCTTCCACCCTGAGTGGGCGTTCCGTTCAAGACGCCTTCAACTGACAGGTCAATACCCGGCGGCAAATTGCCGGAAACCACCCCAAACGAGTAAGGTTCGAGGCCGCCCTGGGCCGTCAGCGGCTGAGTATAGGCAATTCCTACCTGACCACCCGGCAAGGTTGGGGTCAAATCAATCACTGAGCAGCCGCCAACGGTCAGCGTAAATTCTTGCGAATGAGAGCAGTTTGATTCGTCCGTTGCCTGCACAGTAAAGGTAAAACTGCCGGCCATGCTGGGGAGGCCAAGGATTTGACCGTCCCAGTTCAGGGTCAACCCAGTTGGGAGTGCCCCCGCCGTCAGGAAGAACTGGACCGTGCCCGCTCCACCTGAGAGGCTCAACGATTGCTGGTATTCGACTCCGAGTGCGGCTTCAGGCAGGATCGCGGGTTCAATCGAAAGTGGAGCACAGACGACGTGGAGCGAAAGTTCAATCGAGGTGGTGCATCCGGTGCTGTCCACCACCGACACAATCGGTGTGTAATCACCCGAACTGGTTGGTGTTCCACTGACGAGTCCGTCTGGTGTCAGGGTCACCCCAGCAGGCAAACTGCCGCCAATCAACTCGAAGGTGTACGGCGCGGTACCGCCCTGACCGGTGAGAGAGGCGGAATAGGCAGCGCCGATTGTGGCTTCAGGCAATTGAACCGGCGTCACCGAAAGCGTTGGGCAGGTAATCTCAACCGAATAATATCGGCTTCCACGGCAGCCTTCGGCATCCGTCACTTCAACCACAAAGCTATAGAATCCAGTTGTGGTGGGCGTTCCTGACCACACGCCATCCGGCGACATTGTTAAGCCAGGCGGGAGTTCCTGCGACAGTTCGCCGTCAGGGCGGACCGAGAACGTCAATGGAGCGGTTCCGACCTGTGTGGTAAAGGTCTGGCTGAAGGGCTGGCCGACTGTCAGTTGTGGCAGGGAATCCGGTTGTATGTCGAAAAAGCTCGGACAATTGACAATCACCTGCAAGGCATACGTTTGCCGCCCGGCGCACCCGTTGACGTCCACCACCTGGATTTCAAAGTTCGAGACTTCAGGCTGGGCGGGAACGCCACTCAGAATCCCTTCGGCAGAGAGGGTCAAGCCAGTGGGAAGGGCGCCCGAAAGCAGCGAAAATTGATAGGGAGCCGTTCCGTTTGTGACAAGCAATGTCTGGCTGTAAGGTAAATTGACGGTTGCGACCGGAAGGCTGGCTGGGGAAATGACAATGAGCGGACAGGGAAGAAACTTCAATAAAAAAGCATCCATGCCACCCCCTGAAGTGGCTTGAACCGGATTGAGTGTCGGCAAATCGGACGAGTTGGTGTACCCTCCGACGATCATCTCACCCGTAAACTGGTTATAGGTAATGGTTTCACCGCTATCCAATCCGGTACCGCCATAAATGGCAGTTTCCCGCACCTGTGGGAGGTTGGTTCCCTGCTGGTTCACCCAGGTCACAAAACAGTTCATTCCGCTGTATGGAGCCAAGGGCAGGGTGGCGCCTGGAAAATCGGTTGAGTCGGTTGTTCCCGTGAGCAAAAAATACTGGTCGGAAAGGAGTTTCAGCCCGTTGGCTTTATCCTCGCCGCTGCCGCCCAGATAGGTTGACATTGAAATTTGGGTGGCTGGCGGGTTATCTGGATGAAGTTTGACCAGAAAGGCGTCCGAAGCGCCTCGCAAGGTGGATTGCACGGCTGAAACCGTGGGAAACGAGGTCGAGCGCGTCATACCAGCGACGTTCACGGTACCCTGAAAATCAAGACTGATGTCGGTTGCGACATCTTCCCCATCGCCTCCCAGCAGGGTGGATGACACCACAGCGCCAGTCTGGCTGGCATAGGTTGTAACAAACGCGTCGCCGTAAAAATCGCCATTTCCGCCAAAGGTGCTTTGAAATGCCTGATGCGTCGGAAAATCCGCCGAGCGGGTTGTTCCGCAGACGGATACTTCAGCCACCGAGCCGGTAGCAATGCCAAACGCCAGATCTGCCTGACTGCCTCCCAGAAACGTGCTGAATACCACCTGTTCCGCTGGTGGAACCGTCGGATCAAGTTTCACCACAAAAGCGTCACGACTCCCGCCCAGAGTCGGTTGGGCGGCGTTGACCGTCGGGAAGTCAGCCGAATCAGTGGTGCCGGTGACATACACCGAACTGGTCGGATCCACCACAATGTCATTTGGCAGATCAGTGGTTGAACCGCCAAAGTAGGTGCCATACAGCAAACTGCTTCCATCATTGGCAAGATGGGCCAGATAGACATCTGATTCCCCGGCGAGTTGTGCCTGGCGAGGGGTAACCACTGGCATATCGGAGGAGGAAGTCAATCCGGCAATCCAGACATTGCCCTGGGGACTGGCCGTCAGTCCATAACACACTTCCGTGCCGCTGCCGCCCAGATAGGTTGAATACAGCAGGGTTGAGCCGTCGGCTGACAATTTGCTCACAAAAAAGTCCAGATCGCCGCCCGAGGACGACTGTGTTCCATTTGCCGTTGGAAAGCTCAACGAGCGGGTCATACCCGCCATATACAAATATCCGTCATTCCCCACGGTCACCCGATATCCACGGTCCGCTTCGGCTCCGCCCAAATAACTGGCATACAGCAGAATTGGATCAATCACCAGCGGTTGCGAAGGATCATACGCTGCAAGCTGAAATCCGACAGTCTCGGAGTTTTTCAGTACATAGGCAGCGGCGATAGCTTCACGCTGTCCATTGATCTCCTGATAAGCCACCGGTTTGGGTTGTCGCAGTTCTCCGCCGTGAGGCAGGGCGATGACCAGTTCACCGTCAGCGTTTAAAGACAGCCGTTTGGCACCACGGAAATGCAATTGGGGCTGTGACGGCGCGGCTCCGGGTTGAAGGACCAAATCAAATTCCAGTTCGGAGCGATGGCCGTAATACACCACATCAATGCCAGGATAGACTTCGCGTGCGCGGACCCGTTCATAGGTGGGAACATGGGTTTGCCACTCCGCCGGTTGTGACCCTTTCAGGTAATGTTTCACACCGGGAAGCTTTTCTTCGCCAAGGATTTGAGCTGGAGCCTGTGCCCCAGCAAATTCCAGCTTGACGGTTTGGGCTGGCGAGGACGATTCATTTGATTCCACAACCAAAATATTTTCGGTCGCCGTGACAAAAAAGGCATATCCCTGCCCACGTGCCAAAAACTGAACTGACGGATCGGTCTGGCCCAGATTGGTTTCAAAACGAAGTGGCAGTTTGTCCATCTGCTGCGGGCCAGACGTCGTGGGACCGACCACGGGCCGGGTCACCTGATGCGGGTGAGCGGTGACGGAGGGCGTACCTGATTCACCTGCCTGCCTGTCGGCAGGTGCTGATTGATGCGGTAACCGGGACGTGTCCGGCTTGAGTGCCGGTGACGGAGTTGCTGGTAGGGGCGCCGCCGGTCCAAACCAGAGCCAGGCGCTCCCCATCACCAGGAGCATTGTCACAATCATACAAACCACGGTTTGTCCCGTGAACGGCCACAACTGCACGTGTTGGAGGAATCGTTTCATACTGATTTTGCTTCTTTCCGTCTGGCGGACATAGCTCCGCCCGCTCGCCAGGTATGCGTTTTTCCCTGGTGATCGTCAGGTTAGCGATGCTGATGGAACCCAGGTCAGGCTTACATTGGCGCCCAACCGTTCAATTCAAAAACGGAATGGGGACAATTGGCTGGGTCGAAAGCTCTGATGAAAAGGATACCGCCGGGCAACTGGGCCAATCACCCCGCAGCTTGTCTGTTCAGCCCTGTAGTGTAAAAAAGCAAAAAACCATTACATCTAAAATTTGGACGATTGACCCTTGAGGATGGGTCATAGCTCACTTTATTGGGTACCCGGTGGTTTGCAGGGTTCATCCAAAAATGAGTCTAAAAAACCGAAAACTCTCAAAAAATCAGTATTTTAAAACAGAAAATCAACAGCTTCCAAAGCCATCATCGCAAGCACCAGACAGAAATAAAAATCAAGAAAAAAAATTTATAGAAGGCAAAATGGTATCAACGGCTGGGAGATGCTCAGCTTCCGATGTATTTGGTCAACGTGAACGGAATCAAAGTTCCCTTCAGCAACGTGCTGGCGTGTGCTGATTTGCCGGAGCGTTCAAGTGCAGTGAGAGGTTTTCAATTGATGGTGACAAGTCGTCCAATGCCAAAGCGGTGACAAGTCACGGCACTCCAAATCGAATTCCAAAAATCAAGTTGTTGAATTGGCGTGGAGTTCTGTATCTTTGAAGGCGTCCAGCGAACTGTACCACCACTTCATCAGCAAGGAATCTGGCATGAAACTGACTTTGATTTTTCAAACTGGCTCGCTTGCCGGGCAACAACGCCAACTGGAACAAGGCTCTCTGTTACTTGGTCGCGCACCTGATTGCAGCATTCAGTTTGACGCCCAGCGCGACACGCTGGTCTCAAACCGACACGCCGTCATTCAACGCGAAGGCGACGCCTTTTTTCTGCTTGACCAGAACAGCACCAATGGCACGTTCCTCAACGGCAACCGGGTGAGCCGGACCCAATTGAACCCTGGGGATGTCATTATGTTTGGGAACGGCGGTCCCCAAATCCTGGTGGTGATTGAACAACCACGCTCCCAAACATCACCTTCGCCGGGTCAGCAAACGACGGTTGCGGCGACGTCTTATTCATCTCCGTCTTCTGGAAACCAGGGCGGGTACGGCGGGCCACCTCCGCCCTATGCACCGCCGGGTCCACCGATGGGAATGCCGCCGCCGGGCTATCCGCCGGCACCGCCTCCGCCCCCCATGCCCCAAATGGGGATGCCGCCTCCTCCACCTCCAATGCCCCAAATGAGCATGAACCCGCCTCCTGGCCAGTTTGGAACCAACCCTTATGCGGCGAACCAGTCCGTGTCGCAAGGTGTTCCCTCCTGGCACGGAGGCATTCGCCACACTGTCACCAACCTTGGAATGTATAACCCCGACCAGGGACGAATGGCCCAGAAAGAACGGGCGATCAGTCCGATTGGAGTCGGGTGCGGTGCGATCAGTATCATTATTTTAGCCGTCCTGGTTGGGCTGATTTTGTTATCCAACCTGGGGCCCGTCGGAATTATCATCGGTGGAATCGTGGCCTTTATTCCAGTCCCGTTGTACCTGTTTTTGTGGCTCTGGCTGGACCGCTACGACCCGGAACCCGCCTGGGCACTGGCAATGGCGTTTGCCTGGGGGGCGCTGGGGTCGGTTTTCATTTCCATCATTGGAAATACGCTGTTTGAAGGCATTGCCTCGTCCATTTTTGGCCCCGAAGCCGGTAGCGCAATGGCGGCCATTATTTCCGCTCCGATTTTTGAAGAAGGGTCCAAAGGACTGGGTGTGCTGTTGATTGCGCTGTGTTTACGCAACGAATTTGACGACGTCGTGGACGGCATTGTGTATGCCGGAGTCGTGGCGCTCGGCTTTGCAGCGGTCGAGAATATTTTGTACTACGGACGGCAGTTTAATGAAATGGGCGTGGTCGGCCTGGTCGTCAACTTCTTTGTGCGCGGCATTATGGCGCCCTTCTCGCACTCGATGTTTACCGCCATGACCGGCATCGGATGTGGGATTGCCCGTGAATCGCACAACAAAGCCGTGAGGTTTCTGGCGCCATTTGCCGGGCTGATTCTGGCCATGATCCTTCACGCGCTGTGGAACACGATTGCCACCTTCCTCAATTTCTTTGTTTTTTACTTTGTGATTCAGGTGCCATTGTTTCTGGCATTTATTGGCGTGCTGTTTTTCCTGGTTCGTCGCGAAGGAAAGATCATCCGCGAATCGCTGATGGTCGAGGTTCAGCGCGGGTTGATCTCACAGGAACAACTCGACATTGCGACGTCAATGGTCAAGCGGGCGCGCTGGACCATGGGAGCCATGGGAAACTGGGGAAGATTTCAGGCCCGGCGGCAATATTTAACCGCGATTGCCAAGCTGGGATTGTGTCACTGGCACGCCAAACGCGCCGCGCAGGCTCAAGGCCAAACCCAGAGCCTGCCGCTCATTCCCCGTTTCCAGGCTGAGATTTTAGGCTTGCGGGAAAAGATTGTTTAACTGAGCGAAGGAGCAAAGAGAAAAGCAATTGGTCAACAGGCAAAAACCAGTGATCATGCTCACATGAGTTTCCCGACTTAAAGCCTTTTATTCCAGATAATTAAATGACTGTCAACGCGTTGACACTTTCGAGATGGATGTGAACTCTTTGCTTTTCACTTCGCCCGTTCATATTGCACCGGCCATTGGATTGGCTGGTTGAGTTCGCGGGCAGCGTGAAGCGGCCAGTAGGGATCGCGCAGCAGTTCCCGCGCCAGTAATACCACATCGGCCTGACCGGTGCGGATGATGTGGTCAGCCTGCACCGCCGAAGTAATCATCCCAACGGCGCCGGTGGGGAGGTTCGCTTCGCGCCGGATAGCCGCTGCAAATGGCGTCTGGAATCCTGGGCCAACCGGGATTGGAGCGCGGGCGACATTGCCTCCCGAAGAACAATCAATCAAATCAATGCCGATGGTTTTTAATTTGGCCGCCAGCTCGATGGATTGTGGTAAATCCCAGCCATTTTCGACCCAATCGGTTGCTGAAATCCGAACAAACACCGGGAGCGATTGCGGCCAGACATCACGAATCCAGACGGCAATGTTACAAAGCAAGCGGGTTCGATTGTCAAAACTGCCGCCATATTCATCTTCCCGATGATTGGAAATTGGGGACAAAAACTCCTGAATCAGGTAGCCGTGCGCGGCGTGGATTTCGACGACTTGAAATCCAGCCGCGAGTGCCCGATGAGCTGCCGCTTCAAACTGGCCGGTCAGGGCATGGATTTCATCAATTGAGAGTTCGCGGGGCGTCGGGTATTTGTCAGAAAAAGGAATCGCGCTGGGGCCGACAATGTCATCCCAGCCGCCATCATCAGGAGTGACCGGCTGGCCTCCGCGCCAGGGTTGGGCGGTGCTGGCTTTGCGTCCGGCGTGGGCAAGCTGGATTCCGACCGCCGCGCCGTGAGCTTTGACAAAATCGGTCACCCGTTTGAGTGCCGGGATATGCTCGTCCTTCCAGATGCCCAAATCCTGTGGAGAAATCCGGCCAGTGGGAGCAACAGCGGCGGCTTCGGTGAAAACAAGCCCGGCGCCACCAACAGCCCGGCTGCCCAGATGGACCAGATGCCAGTCGTTGGCAAAGCCATCTTCGCTCGAATACTGGCACATTGGGGAAACCACAATCCGGTTGCGGAGGGTCAGGTCACGAAAAGGTATCGGTGAAAATAAATGAATCGGTTGCATTTTTGTATTGGCTCCAGTTCCAGATATGTTCGGCATCGTCGTTACCGAAGGCCCAAATGAGACCACAAAGAAACTGGGAATCCAACCCAGGTTAGCCCGGTTGTCAGGCAAAAGATGGCATCAGTAATAATTCCTGCAAGGAATACCTGAACCAGCCGTGGGTCAGCGCCAGCGCCACCCACGGTATTTTCAAGTTAGCCCGGTTGTCAGGCAAAAGATGGCATCAGGTTTTGCCTCAATTCCTGCAAGGAATACCTGAACCAGCCGTGGGTCAGCGTCAGCGCCACCCACGGAATTCCACGGCATTGTCCAATTCTCCCGTCCCAACCCTGGAGGGGTTGATTTTGTGAAGGTTCATCCGGTATTGGCTCATCTATCACATTTTGGTGTACGACGGGACGTGGCGGGGATATTGCACGTGGGGTTTGTCCATTCTGCCCGTGGGTGGCGCTACGCTGACCCACGGCTCTCACAGGTATTCCTTTCAGGAATAGGTGACCATTGGCTTCCTGATTATGATCATTCATTTCACAACTTGCTGATTTTTCCAAATCACATCACAATGCGGAACAGCATCACCTATCTTTCCTGGATGGTACTCCTTCATGCCCCAGGATCAACCTTCGGAAATACCTCAAAACTTATTGGAACGACTGCAC
>CAZXCE010000020.1:0-32096 GCA_964639175.1 uncultured Clostridia bacterium
GACCGGATATAGAAATTGACCGCCGCCCGGTACGCTTCCAGCAGCGCCGCTATCTGACGCCGCTTGGTTTCGGTTGCAAATTTCAGCGTCACTTTACAGGCTCGTCGCATATCACTTCTCTCACCTTTGACCCGAGTGTTTTCCCACGCCGAAGCCCATACAACCGACAACAAAAACTGGTGATCACCGCCACCAGGTCTTTCATCAGATCGTCTTTGGCTTCGGCATCCCGGTTCATCACCACCAACTCGCAGCCGATCATCGGCAACAACAGCTCAAAGTACCCAAACCCAAACCGGGTCAACCGGTCTTTGTGTTCCACCACGATCCGTGATGGCCGTGATGCGACCAGTTTATGCAATTTTGGCCGTGTGTCATTCATTCCAGATGCAATTTCCTTGGTCACGGATTCGACTTCCCACCCGTTGGCGGCGCAAAAGGCCACACACCTTTCCGCCTGGCGGTCCAGATCGGCTTTCTTGTCGTGCGATGATACCCGTGCATACACCACTGCCCTCGGATTTGATTCGTTCACTTTTTTTTCAGGTTCAACCATCACGCAACCAGACGGTGTTTTGTAGGCACGGACCGGTAACTTACCGGTTTTAAACCACCGCCAGGCCGTGATATATGCAATTCCTTGTTGTTTTGCCCAATCTGATAGCTTCATAATGGCTATATTAGAATATATTAGCCTATAAATCAATTAAAATGTTTAAAGACTTCACTCAAATAAACGTAGCGAACGACTGACGACTGACAGCAAGCCTGGTTGATCAATGAAATCGGGGTGGATTCCGCACCAGGTCACGGGTGATGTCTTCCACTGTCTGGCAACCGGCCAGCGCCATGGCCAGATCAAGTTCAGTGCGCAGGATTTCTAAAACACGGGTAACACCTTGCTCTCCATCAACGGTGAGTCCCCATAAAATTGGCCGCCCGACAAGCACGGCTTTGGCGCCGAGGGCGAGGGCTTTGAGCACATCGGTTCCCCGCCGGATGCCGCCATCCATCAAGACCTCGATCCGACCGGCGACCGCCTCGGCAATTTCAGGGAGCACGTCGATGGTGGCGGGTGAGGTGTCAAGCTGACGGCCTCCGTGATTGGAAACCACAATACCCGCCGCACCAGAATCCACCGCCCGGACGGCATCATCTGCCCGGACAATCCCTTTAATCAGAACTGGAACCCGGGTAATCGAGCGGAGCCATTCAATGTCTTTCCAGGTGACTGCCGGATCAATCAAGGTCGCAAAGTAAGCCGCCAGCCCGGAATCCAGGGCTTCTTTTGGAAGATCAGCAATCCCGGCAGGGAGCACATTTCTCACCGTCAAACCGGGTGGCAACTGGAAGCGGTTGCGGAAATCGCGTTCACGTCGTCCGAGCAATGGGGCGTCAACCGTCAAAACCAGAGCGGTACATCCGGCCTGTTCGGCACGCTGGACAACCTCGCGGGTGACTTCACGGTCGCGGTAGATATAGAGTTGATACCAGACCGGCCCCGTAGCCACGGCGGTAATATCTTCCACCGCCGTATTTGCGAGCGAACTTAAAATCATGATGGTACCTGCCGCACCCGCCGCCCGGGTCGTGCCGGCTTCGCCATCCGAATGAGCCATTCGATGAAATGCCGTCGGAGCAATCAGAATCGGCATGGAAACTGGTTGCCCCAGAACCGTGGTTTTGGCCGTGCGCTGGCTGACGTCAATTAAGACCCGATACATCAACCGCAGCCGATCAAAAGCGGAGTGATTTTCCCGCAAGGTGATTTCATCGTGGGCGCCGCTGGCATAATAATCAAATGCCATTTGAAAGAGTTTTTCCTGGGCAAGCTTCTCAAAATCAAACACGTTGATCAGATTCATAGGATATTTTCGGACCTGAAGGATGGGGATGAGATCAAGGAGGGGCACAGTGATGGTTTGAAAACTGTAGCGCGAATCATTGAATTGTGCAAAAGGTGCTTTTATGGTGGCTCATCCTTTCCGCATCTCCAGAAAATAGATATAAACACTCAATATTTTTCCCAAAGACCTCACCAAGGAGCACCCAGCCACCATGCAAACTACATCGAGTCAAGATAAGCCTATGATCCATCAGGGATTACTGGCGGTTGTCAAAGAAGTGGCTGCCGAGATTCATCCCGGAGAACTCAGCCGACCGATATCACTTACGACGCGGCTTGATTATGAACTTGGATTTGACAGCCTGAGCCGGGTAGAGCTTCTGTCTCGGATTGAACAGGTTTTTTCCGTCAAGTTGCCGGAAACCGCGCTGATGCAGGTGGAAACGCCTGGGGATCTCCTGAAATTACTTGAGCAATCTGAAAGCCAGCCACGGGAAACAAGCCCAATTCTCGCCCTCCAGCCAGTTGCCAAACTGGCTGAGAGTCCTTCAACCGAGCATCTTTCCACACTGACTGAAATTTTGACCCACCATGCACAGGTTCACGGAGACCGCCCGTACCTCCGGTTTTGTGAAACCGGACAGACCATTACCTATACCGACCTGTACCAGGATTCCTTAAAAATTGCCACGGGCTTGCGACGGCGGGGGGTGATGCCCCAGCAGGCAGTTGGGCTGATGCTGACGACCAGCCGTGAGTTTTTTATTAGCTTTTTTGGATGTCTGTATGCTGGATGTGTTCCGGTTCCACTCTATCCGCCGAGCCGGATTTCCCAACTCGCTGATCACCTGCAACGTCAGGTTCGCATTCTCGACAATGCCGAGGCGGTTTTGCTGATTACTTTTGATCAGGCCAAACCATTTACTGCGCTCTTACAGGCCAAAGTTGGATCGTTGCAGGAAATCGTTGCGGCTGAAGATCTTTTCTACGCTGGCGACCCCTTGGAACCAGTTTCAGTCTCCCCACAGGATACCGCCTTTTTGCAATATACCTCCGGGAGCACGGGCACACCCAAAGGCGTGGTTTTGAGCCATGCCAACCTGCTGGCCAACGTTCGCGCGATGGGCACAGCGTTTAAGGTCACCTCATCGGATGTTTTTATTAGCTGGCTTCCGCTTTACCACGATATGGGCTTAATTGGCGCCTGCCTGGGAAGCCTCCATTATGCCTGCCTCCTGGTGGTAATGCCGCCGCAAAACTTTCTGGCCCGCCCCGAACGCTGGTTAAGAGCGATCCACGACTATCGCGGCACTATCGCGGCAGGGCCAAACTTTGGGTTTGAGTTATGTCTGCGCAAAATTAAAGACGAGGACTTGCAGGGGCTTGACCTGAGTAGCTGGCGGATGGCGCTCAACGGTGCCGAACCTGTCAGCCCACGGACGATGGATCAGTTCTGCGATAAATTCGCTGCCTATGGATTTCGTCGCGAAGCCATGTCACCCGTGTATGGACTGGCTGAATGTTCTGTCGGACTCACTGGGCCTCCTCCTGGCCGGGGGCCAAATGTCGAATGGATTGACCGCCAATCGTTTACCGAACATGGAAAGGCTGTTCCAGTTCAACCCAATGACCCACACGCCATGCCGGTGGTTGGCTGCGGGTTTCCCTTCCCAGACCATCAGGTAAGAGTGGTGGATAAACTCGGCTATGAAGTTCCAGACCGGGTGCAGGGCAAAATCCAGTTTCGAGGCCCGTCAGCCACCGTCGGTTATTTTCGGAACCCCGAGGCCACTGCCGCCCTCATTCGGGGTGAATGGCTTGAAACCGGGGATCTTGGCTACATTGCAGGCGGTGAAATTTTTATTGCTGGCCGCAGCAAAGACATCATTATCCGGGCTGGGCGAAATCTCTATCCCCAGGAACTGGAAGACATCGTGGGGAACTTACCCGGAGTCCGAACTGGCTGTGTCGCTGTCTTTGCCTGTCCAGATCCTCATTCGGGGACGGAACGGCTGGTGATTGTGGCTGAAACCCGAGAAACTAACGCCGTAACGCTTGATACCCTGCGCACCCAAATCAACCAGGCGACCTTGCAACTGCTGGATTCTGCCGCTGATGAAATCGTTTTGGCCCCGCCGCATTCCGTTTTAAAAACATCGAGCGGCAAAATCCGGCGGTCTGGAACCCGAGATTCCTACCTCAACGGAGATTTATTTCGCCCGCGCAGCCCATTCCGGGATCGCCTCAATGCGCTCAAATTGAAAACCGCCGGCACGCTCCAGTCCATGATTCACCGAACCGGTTTGTTTCTGTTTGGGGCCTGGTGCTGGCTGGTTTTTGTGTCGGCGGTTCTGATTTCGTGTGTGTTGCTGGTGGTGATTCCGACGCTGAAGCTCAGACGCGGCTATGGCCGCTGGCTGGCCCGGCTGGTCATGATTACCTGTGGCATGCCGATTGTCGTTGATGGCGCCGAGCATCTGCCTGCTGATCAAGCCTGTGTCTATGTTGCCAATCACGCCAGCTACATTGATGCGATTGTGATCATGGCCATTTTGCCGCCAAACACGTGTTTTACCGCCAAAAAAGAACTGGCTGAACACTGGTTGATCCGGTTTGCCCTTGACCGGCTCGGGACCGAGTACCTTGACCGGTTTGATTTCCAGGAAAGTCTCAACAACATCGCCCGGCTGGAGGAACTGGCCCGAGCCCATCAATCGCTTGGTTTTTTTGCCGAAGGTACGTTTACCCGTGAACCGGGCCTGCGCGCCTTTCACCTTGGGGCCTTTAAAACGGCGGCCACGGCCAGGTTGCCAGTTGTCCCGGTTGCCTTACACGGCACCCGGTCAATTTTGCGGGACGAGCAATGGTTGCCGCATCGTGGCGACCTCCGCGTGACGATTTTTCCTCCGCTTGTGCCCAAAGGAACTGACTGGTCTGCGGTGATTGCCCTCCGCGATGCGGCCCGGGCGGCCATTCTGGAAAAATGCGGAGAGCCGGATCTGGCGAACATTAAATGGCCTAAATAAGTACCTTACCGAAAATTCCCAGACATTTTGAACCACGCAACACACGAAATACACGAAAAAAACCAAACACTTCCAACATTCAATCGCTCAGGAAACTTTTGACAAGGTTCTTAGCTATCGAGGAATAACACAAATGTCACACAATTATGTGCAGATATTGACCGCTCTGGAGGCGGCTGGACTTACGCACGATCTCACCCCCCTCGATAAACATTCCATTCAAAAAATGAAGGAAGAAAATCCCGGAATACCCGGTGATTACCTGGAATATCTTCAGGATATTGGTTGGGGCAAAATTGGTGAAAGTTATATGGTGTACTCTGGGCCCATTGATCCAGAAGACATTTTTGGAGTTCGGGAAGATGCCAACCTGGAACATATCGTCCTTTTCGGCGATGGGTTCTCTGGAGATTGTGATGGGTTCTCAATTGAGAAGAATTGGGAGCTTGTCTATATTGACCACGTGAGCCTTAAAGTCTACACGTGGGACCTGACCTTTGAAGCGTTTATAAAGAAAAAAATCAATCGGATACTCCGAAATACTAAGAAAACAAAAGATTTATCTCGCTGACCTACCCGGCAACGCCAGTAAGGTGGTCTGGTGTAACCAGAGATGATGATTTGAGCAGCTCCTCAGGCCCTTTTGTCCGCTTCATTTCAATTGTGCCTTTGCGCTGGGTCAAATCCTCGCCAATAAATAACGCCGTGCCAACATAGCCTTTCTTCGGTTCATAATGGATTCTCAAAATCAGCGTTCCAGGTGTCCGCTTTTGCCTAGCCACTGCCGGCAACCTGATTTCCCCGCTGATATGGATGGTTTCAACACGGTGGTTGTCCCACGCTGCCGGGAATGTTGCAACCAGCTTGGTTTGGGAATCCAAAAGAAAGATCGAGCCATTTCCATATCCGTACACCCCTTCCCCAAGCGTCTCAAAATCAAATTCCAAGGTTGTATCTTCAAATTGAACTTTGGCCTGCCACCGGCCAACGACAGGTGCGTATTTCTGAGCCGACCGAACGGGCTCGGGGATGATACAAAGAAAAACCAGAACCGCAGCCACAAGGCTGATTCCAGGTGATAGAGTATGTTTCATGTTCTTCGCTCCTGGTTGAAAGGTTAGGGGTACGGATCAACGTATGGACGCTGGCTCCAGGGCTTCATTCCGTGAAATTCCACGGCGGCGTGGTTCCGGCAGGTCAACGTTCGCTCCCGGTTTTTGTCGCGGATTACACAGTTCACTTCACCGACATCACTATGCTCAATATAGCGGCTCGAACCTGCCGGGTCACGGTAAATATAAGCCGTGGTTTGAGATTCGTTCAGTTTGCTCTGGACGGTGAGGTCGTGGGTATTGGTTCGAACCTGAAAATCAATCTGGGGATACCGGGCCTGGACTTTTCCACGGCAGGCTTGCCACACCGTCTGGTCGTGCCACAATTTTCCACCTTGCCTCAACGTAACAAACGTGAACCAGGGAAGGAACCGGTTTGGCTTTACCGCGACCATTTCCAATCCCCAGTCTTCGGCATCGTGATCAAATTTTGGGACAAAAAGCCAGTAGAGTTGCTCAACCCGATGCGTGCCCCAAATATGGTCCACCAATCCCTCAGCGCGATTGAACTTGAACTGCGTTTCATTGAGCGAAAACGTGCCGGTGACCTGGGCAAACGGAGCGCACACGATGCTTTTTGTTTTTGCCAGCGGAGAGGCGCTTAACCAGGCCGGTACGTGGTGAGTTGGCGCAAACTGGCTTTGAAATTCCAGGTCCCAGCGCAAAATTCCTTTGTTTGTAAGGACTTCACCGGAGAAATGGTCGAGGCTTAACCGACCTTTCGGGTGCTCCAGATGGGTATTGACCCACTGACAGTCTGAACGATCAGCCCGTTCAACTCCAAAACAATGATGAGCCGCATCTTCGGCGTCAAAAAATGATGCCCAAATCAAGCCGATCTGGTTCTCTTTGCCTTCCTGCCGTGAAACAAATGTGGAAAACCGAAGCCAGAGGGCTTTTCCCGTTTCAGAATCAATCACGACGGTGAACCAGATTTCATATCCCGGCACTGACCTGGACAGCGGAAACTGTGGGTGAAATGTATCTTGATGTTCCATAAATCTTTATTTTTCAAGTTTTTATTCATTGAGTCAGGCGCTGAGTGTCTGATCTTTTTCGTGGTTGTGGTCTAAAGAATCAACTCTCGTTTCCAACTCAAAACGGCCCCTGGGCACCGAGCAAAACCACGCTGTAGGCAATCGCCGGTTCGTCGCCCGGATTGGCATACGAGTGACGCTGATCACCCCGAAAAACAAAAACATCGCCGGGTTCAAGAATCCATTTTTCACCCGTCAGCGCAATTTCGACCTGTCCTGTTTCACAGGTCAAATACTCGCGGGTGCCGGGACGATGCGGCACGCCGCTCATTCGTGACCGGGGCGGAAGTTCCATCCGATCAAGCTCCATATTTTGAAGCGAATCAGGCAGGAGTTTGCGCACCGTCACGCCCTCCCGCTTTTTGATTGGAATTTCAGTCGCGTGATAGAGCCGGCCTTCAGATCGGGGCGGACTGATGAGTTCTTCGACTGAAACCTGGAGGGCAGCGGCGGCTTTGATCAGCACCGAAACGGTTGGATTGGCCGAACCCGATTCAAGATTGGCCCAGGTTGGCCGGGGAAGACCCGAAAGTTGGGCGAGTTTATCCTGGGTTGCTCCGCGCAACTCACGCAATCGCCTGATGTTGGCGGCCAAATTGGCTGAAATGTCGGTTGGTTCACTCATGACAAGAAACTAACCTTTTGACGGTGTATTAGCAAGAAAGTTTCATTATTGGCAGGACATGATACGGTATGCGTAATGCCATTTTGGGCTGAGGGTATCGGGTTAAGGGCTGAGGGAAATACAATTCTTTCAATGGTTTAGCTTTCCCGTAATCCGAGGTTTTCATTCCGAAATGGTGTAACCAAAGGAGAAACCATATGAACTATTCAGGAAAGTCAATTTTGATCACCGGTGCCAGCCGGGGACTCGGTCAGGCACTGGCCTTTCACCTGGCTGAACGCGGCGCCCGGCTGGCCCTGGTGGCCCGCACGACAGCCCCGCTTGAAGAAACCGTTCAAACCATTCGTCAGCGAGGAGGCATTGCGTTTGCCATCCAGGCGGATGTGGCTGACAAACGAGCGATTTACCCGATTGTCGCCCAGGCGGCAGAGCTGGCCGGACCGATTGATATATTAATCAATAATGCCAGCACACTGGGACCAGTCCCAATGCCCTTGCTGCTTGACACCGAATGCGAAGATTTCGGCCAGGTTCTGGAAACCAACCTGCTGGCGCCGTTTCGTCTGACCAAAGCCGTGGCGGGCTCAATGGTTTTGCGTGGTGGCGGTGTCATTCTCAACATTTCGTCCGATGCGGCCACGTCGGCCTATCCAAACTGGGGCGCGTATGGCGTGAGCAAGGCCGCGCTGGATCATCTGACCCGGATTTGGGCTGCTGAGTTTGACAAAACACCCATCAAGGTCCTCAGTGTTGATCCAGGTGAAATGGATACTCAAATGCACGCAGATGCCCTGCCCGAAGCTGACCGGGCAACCCTTGATTCGCCAGTCACTGTCGCCAAAAAAATTATTTCCCACCTGGAACACCCTGAATCCATGGCCAGTGGAACCCGGTTTCTGGCTTCGGAGGTGTTATGAAACCCTCACGCTGGCCACGAAGCCAACCGCTGAACAATCGGCTCCTGGTGATTGATGGAGCAACCCAGTCGTGGACGGATGCACGAGTGGCTGACCTGACGAGTTTCTTGAATCCTGGTGATCTGGTCATCGTCAATGATGCGGCCACGCTGCCCGCCGCCTTTTTTGCCCGGACTGAAGCCGGGGACCGCCTCGAAGTTCGACTTGTCAACCACGAGCACGGGACCCGGTTCCTGGCGGTTCTCCTCGGTGAAGGAAACTGGCGAACCCGTACCGAAGACCGGGTGGGCCCGCCGGTGTTGAAAACCGGGGCACGATTACAGATTGAAGGTTCACCGCTCAAGGCACAGATCCTTGAAACTTCCGTTTTATCACCTCGGAGTGTAACGCTTGAATTCAATCTGGATGAATCCGCGACGTGGCGCGAAATGTACCGGGCAGGGCATCCAATCCAGTATTCGCATCTGAATGGCGACCTGGAATTGTGGGATGTGCAGACCGCCTATGCCTCGCGCCCCTGGGCGATGGAGATGCCATCAGCGGGGAAACCCTTGCAATGGAAGCTCTTGCTTGATCTGATGCGCCACGGGGTAAACCTGGCGGCACTCACCCATGCGGCTGGTATTTCCGCCAGCGGTGATCCGGTGCTCGATGCCTTGCTTCCATTGCCAGAACGCTATGACCTTCCACTGGCCACGGTTGAGGCCATTGATTCAACCCACAACCAGGGTGGGCGGGTGATTGCAATTGGGACGTCGGTGACTCGGGCGCTTGAAGGAAATTATGCCAGGCATGGAAAGCTGGCTGCGGGATTAGGAATGACCGATTTAATTTTGCAACCAGGATTTGAGCGCCAGATCGTGGATGGCATTCTCTCTGGAATGCACGAAGCAACAGAAACCCATTTCCGATTGTTAAGCTGCTTTCTGGACGAATCACTCTTGCAGGCTGCGGTTGAGCATGCGGAAGCCAGCGGTTACCTCAGTCACGAGTTTGGAGATTCCTGCCTTATACTGCCCAAAACTCATACAATTTAGGGTTCAGGGTTCAGGGTTGCGGGGGAATATAATTTTTTCGATAGTTTAGCATTCACGTAACAGGAGGGTTTCAGTGCAAAACGGTATCAGTAACTGAAACCTCACCACACAAGGAATACAGGGGACATCAATTTGTTTGTCCCTGGTGCTCCTTGTGTGTGTTGTAGTCCCTGAATAACGAAGTGGTTGTTTTTGGCTCTTCGGCTCCGTTATGCTCGGGAAAGAATCCTGGTATCAAACTGGAATTTGTCATGCAAAATTCCGCCAGTAAATCCTGAAGAATGGAAGCATTCCCGGAATGGCCAAATCAAAAAATACCCCACTGAAAGAGTCTCCATGGATTGAGGTTGGAAATGGTTATGCTCTGGCACTCAAAAGCCAGAAACTCATCTGTCGCAATGCGGCGGGCGAGGTGTTGACGTCGCTTCCCAAAGTTGTTCGGGAAAGTGAGGTGGCTGACCAGCTTCGGTCAACGGTTGAGTTTCTCGAACTCCATAAACAGGCGTGCCTTCGGACCGTTGAAACGTGGATGGTGCGGTCATTGCCCATCCCGACACCAGTTATCCAGGCGCTGTGGGAAGATTCAGCCTGGAAAAAAGTTCTTGAAAACACGGTAGTGATACCGATTGATGACATGGGCCAGGTTCGGTTTGAACTGGCAGGGTTATTGCGGGGGATTGACCTCCAAAAAGGACTGGGGCTGGTCAACCTGGATGGTGAAACCGGATGGACCTCCCTGCCTGCGATTGTCATTCCACACCCAATCTTGCTCCCAGAACTCAACGATTTTCGGGAATTGCTGGTGGAATTGAATATCAAGCAGGGAATTGAACAGGTTTTCCGTGAAATTTGGGTCCAACCAGCCGACCTGCCACCACAGGTAAAACGCCTGGATACCTATGCCAACGGGAAGTTTACCAAATTTGGGTACGTCTGGGGGCGCTGTCGAAAACTTGGGTTTCGCTTGCAAGCCGGGCAGGCCCGGTGCCCGATATGGGAAAATGGACATTTGATCGAAGCCCGATACACCGTCGGCGATGCGTCGGGAAGCTGGATTGTGACTGGAAATCTGGAATGGGTGGACGAACAGGGCAGAAATCTCAAAATGTCCGACCTCGGGCCGGTTGCGTTTTCAGAAGGCAACCGGATGGCGGCGTTGATTTATGCCGCCCGGAAAATTGATGCGTCAGACGCGTCACAATCTCAACCCACTCCGGGGCAGTCTCAAACTTCGGGGACTATCAGGAAAGCCAGTCACTCAATCGCACTTTCGCCAGAGGCCGCGCTCCACGCCGGAGGCTTGATCCTCCCTGGAGCGATGGTCCCTGATTCGGTCCGGGTTGACGGCGTTAGTGCCCGCCGGTATCGGCACCGGGCGCTCCCTGGGCGGGTGATCACCCGGCTGGTTGCTGACATTTTGGCACCTGGGGTTGATCGTGAAATGGAGGTGTTTGGCTTTGATTTGCCAGAGGTCCTGCCAGAAATTGCCCGCCAACGACGGCGCGCGATTGGGTTTCCAGGGTGGGCGCTCATTCATGATCTGGAACACGCCTCATTTGCACTGGATGTGGTCAAAGAAATGCGGCAGCACACCAAAACGGCACAACTGAAAAAAAGTGTGGCCATGGAAGGATTTGAAAACCTGGGCATTCGGTTGGGGCGTTCAGTCCCCCATTTTCTGCCGTCCTATTTTGAAGAAGTCGGGCGCGTCTTTATTGAGTTGGGCAGTCCGACCCTTGGCGCCCAATATTTTCAGAAGGCACGCCAGGCTGAAGAAATTTACGCCCTTCCGATAGATGAGGCACAACATCAAGAGACGTTTCTCGAATTTGCCCTGGCTGGTGCCCTGCGGGCCACCGCGCTCTCTAAATATACTGACCAGCTTGGCAAAAAATATGGCCCGGTCAGGGCGTATGAATCTTTTCGTGAATTATGTATCAAACGCATCATTGGTGGATTGCCGCCCTGGGGTGGAATGGCCAAACGGCTACGCACCCTGGCCAAAGAGGCCGGCCTGGATGCGGGACAGGAAGATCACATCCTGCTTGAACAGATTCTGGAATCATCGGTTATGCACCGTGCCCCACTGGAATTCTGGCGAGCCTATCGCACGCCACTGGTCACCATCGCCAAACGTTCACCTCGGATTCGAGGGTTTTTGCTCAATTTATTTCCAGGCTCAGTCTATTCATCTATGGAATTTCACATCTGGTGGCTTGAGTTTCTGGATGACGGTGGCGCCTTGGAGGCACTCTGGCTCTCTCCTGAATCTGTCCTGCCGGAAACCGCCCCTGACGAGGGGGCGGCTGGCTGGTTTAAACAGGCATTGACCCAGGTCAGTTACGGCTGGAAACATTACATTCCACTTCAATTATTTCAACTGCTCAGGCAGATGGCCCCCCGTCTCATACGGGAGGGGATATCGCTGTCACTGGTTGTTCAGTCCCAGGGAATAGATATTGACCTGCTGGATCTGGCCCTTGAGCTTGGCATACCGGTTTCCGACCCGGCTGAGAACATTCAGTTGCGATGGGAAAACTGGCTCAACCCGCCCCAGCCTTCTGAATTTCAACGGGATCCGGTTTTTGTGACCCAGGACCCACGGTTTTTCCCATTGATCGAAAAAAGTGTGGACTCGCTCATCACGGATTCAGAAGCCTTTCGCACACTTTCAATCGGCAAAAGAGCACTGGAAACCGTGCGCCGCGCCTGGTTTGTTCGACAACTCAAAGTCGTTGAAACCGGTTTGCTGCTCGATATCGAAAGCGCCCTCCAGCGGTTGTCCAAAGTTGCCTCGCCAGAAATTTGGAATGAATTTCCTGAAATCCTTGACCGATTGAAAGTGGTCAATCTCGCAACTGGATTGGGCCGAACGCTACGCGCCGGAATTTTAGATGAGCTTGGGTGGCCTGACCTGGAAGCCGCCGTTGCGGATCTGCCGGTGCGTCAACACGAAGAACTGGTATTTCAAGGGGCTTTTCCCTATCTGGTCGTTTCCAATCAGAGGCAGGCCATTGTCATCGGACCGCCAGGAAGAGTGGGCCGGTTCGACTTACGGTTTCCAGTGCGAGTGGCCCGGTTTGTGGATGGCCAGCTTCTGGTTGTGAATTATGACAATGGCAAATGGAACGGATACTGGTCTCACGAGCCAGCCACCATTTTTACGGTTTCGACCCTGTATGACACGTCCTCACTTGAAGGAGTCGGCGTTCCAGTTCCAGGCGGAGGCATCACCTTTGGCGGGCGGGTGGTCCGTATTGGCGACACCGAGCCGGATATCAGTGTTCGGGCAAACCTTTTGTTTGATGGTTCAACATTTTGGCGATACCAGTATGTCGAAGAGCAGGGCGCCTATGTCTACCAGGAATTCAACCCGCAGACAGGTGAAGAAGGCCGGGCTTCGGTTCCGACATTTATCGAGGAATTTAAAATTGATGGCGCGACCATTGATTTTGAGCGGGTCCGGTTGTTTCCATTGCCCAACGAACTGGAAGGAACATTGCTTGGTCGTCGTGATGGAATGGCCGGATGGCGTGTTCGCAAATGGACAGACCTCCAAAAACCTCGTGAATATGAAGGAATTGACGGACGAAGTTTGAGACAGGACCTGGGAAATTCAGCCATTCAGGCGTTACTCACATTTCCTGGGTGCAAAGATTTTCACGCCGTTGCCTCACACTATTATGACGTTACCATCTGGAATCTGGCGGAATCAGGACGCATCGGTGACTACAACTATTCATCAGGCGCCAACACCAGCTATGCCCGAGGAACATTCAAACTCGTGCCTCCTGTATGGTGGCACTTCTTCAAAGTGCGGGATGAAGTCGGGTCACTGGCCCTTCGCCAGGTATCGGACGAAACCGCCCACCGGTTGTTTGACCTGGGGGTAGAAAATTTATTCAACCGTGAAGCGGATCTCCAGCAGCGTCTTGACTCACTGGTCGAGAACCTCCCCCAATACCTCCCGGAACTGACACATGCGAATCTGAAACGCGGGGTTGCCGGCATCATCCTGGAGGCCGCGACATTGAACACCAAATTACACAGGCTGGTGTCACCTCCCAACCCAGCTCCGGTCGTTGAGGCTGAAAACCTGGATCTAATTCCATTTCCACTGGATGCCAGGGTGAATCTGGCTCTGAAACCGTTTGGCATTGATTCCACTCCAAACCAGGGCAAAGTTATTGGCAAACATATTGGGGAAATCAGCGACTGGTTTCGGGCCGCCTACCTTGGAAACGAGGATGAATTGGAAAAACTGGAAACCCTGTCATTGACCTGGTCAGATTTCCATTTCATTCGATTGATGGGGAAAATCGGCGCACCCGCATTTGTCGCAGCCGTGAACTATCAGTCATTTCTGGATGGTGAACAGGTTCACTGCAGTGCAATCCTGGACTTTCTTGAGGGGTGGGCGACCACGATCTTTGCTGATGACAGTCTCCGGTTTCGATTCTTTACAGGCACCTGTACCGGCGATGGAGAAGAAGGTACCAAATGGCAGAAACCAGGAAGTTTTTGGACTTTTCAACAACAGGGCAGCATTTATTTCACCAGGGTCGCCAGGGAATGGCGCGTGACTGAATATAAAATGACATTCTCGGCCCTGGAGCTGACGACAACCGGAGAATTTAACCCATTGCACCATACCATTACCCACCAGAGTGTTCCAATTACGGGGTGGAGTGGGACAGAACGCATCCGAACGCTGGTTGAGCTGGTTCGTCAGCGTGGAAGTATCCCCTGGGATGAGACGATTGCCCAAACCCTGTCCCAGAAAACCGGGCTCAGCCGAGCGGCAGCCATTTTGCTCTGGTTTGGGTGTTTGCATTTTGATGTGTCGTGGTACGAGAGCAATTTTCTTCCTCAAACATTTCTCACCCAGTTTGGGTTGAAGAAAGGGGCCGCCAGTGCCGCCCGTGAAGAAGAATTACGAGCTGAATGTTCTATCGAAGAAAGTGTAGCCATGTATACCGGGATCATGCCGGAAGCTGTTGAGACATTGTGGCATCCACTCGGCACCGGACCAGATGACGAAACCAGCCTGGTGTCGCGTCTGGCTTGTGCCTGGAACGACCGGTTTGGAAGACGGCTCCCGATTTCTGATGCACTGCGCGTGATGATTCAGAAAAAACTAAGGGGAGTACCGTTCAAAAATAGCCTGATGCTGAGTCTGATTTCAACGCCTGAGACTTCCGGGTACCTTCGAACAGACGTCATCTGGGAGATTCAAAGCAACTGGTCTTATTATTCCAATGTGTGTAAAGCAATCAGACCGCTGTTGCCTGACGAACACCTGTTTAATCCCGACTGGCGAGCCAGATATTTTAGTAATGAAGTGGCAACTGCCGTGGCCCACTGGCTGCCGTTTTTATTTGAAAACCTGCCGGTTGGCGATCCACTCCGTACAAACTGCGCAGAGGTTTTCAAATTGACACTGGAACGACTCAAAAACCCTGAATTTCTCGTAGACCTGGGATTGCGTCGGATCAGTTCACAAAATGAGGGAAATATTGCGCTTCGGGCCTTTGGCGATACGCCCTACGCTGGATTTGAAAGCCAGCCAGTTGACGGTCTCACTGGCCGTGATTCAGGAGCGATGGTTGCCTATGTCAAGATGCAGCCAACCGGGGACAGTGGGTATTTTGGGGTTTGTTTCCGACCAGCCATGGTGACCGATTTTGAAGCCCTGACCCGGCTTTCAAGGAGCACCGACTTTATTGCCCGACCACATCACATCGGTGTTCTCAAATCAGCCGGCATGGCCGCGATGGCCGAGCGCATCCGGTCAACGCCGGTGCCGGCGGGACAATGGGAACCCAACCCGTTCTATTCGGCTCCGGAACTCCTGGCCGAAGTCAAAACCACGCTGGCACTGAGCGAAGATGCGGCGATGGTGTACCTTCAGGTTCTGGCGCTGGCTGAGCCAACCACCAGCAACCTCAAGAAATGGAATGGCTGGGAAACCAAACGCATCAAAAAAGCGGTGGCCGAACTGGTCGCAAAGTCGCTTCTGGTTGAAGCCAAACGCCCACGAGCTGGGCGCACCTTCTTCCTTCCTGGCGGCTGGACCGTCCTGACAGGCGCCAATCTGCCGCTTGAAACCTGGAAACTCCCACTCTATGCAATCACCTGGAAAACAGCGAACACCTACACCATGGCGCTCCACCATGTCCTGCCGTTGAGACCACATCACGAGCTTTTTGCCCAGGCATGGGAACGCGTCAAGGCAGGGAATCGTCCGGGATATGAAGCGGTCTAGACCAGTTCGGGCTACGATTTTTCCTTCCAGATGGTGAAATTTGAAAGCTCTGGCACTGCCTGAAAAAGATGGGCCAGCGTTTCACCGGCAGGTTGACCTTCGGGTTTTAAAATTGCAAGACGTTGGGTTTGAAGTCCAAACACAATTCCAAAGTACTGGCCAGTCTCAAGCTGAACCAGCCCTCCCACAGATGGCTCAGGCTCGGTGAAGGGTTCGGCCTCACTCAATTCAACCGGGAATAACTTCTTGAGGTCCGCCTCGCTCAGCTCAGCCAGGAGAATCGGGTAAAGATGAATCAGGCATTCATTTGGTTGAGCACGACGCATAGTGTTGGTGTCCTTCCCCATCTGAGGCGATTGCCCAGGAAGTTTCCAGGTTTGATAACCACTGTTTGGGAACAAGTAAGCGCTGGTGGGCATTTTACAGAGTATCAACCTAAACCTCGAAAGAGAATTCTATGAGAAAAACTATCGAAACCGAATTGAAAACCTGGGCACAATACTTTCTCATCTCTTTACTTTCAACAATTGTTGCTTATTTTTCTTATATTCACGCTGTATTTGAAATCGGAGAAGACTTGAACCCCCTGGGCATGATCAAACGAATCACCCCAATTTTTCTCTCCCCCTGGTGTGTTGCCTTTGTCACTTTTAGTTTGGTCAGGTTTTTTGCTCTGTATTGGATGAGCAGGGGAAAATCTTCCGACAAAATTGTTGACTATGGCAAAGAGCGATAGATTTTCTTAACAAAAAACCGCAGGATAAAGCTCAATAACTCTTTTCTATGTATTATTTAAACCAAAAACATGGAACAAAATAAAATCATACGAAAATGTATTATACTGATTGGAATTGCGGGGATATTCGCAATCTTTTTCTTGTTATCCGGAGTCATAGATGTCTTTGACCGGTATCAATATGGATATATCGATAAGCAAGGAAAAATTGTACTCAGGGCCCAGTTTGCTGGAGCCCATCCTTTTTCAGAAGGACTGGCCGCGGTAAAGATTGATGGAAAATGGGGGTTTATCAATAAATCCGGTGAGGTTGTCATTCCTCCGAAATTTGGACGAGCATTTGGCGATGGAGTCCCCTCACCTTTTTCTCAGGGAATCACATCGACTCTGTTAAATACGACCCCGGTGATAATCACCCGAACTGGAAGCATTCACTTAAAACTTGAGGAATTTGATCAGGTTGGGAATTTTTCTGAGGGACTTGCCATTGTCAAAAAGAACAAAAAGGTTGGGTATATCAACCAAACTGGAAAACTGGTTATTGACCTTCTCTATAGTGGAGCGGTTGATCCAACTGAAACCACAAGGGATTTTTCTGAAGGGCTGGCCGTGATCTCTGATAGCTCTGGAAAATATGGGTTTATCAATCATTCAGGAATTGTCTGTATCGCTCCAAAATTTGAAAGCGCATCCAGGTTTTGTGAAGGGCTGGCAGCCGTAGAGATTGATGGGAAATATGGCTACATTGATACAACGGGAACGATGGTGATTCCCCCACGATTTGATCACGCACTCGACTTCTCAGAAGGGCTGGCCTGTGTTGGAGTCTCAACTGGAAAATATGAAACAAGGTACGGATATATCAACCACGAAGGGAAATTTATAATTCCCGTTCAATATCGCAGAGCCAGAACGTTTTCAGATGGCGTTGCCAGGATCCAGCTCCCAGATTGGGACGCAGATACATATGGATTTATTGATAAAACAGGCCAAATCGTCATCAAACCCTCTTTTTTTGTGTATCAGCCAGGAGATTTTTCAGAAGGGCTGGCTGTTTTTTGTAATCAGCCTGCAGGAAAGCTTTAACTTCAGGCTTTTGCAAACAGAAACGCTCAGAGTCCCTGAAGAAACGGGACTGCTGAGCGTTGTGCAATGACTCGATGATCAGACGGTGTTCAGTGATTTCAGGCCATAAAGCCCATATCACGAACGCTAAAATTCGCCAGTTCCGGGAACAATCCGTTTAACTGCCCATCAGCCGCGCCAAACCATTTCGCCAGTGTTGCGCCATACTGGGCAATTGACGTTGAGGGCAACAACACACCGCGAGTATCAGCAAAGGCATTTGGGTTATAGGCTGAATCCGCCTGATTCAAGATCGGAAACGTCCCGTACACCTGACCGCCACTCACGCTGCCACCCAGCACCAGATGGTGATTTCCCCAGCCGTGGTCGGTTCCGGTGCCACTTGGTTGCAAAGAACGCCCAAAATCAGAGAGCGTAAAGGTCGTAACCTGCTGCGGAATCCCCATTTCGATGGTCGCATCATAAAATGCCTTCATGGCTTGGCTGACTTGTTGCAGCAAATCCCATTGCTGGTAATCCTGCCCGCTGTGGGTATCAAAACCGCCCAGGCCACAGAAAAAGACCTGCCGACCGGTGCCGGTCTGGGAACGAAGATTGATAAACCGGGCCACTTCTTTGAGTTGATTGCCGAGCGTTGAGTTGGGAAAAACCGTTCCCAATGTTCCACCACTGGCGCCTTGCAGGATGGTGTTGAGTTGCTGGGTGTCGCGCATCACCTTGTCCGCCGCCGCGATGAGTCGGTTGCTATTGGCCAGAGACGCAATTTGCACCTGGGCATTGGCTCGGGCATCAACCGCCGCCTGTGGATAGCCATTGCTGAGTGCGTACTGGGCCAGACTGTTGCCGGGCTGCAAATTGGTCGCCGGAACAGCCTGCCCGGCTACATAGAGCGCAGACCCGTTGAATGAAATAGAGGTTGGAAAAGTCGTGTTGGCGTTGTTTGGCTGCATCAAATCAGCGATGCGCCCGCCCCAGCCGCTGCTGGCTGAGGCATTGGGAATCCCTGCCTGCATTTGAACAATCTGGTCAGAGTGCGAAAAAAGCTGGGTCGGCAATGGCACCGTGCTTTGCTGATATTGTTGCTGGGTTGTCGGCTGATTGAGCATCCCGGTATTGGCCATCACCGCCAGTTTGCCTTGCTGAAAGAGCGATTGTAACTCGACCATTCCATAATTCAGGGCGTATTGGCCCCCAGTCGTGGTCGTAATCGGGAGGAGCCTGTTACCAGTCAGCGCCAGGCTCCCGCGTTTGGCCAAATAGGCATTATATTCATTCGTAGCCATCGGGATGACCGTATTATGACCGTCATTTCCACCGAACAGGAAAATACAAACCAGCGCTTTGTAATCCTGAACCTGGGCGGCTTCAACCAGGTTAAATTGTCCAAGTGCCGCAAGCAGACCGGAACTGGCGGTAAGTTTGAGAAAATTGCGTCGGGAAAAAATATTCTTCTGCATCGAATCACCTCTTTCGAATTAGGGCTGAAAGACTCTGGGCCAAAGGGTTTGGGGCTGAGACTCGTTTCGTTAAAATGAGTTCCAACCCTGAACCCTGAACCCTGATCAGTGCGCCACCTGATATTCGCTCGACATTGCTGTCAGATAGAGCACGGTTAAGGCACGCATCTTGGCATCGGCGCCAGCAGCCTGGGAGCTTTGCAATGCGGTCAGCAATTGTTGGCGCAATCCAGGTGACATCCGTCCATAGAGCAACAGATTATCAACCGCGTTGACACAGGCCACGTGATCGCTGCCGAGCGTGAAGAGCCACTGCAAGTCCCAAATTCCGGTCTGGTAATAATTCATCCAGTTCCAGAGCAGATTGGCCCGATTGACCAGTTCACCGGGTCCGTAAATTTGAAATTCCGGTCCAAAAAGCGGTGGAGATTGTTTCGGAACGCGGAAGCCCGGTGAGTAATGGCCAAAAACTGATGGTGCATCCAGAATGCTCTCGCCCATATTGGTGTAGGCATAGGCGATTTGCGATGGTTGTGAAAGAGTGCCGCCCAGCACACGCAGCAAGGCAATATGGTGCTGAAGTGGCGTTCGTAGCCGCCCGAAATCATTGCCTGGATTGTCGTTGCGGGCTTCTGGATCAAGCAGGATCGCCCGGACGACAGCTTTCATATCGCCCCGTACGCCCTGTCCGTTGTCATTGAAAACCGCCGACATCCGCGCCACATACCCGGGCGTTGGATTGCTGGTCACCAGGTAGCGAATCAACCGGGTGACAATAAACGGTCCGACATTTGGGTGATTGAAAACAATTTCAATCACATCATCGAGATCTTTCTGCATGGTCTGATTGGCCGGGAGTGTCTGCCCCAGAAAGGTCTTTGACGAGGTATCGTGATAGGCCGGTAACGGCACCATCGGCCCAGGGTAATAATTCGGGTTTGGTGACTGTGGCGTGCCGCCAGCCGTGGCATAGGTCCATCCGGTGAGGGCCAGCGCCAGTTGCCGGATATCAGTCTGGGTATAGGTTGGAATTGGCTTGCCGTTTCCATCGAGTTTCTGTGACCCATCCGGGTTGAGCTGGTACAGGCCGATACTGAAGAGCTGGAGCAACTCGCGTGGATAGTTTTCGTTGGCGCCGCCGGCAACACCCGGTTTGGTGCTGTTGACCATATCCAGGAAATTCCCCATCGAGGCATCGAGCGTCATTTCCTTGAGCAGATTTTTGTAGTTACCAAAGGCATGTTTGCTCAGGAGTTGCTGCCAGGGAATCAGCATATTGGGGTAATAGTTCTTGTTGCGCGAAATGACGATGACTTCGCTCAAGGCATATTTCACCCGCTGGCGAAGCTGATCCTGACCGGTCAGCATGTGCCACAGGAACTGATCTGTCATTTCTCCTTGAGAAGAAGCAATACCGTTCGGATAGACCGATTCAGGAGCGTTGAATTGTTCGTCCAGGTACTGCTGAATGCCAACCTGTTTGACATAGGCCGTCAGTTGTGGTGTCGGTCCAAACGTGGCCTGTTCCAGGAAACGACCAACCGCTATTGCCTGTGGATCAGCAAAGTTCAGGCCGGCACTGGCATTTTTCGTCGGATCGGCCACGCTCACGGCTCTGACGGTAACGGTTCCCGCCGGGATTGCCCCTGGCGCCGTGTACAACCCGCTGGCGGTAATCGTGCCAGTCGTCGCATTGCCGCCCGTGACACCATTGACCTGCCACGTGACGGCGGTGTTGGCCGAACCGGTGACCGTGGCGGTAAATTGCTGAGTGGCACCCACCGCAACTGAAGCTGAAGTTGGATTGATTGTAACCGCGACCGTTTGTGGCGGTGCCGTCACCGTCACCGTGGCACTGGCCTGTTTGGATGAATCGGCCTGACTGATGGCCGTGACGGTAACGGCGCCGGCTGGAACCGCAGCCGGGGCCGTGTACAACCCGCTGGCGGTAATCGTGCCAGTCGTCGCATTGCCGCCCGTGACACCATTGACCTGCCACGTGACGGCAGTGTTGGCCGAGCCAGTGACCGTAGCCGTAAATTGTCGCGTGGTGCCGGTTTGCACTGAAGCCGAAGTCGGAGAGATCGAAATCGAAACGGCCTGTGGCTGATTGGTGACCGTCACCGTGGCATTGGCCTTTTTGGTTGAATCGGCCTGACTCACGGCTGTGACCGTGACCACCCCGGCGGGGACTGCGGCTGGGGCCGTGTAGCGCCCACCATCAGTGATGGTGCCAGTCGTAGCGTTGCCACCCGTGACACCGTTGACCTGCCATGTCACTGCCGTGTTGGCCGTGCCGGTTACCGAGGCTGTAAATTGCTGCTGGGCATTGATTTGGACTGAAGCTGAGGTTGGTGAGATTGAAACTGAAATGGTTTGCGGCGCTCCGTTGGTGACCGTTACAGTGGCGGTTGCTGACCGCTCGCTATTGACAGCACACACCGCCCGAATCGTCACCGGGCTGGCCGGGGCTGAGTTCGGAGCTTTGTACAACCCACCTGAGGTGATGGTTCCATTGGCGCTGCCACCATTGACATACCAGTAAACGGTGGTGTTGGTCGTCCCTGAGACATTGGCCGTAAATTGCTGCTGGGCGGCAGGTGCCACCATGACCGTTGATGGCGTGATTGTAACGGTGATGCCCTGTCCAAATTCGATCAGGCGCGGTGTTGACGTAGCGCCCACAGGACCGGGATTCGCAATCGTAATGTACCCGCTGCTGGATTGCATTACATTGCTCGTTGCCTTCAATTGGGTTGCGGAAACATAGGTGGTCGGTAACGGTGTTCCATCGAGCATCACCACGGCACCGTTGTAAAACTGGTTTCCATTGAGGGTGAAAATAGACTGGCCGAGGGGAACTTTGGCCGGTGAAAACCACTGTACCACCGGAGTCGGATAGCGCACCGTGACGGTTGCGACCGCTGACACGGTCTGGTCAGCTACACTTCTTGCTTTCACCATGACCGGATTGGCCGGCGGCAGGGCAGCAGGGGCCGTGTACAGGCCGCTGGTGCTGATGGTGCCAACCGACGAATTGCCGCCTGGAATATCGTTGACCGACCAGATGACCGTCGTCATGGGCGTACCCGTGACCGTTGCGGTAAATTGCCGGGTCCCTTTGAATGGAAGAGTATCGCTTGTCGGGCTGATACTGACGGTTGGTGCCGGTGGGGGCATCGTCAGTGCCATCGCTGGAACCGCTGAGGCAAAACACAACGTCAGCGCGAAGAACACACCTGACAGATATCGAAATATAATTTGTGAACTCACGTTATTTCTCCTGTGCCGTTTTTGGAGTGCGGCAGCTTGACAACTGCGTTGGGATGAAGTCACTGGTGAACCAGGCGTCAAGCTTCGGTCTTGTTTGCTCAATAAGGTGATGTGGAAAAACAACGACCAACCTCAATATGGAGCACGAAATGAAACAATGGGTGCGGGATGCGCAGGAGTATCTGGTGTGAAAGACAACTGGACAACTACCTGTTTATGTAGGATTTGGAAAAATCCAGTTTTTTGCTGCAACTTGAAAGGTCTTTCCTGGGCAATCAGATCCGTTTTCTTTGAAAAGCCATTCAAAACACAAAAACCTCTGGCCCTTGAGGTGGACCAGAGGTTAAGAAAGGTTTTTGAATATCCAGGCTCTCGGCTTTATATCCGGCGGGCCAGTTCACTCGTCAGACGGTATTTGTTATTTGTTTTCTCCATGACCACGATCTGACAATTTTTTGGATTTTTGAGGGTTTCAAATTCTTCCACACTCCAGTGAAACCACCGCATCAAAAAAAGCCTCAAGGTCATGCCGTGCGTGATGATCAAGGTATTTTCAGGATAGTCGTCCTTTTTGAAATCCCGATAGAGCGTTTCCAAAAAAGTGCTGACCCGGTCATACACATCTGCCCCAGATTCACCGTCGGGAATGCGGTAGTAAAACGTGCTGAACCCGTTGCGCTCGCGCATGATTTCTTCATTTTCATCCGGGTGCCGCAGGTGACCCCAGTCAAGTTCGCGGATCCGGGGGTCTTCGAGTGATCGCTTGATGTTGCTCCCGATTGCTTTTTTTATTTCGGCATATGTCTGACGTGTACGGTAGTAAGGCGACACATAGGCATAAACTGATTCATTTCCAATGATTGATTTTATGGTATTTCCCGCCTCAACCGCCTGATCACGTCCAAGGCTGGTGAGGTTTAATTTATAGTCCGGCGTGGTCTCGTACATTTCCCGATCTGCGTTTCCTTCAGACTCACCGTGGCGAACAAGAATAATCCTTTTGGGTTTCATAGAAAAATTTTCCAGATATAAACTAACTTGTGTTTGGTCAACAGGTTAGCAAAAAAGACCGATTCTGACCAGCCATCTGGGACAGGCCCAACACCACACCGGGGTCAATACATCAGTTTCATCAATCATTTCCAAAGAAAAACCAGAAGCAATGACAAACCATCTATGGGCTTCATCACTCCTTTTCCAATACCACAGATCTCGTGGAACCTGTTTTTATGATCCATCTTCCCAATCTGGTTCGTGCCACATTTCATCGCTTGCTTTCATCCAGATCACAGATCCTAATTTGATTGACTGAAGCATTCTTTCAAGTAGATCTTCAGAGATTTCCCCGGCTTCAAATAATTTTTGAACCCCTTCAACATCTCCTTTTTCAAAAAAACACTTTCGCTGTGCTTTCCATTGAGCTGGATCTGAATCACATCCAGCTAAAAAGAATAATTCATCATCGGTGTACATAATGGCCGCCTTTCTGGTCTCAAAGATCACTGGCAACGAGATTCATCGCTTTTCCCCGGCAAGTTTTGGTTTTCCAAACAAAGAGTTACTTCAAAATCTGCCATCTGGACACTATCTCTTGTCTTGAATGAATCTGCTTCTCATTGATCACATTCGAGGTTGGGAATGAGCGGCCACCTCAGATTACCTGTTGATTAAAGCAACTGAAAATGTATCTTTCCCTATGTTCTTCTGCCAGCGGATCAGTCATGAAGCTATTTTCTGAAGAAGGATTTTCGTTTTGGCTCATCGTGCCAGTCAAATCCACAGTGTCGGCACTGGCGGGCTAACCCGGTCCGCAATTTCCCATTGCAGCGGGGGCAAAAAGCGTCCTGTTGCAATTGCGCCTGCCGTTGCGCCTGCCGTTTTAAATAAAAATTCATCTGAATCCCATCTATAGTAACAATGAGTATGACCCATACGATCCCACATCCCAGTAAAAACGGACCTCCAAGCAGCACCGCCAGCCAGCCAGCCATATGAAACACTTTAAATAACAGCAGACTTGACCCGGCCCACCAGAAAGCCGCTTTTATTTCAAAATCATACTCTTTCAAAACAGGCACCAACCTTAGATGGTACCAGAGTAAACATTCGATCCAATGGTAATGGATACCTGATCGTTTTGACCTGTTTTTTCGGTTCAAATTTGTCATCATCATCAATGGTTGCCGACACGTCCAAAGGAATGGCCAACATGGAAAATACCAGACTCACCTGGATTCAAACATTGCACACTGTGCTTTTACCAAATGGTGAGAGGAAGCTGAACCAGATGAAACCAGATGGTGTCTGCTGGAAATTGCCACGGCGCGAAAAGTTTTGCCAATGACGCCTCGTTTTTTGCTTCCTGTGCCTGTTCCGGCGGTGCCGTTTGGGAAGAAAATCGTGGCAACCCGGTTCAGCGTCGGGAATTCTGGCTCTGGTATATCGCCGAAGCTGAGCAGCTTTTGAATTCACCTCAGTCCTGAACTTCATCAAAACGTGACATACATTCCACACCTGGTTAATGAGAGAGATTTCAAGAATTTAAGAAAAGGCTTTAGTTCTGGATTCCTGAGTTTTTGAAGTATTTCCAAAGATTGATCTACCATATCAGGTGTTTGGAAGTATGCCCCATCAATCCGGGATCAAAGGGGGATGATGCCGGGCCAACGACGCATCCAAGTAACGCCTGGCGAGCTGGGGCTGGCAACTCGCCTTCAAGGTGAAACCACTCTTCCTGGAGTCCAAAATCTGCAACTGGGTCATAAAAGACGGTTAAGGCAAAGTCAGCCCAGGTTTGGACCCCCAGATTTTCAAGCGCTTTCCAACTGGTTTCATCGAGCGGGTTTCCCTCATATGGATCCCGGCAGTCAGTTTGATGTGCCAGAACAAACATCTGCAACGGCATTGGATCCGATGTTGCCAGGGCCTGTTCGAGCACTGGTTTGAGCTGGCTGGCAAAACCAACCCAATGAAAGGCAAAAGCTTTATGGCACAGTGTCATAAACCACCTCAGCCACGTCAAGATAACCTGGACTTGAAAAAATGAAAATTCTGATAAACGTAACTTTAGAGTTATACCATCCCGTCTGAAAAATACAATTTCTTCAATCAGTTAGCGGAAAGTTGGTTGAACTTGATAATCTTTCATTTGGACGAAGCCCGACTTTTCCGCAACGGAGTTCACGCTCTCTGAACCCAACCGAGAAGGCAAAAACCCCCGCTCCCGCTTCGCTCATTTTCCTGATACACTCGGCGATGCCCGGCAATGGATCAAGTTGTACACCCCCGATCTTCTTAATTTCCCATGAAATCTCCTCCTTCTCCAATTTCAAAAACCAAAGACACGATTCGAGTCATCCTGATTGGTGCTGGTAATGGCGGAAAATCGCTGCTGGAAATTTTTTCGGATGACCCGATGATTGCGGTCGTCGGAGTGGCGGACAAAAATGAGCAGGCCAGCGGATTTCGCTATGCCCAGGAATTGAAGCTCCCAGTCACGACCAATTACCAAAAGCTCCTGGCGACCACACCCGTTGATATCATTATCAACGTCACTGGAGATCCCGAAATCAGCCGCGAACTCTATGCGTTAAAGCCAGAGCGCACCGAACTGATTGGCGGGACAACCGCCCGGTTGATTTGTGAGTTGATTTGGACCAAAAAACAGTCCCAGGCCCTGGAGGAAAAATACCAGCTTGCATTGCGTGAACTGGAAGCCTATGCCGAAACAGAGTTTATCATCGGTAATTCCCCACAGATGAAAGATGTTTCCCGCCTGATTACCCAGGTGGCGCCGACGCCAACGACGGTTCTGATTAGCGGCGAAAGCGGCACCGGGAAGGAACTGGTGGCCCGGGCCATCCACCGGCACAGTTTGCGGTCGTCGAGGGTGCTGGTCACGCTCAACTGTACGGCCCTTCCGCCAACCCTGCTCGAAAGTGAATTGTTTGGCTACAAACGCGGCGCCTTTACCGGTGCCTTTAAAGACCAGATCGGGTTATTTGAAAAAGCGGATGGTGGCACCATGTTCCTGGATGAAATTGGCGATATGTCGCTCGAAGTCCAGGCCAAATTGTTGCGGACCCTCCAAACCGGCGAAATCCGCGCCGTGGGCGATGTCAAATCAAAGGTCGTCTCTGTCAGAATTATTGCCGCCACCAATCGCGACCTGAAAAAAGCCATTGAAGAAGGTCGGTTTCGCGAAGATCTCTATTATCGAATCAATACTTTTACGATCATGCTGCCTCCGCTTCGCGAACGGAAAGCGGATATTCCACTCCTGGCTGAATATTTTCTCCTGCGGGCCCGCGCCAAAGTCAATAAGCGTGTCGAGGTCTTTTCACCCAAAGCCCTTGACCTCTTGCGCCAGTACGACTGGCCAGGAAATTTACGTGAATTGGAAAATATTATCGAACGGGCGGTGGTTTTGACCAATTCCACCATGGTTGAAGCCGAACACCTTCCGATTCACGTCCAGGAAAAAAACCCGTCGCTGATATGTGAAGGCGGGTTTATGGAAGCCAAAGCCGCCGCCATTGACCGGTATGAAAAAGAGGTCCTGCTCACTTTTTTGACCCAGGCCCAGGGCAATGTCTCAGTGGCCGCCAAAATGGCCAAACTTCCCCGGCGGACCTTCCATCGGTTATTGAGCAAGCACCAGGTTATTGCCGCAAGTTTTAAAGGAAAAAAATCAAAATGAGACATTTTTGGCTCATATGAGACATTTTTGGCTCACTCCTGATATATCCCTGTCAACTGATTGATTTGATTGGTCCTTTGTTCAGGTCTTGCTCAAAGAAGTAGAGAATCTGAGACATTTCTGGCCCACTTTTGGAAAATCTGCCTGGCAACCAGTCAGACACACCCAGAAAACCTCAATGTAAATCATTGTAAATGAAGAGGTTATTCCCGGAATCCAGCCATTTTCATTCAATTGACGGCTTTGGCACGACAATTGTCTAAGGGATATTTGCCCCTCAAACAAGCACTCGCTGGGTTTTTTTAAGCACTTTCATCGAAATATCCCCACAGTGTTTGGCTTTTTGCCAGTCACACACCTGTGTCTGGCTTCAAGTTCTGAGGCTTGCCCCACACATCTTCACACATCAGCAGGAAAATGCCATGACGACACCGCAACGCGAATTGTTACCGCTTGAGGCTTCGGCTTTGTTTGAGCAGAAAATTGTTGAGTTGATGAAAAAAGCTGAAGGCAAACGCAAACCTGTCAAAGAAATTCGATTGATTCCGCATCCGCTGGCCCGCGCCCTCAAGAATTGCGGCACGGCGCACATCTACACGGATACAGCAGACCAAAATGAAATGTATGATCTGCTCGTCCAGTCAGAAGACGATCAGAATTTCTTTTTGTATGAGGACGTTGATGGAAACACCACAAACCAGCCCCTGGTGGTCAAAGTCCTGAACCGGTTTTTTGAAGGTGACCCGGACGATACACTGGTGGCCTGGATCGAACAATTACAACAACTCAAACCTGAACTGACGCTTGAGCAGGCCACCATCCTGATCTATAGCATTATCAATGGACGGCTCGGGTGTGAAGTTCAGGATTTTTATAGTGCAGGCCGAACCTGGGAAATCAGCCTGGAGCTGCATACTTCGCTGGCACCCACCCCGGAAGCGTCCAAACACATCGGCTGGTGCCTGAACCGTGCGGTTCCAAATGCTTTTGTCAAAGTTCCATTTACGCCTCACTATCCGCATTCACTTCTGATTGCGCGGGACCTTGAGCATCAAGGAATTCCAGTCAACTTCACCGCGACATTTTCGGCGCGCCAAATTGTCGCAGCGGTTTTGCTGGCCAACCCACATCGGACCAATGTGTTCCTCGGGCGATTAAGCCAGGGACTCGGTTGTGAACTCCTCGGTGAACAGGTGGTACTGGCCACTCAGCGCCATGTCAAACAGTTGCGCGATCAGTTTGGCTGTCGAACGCTCAATATGCTGGCCAGTGTCAGACGCTGGCAAACAATGGTTTTAACGGCTGGATGTGATGTGTACACCGTGCCGTATCCAGTGCTGAAAGAGTTTCTCAACCAGCAACTGGTGTCACCAGATCAATTGGAAAATTGCGTTGATAAAGACTATGCGGACCAGCTCACTATTGAGCCGGCAGTGCTCGACCGTGTCGGGCTGGAAAAAATCCAGAAATTGTATCAGGTGGAGCCTGAATTTATTGAGTTCTTAACCAAACTGAGAGCCTCTGCCGAATTTCAGACAATTGATGGTGATCAATTGTACAAACGATTTGATGAAGCCGGATTCGGTGACTTTTTCTATGTTCCGTCGGCAACTGAATGGAAGGAACTGCGCAAAAGCAAGCTTCCTGACCTGGAATCACCGCTGACGAAGGCGCTCCCACTCGACACGCTCTATAGCCTGCTGGCGATTGGGGACTTCATCAACTGCCAGGACCACATGGATGGACTGATTCAGTCGCCGATCCGGCATCTCTTTAAGGGTTGAAGACCTGGGCCGATTGAAGGGATGAGGAATGAAATAAAACCATGTCTTCAGCCCTCAGCCCTCAGCCCGAGGATTTTGTCTTCAACCCAAGAAAACAAGAGTGCAGCTTATGTCACATGACGTCATTAACATCTCAAGACACATTCTCGAACAACAGCGCCAGTCGCCTGGGGCAACTGGTGAGTTATCAATCTTGCTCAACACCCTGGCCCTGGCCGCCAAGATCAGTTCACACGAAGTCAATCGAGCCGGGTTAGGCAATGTCCTTGGCCACGCCGGATATCAAAATGTGCAGGGTGAGCAGGTGACCAAACTCGATATTTTTACCCATAACCTGCTGCATGGCCTGCTGGGACGCTCAGGTCAGGTGTGTGTGATGGCCTCTGAAGAAGCCGAACACCCACTTGAAATTCCTGAGGGCTACCCCAACGGAAAATATGTTGTTTTGTTTGACCCGCTGGATGGTTCGGCCAATTTGGAAATCAATGCCAGCGTCGGGATGATTTTTTCAGTGTTTCGGCGTGTTTCATCCGGCGGCAAGGGCACCATTGAAGATTGCCTGCAGGCCGGGCGACATCAGGTTTGCGCCGGGTATGTGGTCTATGGCGCCAGTACGATGCTGGTGTATTCGACCGGGCATGGGGTTCACGGGTTTACCCTTGATCCGGCGATTGGGGAGTTTCTGCTGTCTCATGAAAATATTCGGATTCCAAAAAAAGGGACGATGTACAGCATCAATGAAGGACGTTCCAAAGGGTGGCCTCCAGGAATTGTGGAATATCTCAATAGCATTAAAAGCGGCCAGAATGGTCCAACCTACAACCTGCGCTACATCGGGGCAGCCATCGCCGATGTCCATCGGACCCTGTTGACCGGAGGGATTTTCCTCCACCCAGCCAGTGCAGCGAACCCGAAAGGGAAACTCCGCCTGTTGTATGAGGCATCACCGCTGGCATTTCTGGTTGAGCAGGCCGGAGGCCGCGCGTCTGACGGGAAACAGCCGATTCTGGAGATTCAGCCGGAATCTTTACACCAGCGCGTGCCAATGATTATTGGCAGCGTTGACGATGTTCTCACGGCTGAACGATTCATCCGTGAGGCCGAAGCCAAAGCATATTATGCGTAAGGCAAAAGTTGGTGAGCATCAGTGATTCAAGCGCTCACGTTTTGCTTATTGCGGAGGAATTTATGACAACAGGTATGGTTGCAAAGGACCGTTACAAAGCAGGGGTACTGCCCTATGCCAAGATGGGATATTGGGATGGGGATTACATTCCTAAAGATACCGATGTGCTGGCTTTGTTTCGGGTAACTCCCCAGGAAGGGGTTGATGCCATTGAGGCAGCGGCGGCGATTGCCGGTGAATCTTCGACTGCTACCTGGACGGTGGTCTGGACAGACCGATTGACGGCCTGTGAGGTCTATCGGGCCAAAGCCTATCGGGTTGATCCGGTGCCGGGCGCCCCTGGTCAATATTTTGCTTACATTGCCTATGACCTTGATCTGTTTGAAGACGGGTCCATTCCAAACCTGACGGCTTCAATCATCGGCAATGTGTTTGGATTTAAAGCGGTGAAAGCCCTGCGGCTCGAAGATATGCGCATCCCGGTGGCCTATGTCAAAACGTTTCAAGGGCCGCCCACGGGGATTGTTGTTGAGCGCGAACGCCTTGATAAATTTGGCCGGCCACTCATTGGGGCGACCATCAAACCCAAACTGGGACTTTCCGGGAAAAATTATGGCCGGGTGGTCTATGAAGCGCTCAAGGGTGGACTTGATTTCACCAAAGACGATGAAAATATCAATTCCCAGCCCTTTATGCACTGGCGAGATCGGTTTTTGTACTGCATGGAAGGTGTGAATCGGGCATCAGCCAGCACTGGTGAAGTCAAAGGGCATTATCTGAATGTCACGGCTGGCACCATGGAAGATATGTATGAACGCGCTGAATTTGCCAAAGACCTGGGCAGTGTCATTGTTATGATTGACCTGGTGATTGGCTACACGGCGATTCAAAGCATGGCGAAATGGGCCCGCCGCAACGACATGATTTTGCACCTCCATCGGGCTGGAAATTCAGCCTATGCCCGGCAAAAAAACCACGGCATCAATTTCCGGGTGATTTGCAAATGGATGCGGCTGGCTGGGGTTGACCACCTGCACGCCGGCACCGTCGTCGGCAAGCTGGAAGGCGACCCGGCCATGATCAAAGGTTTTTATGACACCTTGCGTGGGGCGCAAACCCCGGTCCAGCTCGAAAATGGACTCTTTTTTGAACAGGATTGGGCTTCGCTCCGACCAGTTATGCCGGTGGCTTCAGGTGGAATCCACGCCGGGCAGATGCACCAGCTTCTGCATTATCTGGGTGAAGACGTGGTGATGCAGTTTGGCGGCGGAACGATTGGACATCCGCAAGGAATCCAGGCCGGGGCCACCGCCAATCGGGTGGCGGCTGAAGCTATGATTCAGGCACGAAACGAAGGGCGCGATTATCTGGCTGAAGGCCCAGAGATTTTAGAGAAAGCGGCCCGCTGGTGTAGCCCGCTCCGTGCGGCGCTCGATACCTGGAAAGACGTTTCGTTCAACTATGAATCAACTGACACCGCGGACTATGTTCCGATGGTCACCCCAGCCTGATGAACTTTGGAGTGCGGCTGGTTTGACGCCGCTTTCAATGTGGAGTGCGGCTGACTTGACGCCGCTTTCGTACCCGAAGAAGGAGCTTGATATGCGATTGACTCAGGGCACATTTTCCTTTCTGCCTGATCTGACCGAAGAGGAAATCAGAAAACAAATTGACTACTGCCTTCAAAACAAGTGGGCTATCAATATCGAATACACCGATGACCCGCATCCGCGAAATACCTATTGGGAAATGTGGGGAATGCCCATGTTTGACCTCAAAGACCCCGCCGCCATTGTGTTTGAAATGAATGAGTGCCGAAAAGTGTATCCCGGCCATTACATTAAACTGAATGCGTTTGACGCGACCAAAGGCCGCGAAACAACCGCGCTTTCCTTTATTGTCAATCGTCCAGCGGTTGAACCGGGATTTAAGCTTGTTCGCCAGGAAGTCGCCGGGCGAGGCATCCAGTACACAATTCACAGCTACGCGACGGAGAAGCCGGCAGGGCCACGGTCTTAAAAGCAGGGTTCCGGGTTCCGGGTTCCGGGTTCCGGGTTCCGGGTTCGGGGT
>CAZXCE010000021.1:0-31750 GCA_964639175.1 uncultured Clostridia bacterium
CCAGGGTGTTAAGTCTTTGGTCCGTCTCCGGGTGGTTGGCGCCCAAGTCGTTCTCCCGGTTTGCCAGCGCCCTCACATACAGCGGCTCGGCCCGGGCATAATCGCCTTTCGCCCGGTAGAGTGTAGCCAGATTGTTGAGGCTGGTGGCAACAGTCGGGTGATCTGCTCCCAACTCCTTCTCCCAGGTTGCCAGCGCCCTCACATACAGCGACTCGGCCCGGACATAATCGCCTTTGTTCAAGTAGAGCGTAGCCAGGTTGTTGAGGCTTTGGGCGACAGATGGGTGACCCGCCCCTAATGTCTTCTCCCGGATGGCCAGCGCCCTCACATACAGCGGCTCAGCCCGGGCACTCTCACCCCTGGTGTTGTAGAGCACAGCCAGGTTGTTGAGGCTGATGGCGACATCCTGATGGTCCGGCCCCAACGCCTTTTCATTGATTGCCAACACCCTCACATACAGCGGCTCGGCCCGGGCATAATCACCTTTGGCCTGATAGAGCCCAGCCAGGTTGTTGAGGATGGTGGCGACATTCTGATGGTCCGGCCCCAAAACCTTCTCCCAGATTGCCAGTGCCCTCACATACAGTGGCTCGGCCCGGGCATAATCACCTTTGGCCTGATAGAGCAAAGCCAGGTTGTTGAGACTGATGGCCGTCTCCTGGTGGTCCGGCCCCAACACCTTCTCCCGGATCGCCAATGCTCTCACATGAAGCGGTTCGGCCCGGGCATAATCGCCTTTGTGAGAGTAAAGCAACCCCAGGATGTTGAGGCTGGCGGTGATATCCACGTGGTCTGGTCCAAATCTGTTTTCGCTCTTTTCCACGGCTTGTTGAGCCAACACTACCCCTTGATCGTATTTTCCGGCCTGCTGGAGTTGCTTAGCCTGGGCATTCAGCGTTTCAATCTCAATCCGGGCGCGATCCTCTTCCGAGGCTGTTTTGACCTCTTCCAACTTGAGTTCATAGTTTCCAGGTGGCGCACTTTTGTCGAACGATTCGATTTCAAGTGTGTAGCGACCAGCCGGTTCAATAATAAAGGAGAGCGGCTCTGGACCTTGCGAGCCGTTAGGACTGTCTACTTCCTGAATAGTTTTCCCTTCCGGCCCAATCAGCCGCACCACTACATCAATCCCCTGTTGCTCGACCACCAGCCTCAGCCAGTCATTAGCTTTGAGCATCAACGGATACGTGTGTTTTTCGCCGCCTTTGAGTTCGCGCTTCATTGAGAGTGGTGGTTTGAGTTCCTGACTCTGCAGGGTGACCAGTTCGCGCCGGGTCATTTTTGCAGAACTGGAAGCAACAGTGGGCATGATGAAGCCACCGATCACCAGAACAGCAACCATGGATAGTACTTTTTTGACAGGCATCGGTATTCCTTTCAGGAGTAAACAAACATGGTGTTCAGCCGCCGCACGCCATATTATCGAGTTCCGGCTAAATTTGCCCATTCGCCCGAAAGAATAAAACTGGCCCAATAAAAAGGATGCCGGCGCTTTGGATTTCTCAAAAACTCCTGTCGAATTTGCCGTAGTGCCGCCGACCTCCCCGCCCCAGCCTTGAGCAACTGATAGTATCTGGTCATCAAATCGCGAGTTGCAGTATCTGAAACCGGCCATAAACTGACCATCTGACTTTCTGAGCCAGCCAGGACCAGTGCCCGCCGTAATCCATAGACGCCATCTCCATTGCGGACATCTCCCAAACCCGTATCGCAGGCTGACAAAACAACCAGTTTGGTGCCCCACAAATTGAGCCCGCTGGCTTCAAGCGCCGTCAAAATTCCATCATTTTCGGTGTTCTTCCCAGAGTGGTTGGCGCCGGCAAAGAATAGATAAGATCGCAGCAGCGGGTTTTCCTGACGAACCTTCTCGACCTGGATTGACTGGTCCATCAGCTTTATCAATCGACTGGCCTCAGGGTTGGTCTCAACCTCTGGTTTTACATCCGGGAAAAAATAGCCATGCGTTCCGATATGGAGCAACTCTGGTCGTCTGGCCTGGGTTAAGACTGATTCGGTTGCCTGGGAATTGAGGAACACCGTCCCGTCAGGAAATGCCGCCTTCAGAAATTTAGCTTCAGCCGCTGTTCCAGGGAGCGGGGCAAGCGGAGGAAACGGGTATCCCAGCAACTGTGGCCCATTCCCCCGCGCATAATTCGGATTGGCAATCACCAGGGGCGGCTGTTCGCTCTTGATGCCAGTGTTCAATCTCAGCAAATCACGCCCACTGGTCAAATAAGAGAATTCAAAGGTTTCAACCAGATATTGGCCCTGGTCGTCCACAAAAGCATCAAAAGGAATCAGGTTTAAAACTCCATCCGGAGAAAGCAGCACCCTGGTGGTCGAGCCAAGCAGTTTCCGGACGGGTTCAAAAATGAGTTTTTCGAGGGTTTTTCCTGCTGTTTTAAGGTCTGCCTGGCTGGTCTTCGGAAGGGAACCAAGTCGAATCGAACGACTATCGCTGGATGTGTCACGCACAACGCGCCGGAACTCATCCACGGCAGCTTCGATTTGGTGCGTCTCACCCAAATCAGCACAATGAATCTCACCGTTGGGGTTCAACAGGTAGACAACAAACCGCGGGGTTCCAAACCGTCGGGCTTTGGAATCAAACGGGCGATAGACAGCATATTCGACCAGTTGAGCATCCGGCGGGATCATTTTTTGAATATTCTCCAGGTAAATCGGAGTCACCTGGGTTTTAAATTCAGCGCTCAGACGACTGATTTCCTGTTCGACCTGTTCCTTCTGACGTTTGAGTTCGCTCAGATACCGCAGATGGTCTTCTGGCTTTTGCTTTCCTGGACCTCTCAGGGTTAAGACCGAAAGTTGACTGTTCAACCGGGCATAGGTATCAAGCTGCTTTTGATGCTCAGGGGTTTGTTGCCGCCTCAGGACCTCGATGGCTGAAGTCATCGCGTCAAGCGCCCGCCCTTTCCGGCGCAGGATCACGGTCAGGGCGACCTTTGCCGCTTCGGGATCTTGAGGTGCGGCCTGAATATGAAGTGAAATGGACAAATCGGTTCGAAGTTCGGTTTGTTTGAGATACAGCGCTTTTTGGAGTTCGGACCCGGCCCCCAGGTTGTGGATCAGATCACGCTCGGTCGTATTGTTGCTCAGGGTTCGATACTGAATCGCCTTCGCAGAGTCCCCTTGACTCTGGTAAAGCACTGCCAGGTCATTGAGGCTGGTCGCAACATTTGGGTGATCAGCCCCCAATACCTTTTCATTGATGGCCAGTGCTCGCAGATAGAGCGGTTCCGCTCGGGCCAAATCACCCTGTTCACAATAGAGCAGCGCCAGTTTATTGAGGCTGGTCGCAACATTCGGGTGATCGGCGCCCAACGCTTTTTCAATGATTGCCAGTGCCCGCAAATAGAGCGGTTCCGCTCGGGCCAAATCACCACTGCTGGTATAGACCAATGCCAGATTGTGAAGGCTTTGGGCAATGTCTGGGTGGTCAGGGCTGAGTGCTTTTTCCCGTATGGCCAGCGACTTGATAAAAAGTGACTCAGCCTTCGCCAAATCGTCCTTGATACGGTAAAACCCACCCAGGTTATTCAGGCTCGTGGCGACGAGTGGGTGGTCTCCCCCCACGGCTTTTTCAAAAATGGCCAGTGACCTTATATACAGCGGTTCCGCCCGGGCATAATCACCTCTGGCACAAGAGAGTTCGGCCAGATTGTTGAGGCTGCTGGCCACATCGGGGTGGTCAGGTCCCAGGGCTCGCTCCCACTTTTCCGCGGCTCTCACATAGAGTGGCTCAGCCTGGGTGAAATCACCTCTGGCATAATAGAAGGCCGCCAGATTGTTGAGGCTGGTGGCAACCAGTGGGTGATCCGCTCCCCACGCCTTTTCCCAAATCTCCAACGATCTGATCAACAACGGTTCCGCCTGGATGTAATCCCCTTTGTCAAAATAGAGCACTCCCAGACCTTGAAGACCGGCGGCGACCTCCGGATGGTTGGTGCCTAAGATTTTCTCCCGGATTTCCAGCGACCTGATCAACAGTGGCTCCGCCCTGGTGTAATCGCCAGTACTTCGATAAAGCACCGCCAGATTGTTGAGGCTGCCGGCAACCTCCAGGTGGTCTGCACCCAAGGCTTTCTCGCGCATTGCCAGCGACTTCACATACAACGTCTCAGCCTGGGTATAATCACCTTTGTAATAGAAAAGACGAGCCAGTTCATCGAGACTGAGGGCAATATTTGGGTCGGTGGGATCAAGCACCTTCTCTCGGATCGCCAGTGAACGGCGTAAGAGCAACTCGGCGGTCGCGTAGTCCCCTTTCGCCTGGTAGGGCCGGGCCAGGTAGACGAGATTTTCAGCCACCAGCGGATGCTCCGGGCCAAATACAGTTTCGCTCTGTTTCAAGGCCTGTTGAGCCAGGAGCAACGCCTGATCATATTTTCCAGCCCGGTGAAGATACTCAGATTGTTTGTCCAACTTTTCAATTTCAACCTGGGCATAGTCCTGGTTTGTGGCAGTTTGTATCGCATCAACCTTGAGTTCATACGTCCCGGCCTGATCAGTTTTCTTCAGAGACTCAATTTCAACCCAATAGGTTCCACCCTGTGCCGCAATCAAAGAAAGAGGCTCTGGGCCTTGCAAGCCGTTGGGGCTGTCTACTGCTTGAACCAGTTTTCCATCCGGCCCAACCAGCCGCACCACCACGTCAATCCCCTGTTGCTCAACCACCAGCCTTAGCAAATCCTTGGCTTTGAGCATCAATGGATACGTGTGTTTTTCGCCGCCCTTGAGTTCGCGCTTCATTGAGAGTGGCGGTTTGAGTTCCTGATTCTGGCGGGTGACCAGTTTGTGCCGGGTCATTTTCGTGGAACTGGAAGCAACAGTGGGAAGAATGAGGCCACCAATCACCAGAACAGCAACCATGGATGATACTTTGACAGGCATCGGGTATTCCTTTCAGGAGGAAACAAACGCGGCGTCACGTCGCCGCACTTCACATATTATCGCGTTCCGGCCAGATTGGCCCATTCGCCTGATTGAATAAAACTTGCCCAGTAAAATGGATGCCGCCGTTTTGGATCTTTGAGCATTTTGAGTTGAGTGTGGCGAAGCGCTTCGGAACGGCCTTCCCCAGCCTTCAACCGTTTGTAATATTCAGCCATCAATTCTCGGGTTCCAAGATCCGAGACTGGCCAGAGGCTGATCATTTGCGCGGCACTCCCAGACAGCACCAGGGCACGGCGCATTCCATAGACACCATCACCGGTTTTGACTTCGCCCACACCGGTGTCGCAGGCTGAAAGCACCACCAGTTTGGTGCCCCATAAATCAAGTTGAGCCATTTCCAGCGCTGTCAGAGTGCCATTGTTGGGTTCCCCACCGCGATTGGCACCTGCAAAAAACAAACATGACCGGAGGAGCGGGTTGTCAACGCTCACGGTTCCCAGGACAAGCGACCGATTTTGTTCGACACCCCGTTCATCCTCGCCAGAGGTTGTTTTTTGAATATCCTTGAGAAAATAGCCGTGGGTCGCGATATGTAAGAGTTCGGGCCGCTGCGCCTGTTTGACCACCTCCTTGGTCGCATCAGCCTGGAGCACCAGCCGGGTATCGGCAAATAATTGCTGGATTGCCAGACCTTCCCGGCCAGTCCCAGGCAGTGGCGATAAGGGCTTGACCGACTGACCAGCCACCGTTGGTCCGCTGCCGGTAGCATAATCCGGATTAGCCACAACCAGCGGGGGTTGCTGAGAAGGAAGTTTTGTCTGTAATCGCAGCAAATCGCGCCCGCTGGTCAGATAGGTCATCAGATAGTCTTCGACCAGGAATTTCCCCTGTTCGGTCACCAGAGCAGCAAAAGGAATCAAATTCAGGTCGCCATCCGGTGAAATCAGCAACCGGGTTTGAGCGCCAATTAGCTTGCGAACCGGTGCCATCACCAACTGGTCAACGACTCGGGCCTTGACCATTACCGTTTCGGAACTCTGAGGGGTGCCAGTCACGCGGACTAAATTTCGCCGATCACCAAGCGTCATTTTTGAAGTACGCAATGCCTGCCGCAGCCGAGCAATCGCTGCATCTATTGGCTCGGTTTCCCCTAAATCAGCGCTCTTGATTACGCCCTGGCTGGTTAACACATAGACACCATAATGCGGAGCACCATAGGTTTGGGTCTTCGCGTCATACAGACGATAGGCGGCAAATTCCACCAGTGCCGTGTCGGCTGGAATGAGTTGCTGCACGGCTTCAACCGTCACGGGTCTGGTTTGGACGGCAAATTCAACGCTCCGCCGGCTGATGTCGTTTTCCAGTTTCTCTTTCTGGATTTCAAGCTTCTTGATATATGCCTGATGCTCTTCAAGTTTATTCTTCCCTGGACCTTTCAAAGTCAGCGTCGAAATCTGGCTGGTCAAATTTGCATAGTCATCGAGCAATGTTTGGGTTTCAGGGTCGCTCTGACGGCGCAAGGTAGCAAAGGTTTCGGCCATCGCATCCAACGCCCGGCCTTTGCGCCGCAGCACAACTGTCATTGCAGCCCGAAGCGCTTCCTGGTTGTCTGGATCAACTTCGGCTTGCAAAGACAGGGTGGAATCCAAGAACCCACTCGTTTTGCTTAAATACAATACCTTTTGCCGCTCAGAGCCGGAAATGAGATTGCGTCTCAGGTCTCGTTCAATTGTTTCATTGGATCGAACCAGATAGTTGAGCGCTTCGGTTGTGTTCCCTTTGGCCCAGGAAATTCCAGCCAGCTTCCCAAATGTCTGTGCCACATCCGGATGATCTGGCCCCAGCGCCTTTTCCAGGATGTGGCGTGCACGCTGAAAGAGCACCTCTGCTTTTCCCAGATCTCCCTTTTTCTGGTAGATACCGCCCAGATTGTTGAGCGTGCCAGCCACCTCAACGTGATCTGGTCCGAATGCTTTTTCAAGAATGCCCAGGCTTTGCTGGTACAGCCGCTCTGCCGTCTCGATATCACCAGTATCATCCGAATGACCGGCCAGGTTTCGCAAAGCCAGGCCGACATTCGGATGGTCAGGGCCAAAGTTTTTTTCCCAAATTGCCAGCGCCCGTTTCAGGTACGGCTCGGCTTTGGCAAATTCACCGCTTTCATCATAGAGCACCGCCAGGTTATTGAGGCTGACGGCAACATTGGTATTTTCCGGTCCAAGCGCCTTCTCATTGATCTCCAACACCCGCTGGTACAGTGGCTCAGCATTCGCAAAATCACCTTTCTTTTTGTAAAGGATGGCCAGGTTATTGAGGGTTTGTCCAATTTCAGGATGAGTGGGACCAAACGCTTTTTCTCGCACGGCTAAACCACGTAAAAACAGGTCTTCCGCTTTCGAATACTCCCCCTTTTCAAAGTAAATAATGGCGAGATTGCCATAGGCCAGGCCAAGGTCAGGGTGAGTTGGCGGTAAGGTTTTTTCTTTGACGAGTACCGCCTGCTGGTACAACTGTTCGGCTCGGGTCAGGTCACCTTTATCTTTGTACACCATTGCCAGATTGTTCAGGATCGAGACAACGCGTGGGTGCGTTGGGCCAAGCGTTTTTTCCTGACTCGCAAGACAGCGTTGAAAGAGTATTTCGGCCTGCTCATAGTCGCCATTTCCCCAGGAAACAATGGCGAGATTGGCCAGCAGAACCAGAGTCTCTGAATGGTCTGGCCCAAGTGTTTTTTCCCGGATGGCCAGCGCCCGGCGCAGGAGCGGCTCCGCTTTCGCAAATTCAAACTGGTTGAGATACATGTGGGCCAGATTGTTGAGCGTGGTCGCAACTTCCAAATGGTCTGGTCCCAGATTTTTTTCTCGACTGACAATTGCCCGCTGATAGAGCGGTTCCGCCCGCTGGTATTCACCTTTGAGCATGTACAACCGGGCCAGATTATTGAGATAGCTGGCCGTTTGCAGGTGATCAGGTCCAAATATTTTTTCACTAATGGTCAAATTTTTGACCAGCAATGGCTCAGCTTTGGCAAAGTTGCGTTGGTCTAAATACATTACTCCTAACCGGCTGCGGGTTTCGGCAGCTTCCGTGTCATCCTCACCCAACAATTGTTCACGCAGAGCCAGCGCTCGTTCCAGAAGCGGTTGAGCCTGCTCAAGCTTTTTGAGGGTTTGATAGAGTGCTCCTAAATGACTGAGACTTTCGGCGGTTTCCAGATGATCAGCCCCCCGGAGTTTTTCACGAATCGCCAGGCATCGTTGAAAAAGTTTCTCGGCGGTGGCGGTATCCCCTTTAAACCGGTACGCAATCGCCAGTGAGGTGAGACAGGTGGCCGCTTGCACTGATTCAGCACCGAAAATCCGCTCCGCGTTCTCAACTGCTGGCTGGGCCACGGCCAGAGCTTCATCAAATTTTCCATCATTGAGGAGCCGTTCAACCTGGGCAAGCCGGTCATTGATCTCAATTTGTGCCTGATCTGGTGCGGTGGCTGCACGGAGTGCTTCAAGTTTGATCTCATACTTTCCGGCAAGCGCATCTTTTTCAACCGGCTCGACTTCAAGCCGATAGGTGCCAGATGTTCCGGCAATCAAAGTCAACGATTCAGGACCTTTGGTTCCAGCGGATGTATTGGCTTCACCGGCTTTTTTGCCATCTGGCCCAATCAGCCGAACCGCAACATTGATTCCTTGCTGTTGAATCTCAACATCGAGAAAAAAACCGGCTTTCAGCTTCAATGGGTAGACGTGGGTTTCCCCGCCTTTGAATTCGCGTTCCAGTGTCTGGCCAGTCGCCAGGGTCTGGAAAACCGGGTTCCGGGTTGGTGTTGGACCAGGTGCCGTCACCTTGAAGCTCGCCCTGGTAACTGACGGCAGAGACACTGCCTGGATCAACCACAAACTCATACAACTTGCCGCCATCACCGCTCGGATCTTTTTCCTCATTAACCACCTCTTTCTTCAACAGTTTCTAAAGACTTCCCTATTTTTTGACTTATCTGGATTTTTTTGGTTTAGGAATTTACAGGTAAAAAGATTTGACGGAATTTATAACTTAGCTTAATCAAATGTTGGTCTTTATCGACCTAAAGCTCTGAATTTGGAGTTTTTGATTTCCATGAAATATGAAGTATAGAGGATACTCCATGTTCTTCGGCGGGCTATGTCACCTCTGAAGGAGCGAGAGCATGTGTTTTCTTGAGACAACTGCTTTCCTTGATGGCTGAACCCCTCTCAATCTGCTCAATTTGTGAAATCAATTCACCTACCTCATTTCTAACCCTGCTTTTTTTGCAGGAATTAAATTTCTCTTACCCATGAAAGGATTCTCAAATGTCTGAACCCAATGAACAACAAAATATTGTCGAAACTCAAAATGAAGGTGATTTGCAAGTAAAATCAAACATCAGCGCTGGTGATGGTCCTCTTCCTGGTGGTTCTAGTGATAATGGGATCACTTCAATTGGTGGAATAAAAATTGATACACACACGCCACCTTCACCATTCGGGCAATAAAAATTGGCTCTTTGGTATTTGCCGTGAAAATTAGTATTTTGATGAAAATCTGAACCGGTAAGTTCTTTAGAATCAGTATTCGTTTTTGAGGTTTCATTCGTTTCCACGGGAAATACCAAAGAGCCTAAAATTCTGTTGCGAATTATTTTTCTAAATCAGTCCACATCAGGATTGGAACACTTGTGGTTGAGTTCAGATTCTCCGACCATCAAGTTGAACCGCACTGAGTCGCCGGTCAGTTCCACTTCTTCCGACAAACCCTGAACTCAATGTGTTCCAATCTCCTGTGGTTCGATTTAGGGGTTTCCATTCCCCAGATTGAATAAAGCTGGCCCAGTAGAAAGGATGCCGCCGCCGTGCGTCTTTGAGCATCTTGAGTTGAGTATTTCGGAGTGCCTCCGAGCGGCCTTCCCCGGCTTTGAGTCGGGTGTAGTACTCAACCATCAACTCCCTGGTCGCCATATCCGACACTGACCACAGACTCATCATTTGCGACTCGCTCCCAGCCAGTACCAGTGCCCGGCGCATCCCAAAAACACCATCCCCATTTCTGATTTCCCCCACCCCGGTTTCACAGGCTGAGAGTACCACCAGTTTTGTCCCCCATAAATCAAGTTGCGAAGCTTCCAAAGCGGTCATGATTCCGCTTTTTTCAGCAACCTGTTCACGATTGGCACCAGCAAAAAAGAGCCAGGAGCGCAGCAATGGATTTTGAATGGCGGATGGTTTGTCTTCCTGGAGTTCAACCCGCTCCAGAACCCGAGTCCCGGCTTCAGATCGGTCTCTGGCCGTATCTTCAAGGAAATACCCGTGGGTTGCAATGTGCAGGATTTCTGGTCGGCGCGTTTTTTGCACAACTTCTTTTGTGGCTTCAGTCTGCAGTACCAGCCGGCTTCCCTGAATGAGGGGCTGAATGTCTTTGCCTTCACGCCCGGTTCCGGGCAGCGGCGTCAGAGGTTTCATGGCTCGACCAGCCAGTGTTGGTCCCTGGCCTTCGGCATAATCGGGGTCGGCCACAACCAGCGCTGATTGGTGTGTAGGGATTTTGACCTGCAGGCGCAGTAAATCACGACCGCTGGTCAGGTAGGTAATCAAATGCTCTTCAACCAGATATTTTCCTTTTTCAGTGACCAGCGCTGAAAATGGAATCAGATTCAGGGCTCCATCCGGTGAAATCAAGAGATGCCTGGCGGTGCCAATCAATTTCCGAACCGGTGACATCACCAACTGGTCAACTCTCCGAGCCTGGGCAAGAACGGTCGGCACCTTCGTTTTTTGAGTCAGGGGCTGGCCCAAATCCCGGTTGGTCCCAAGAACAACACGGGAAGTGCCTAAAACCTTTCTGAAGTCGGAAATGGCGGCATCTATCGGCTCGGCTTCACCTAAATCAGCGCTCTGAATAGCACCATCCTGGGTCAGGGTATAGGCCACATACCGGGGGTTGTCATATTTTTGAAGAGGAACATTCCACGGATAATAAACCGCAAATTCAACCAGCACGGCATCCGCCGGAATCAGCTTTTGGATTGCTTCGAGCGTGACGGGGAAAGTTTGAGCTTTAAACTCGGCGCTGCGTCGGCTGAGTTCAATTTCCAGCGTTTCCTGACGGCGGTTGAGTTCTTTGAGGAAGTCCTGCAAGTTGTTGAATGACTTATCTTTTGCTTCACCAAGTGTCAGCGTGGAAATCTGACTGACCAGTGCCGCATATTCATCCAGCAACCGCTGGGTTTCGCTATCGCTCTGGCTTCGGAGCGTGGCAATGGCGCTGGTCATGGCATCCAGAGCCCGACCTTTCCGGCGCACAATCTCGGTCAGCGCCACCTTGGCGGCCACCTGGTTCTGAACAGCCTCCTGTTGATGCAAAGAAATGGTCTGATGCAGAAAATGGGCTGTTTTTTGGAGAAAGATCATTTTTTGTCGCTCAGACCCTGAGCTTAGATTCCGGGCGATATTCCGCTCAGCCGCTTCGTTGCACTGGATTCGGTACCTGATCGCCGAATCAAGATCACCACGCAGTTGATATAAACTGGTGAGATGATCCAGGCTTTTGACCACATCCGAATGGTCCGGCCCAAGCAGGTGCTCCCGAATGGCCAGTGATTCTTGTTGAAGTTGCTCAGCCTGGTCAAATGCCCGGATATCTAAAGATAAAACACCCAGGTTACTCAGAATCGTGGCCGTACCTGGGTGCTCGCGTCCAACCTGTTTTTCGGCCATTGCCAGCGCCCGTTGAAAACAAGCGGTCGCGTTGGGCAGTTCGCCTTTGAGTTTGTACAATGTGGCCAGATTGTTTAAACAATTTATCATCAATGGGCTATCCGGAAGAGCCGTCTTTTCGAGGTTTGCCAGCGCCCGTTTGAAGTGTTGTTCGGCTTGATCGAAATCTCCTGCCTGATTGTAGATAGCCCCCAAACTGATCAGCGTTTGCGTGATGTGCCGATGTGCCGGGTCAAGTTTTTTCTCAAATACCGCCAGCGCCCGCAGGTGAAAGTCTACCGCTTTTTTCCGATCTCCCAATTCATAATAGAGCCCTCCCAGGTTATGCAGGCATAACCCCACGTTTGGGTGATCTGGCCCCATCGTTTTTTCCCATATCGCCAGCGCCCGCTCCTGGAGCAACAATGATGCTGCATAGTCGCCGGTATCTTTCAAAAGCGTCGCCAGATTGCCAAGGCTACTGGCGACCTCAGGATGATTTGATCCAAATATTTTTTCACGAATGGCCAGTGCCTGACAGTGTACCGTTTCGGCTTCTTTGAAATTGCCCCTGGCATGGAGCAAAACTGCCAGATTGGTCAGGCTCAAAGCGGTACTTGAATGATTCAGCCCCAGTGCTTTTTCACGGATCGCAAGTGAGCGGCGATAGAGAGTTTCTGCCCGGACAAAATCGCCGACGTCCTGGTAGTACGTGGCCAGATTGTTCAAACTACTGGCCACATCTGGATGATCAGGTCCAAATTTTTGTTCGATGATGGCCAGTGACCGCTCCAGGAGTGGCAAGGCTTTGGCGTATTCGCCCCGTTGCTGATACATCACAGCTAAACCGGCCAGGGGTTTGGCAACTTCAGGATGAGTGGCCCCAAGTGCTTTTTCCTGCACCGCAATGGCTTCAAGGTAACACTTTATCGCCTGGGGATAGTCTGTTTTATCTCGATACAGAGTCCCCAGATTGTTGAGTGATATTCCAACCTCGGTGTGATTGGCCCCCAATGTTTTCCGCCGAATGTCCAGCGCGCGGAGCAAATATGACTCAGCCATTTGATAGTCTTTTTTCCGCTGATACAGAGTCCCCAGATTGTTAAGCGTTGTTGCAAGCGAAGGATGATCTGGCCCAAGTGTTTTCTCCTGAATTGCCAGAGCGCGGACAAACAAGGGTTCGGCTTTGCCAACCTCACCTCGAATGTAATACATAACCGCCAGGCTGTTTAAACTAAAACCCGTTTCCTCGTGGTCGGGGCCATACAATTTTTCCTTGAGCGACAGGGCTTGCTGTAAGAGAGACTCCGCTTTGGCAAAGTTCCCTTTTCTCCAGTAGAGCGCCGCCAGATTATTCAAGGTGCCGGCAACCTCGGGACATTCGGGGCCCAGGATTTTCTCCTGCATCGTGCGACACTCTAAAAACAGGGATTCCGCCGCGTCATACTGACCACTCACCAGCGCGGTACTGGCCAAATTATTGAGCAGACTGGCAATCGAGCTGTGTTCTTTCCCAAATTCTTTTTCTTTGATCACTCTGGCTCGGTCATAGCACACTTTGGCCTCAGCATATGTTCCCTGCTCGTAATGAAGGACGCCTCTTTGAACCAACGAATCCCCTACAAGCTGGTGCTCAGGTCCAAAGATTTTTTCGCTCTGGCTCAATGCTTTTTCAATCAGAGGGACTGCTTCGGCATACTTTCCATCTTTGCGGAGCTTCCCGGCATCGGCAATCAGTTGTTCAATTTCAACCTGGGCCCGATCCTGGTCCGTAGCCACCCGCATGCCTTCAATTTTGACTTCATAGCGACCAGGAAGATCGGTTTTATTGAGTGATTCGACTTCGAGGGTATACCGCCCGGCCTGCTCTACAATCCGAGAAAATTTTTCCGTGTCAAACATACCGGTGGACTCATTTTCTTCACAGAGTTTTTTTCCATCTGGTCCGACCAGTCGCAGCACCACATCAATTCCTTTTTGCGCAAGGGTTACTTTCAGAAAACTTCTGGATTTGAGCTTGAGTGGATAGGTATGCTTTTCTCCCGGATTCAAGGCGTGGATACCAGGGTTCCGGGTTTGGACTCTGTAAGTTGCCATTGCCTTGAAGGTTGCCCCGGTCTCTGACGGCCAGGAAACAGTCTGGACCAGAAGACAGCTCACGAAACTCAACCCGGTGATTGCCCTGATTTTTTTCATCATTGCCCACCCCTCTCTGGTGTTTACGGCCTTCTCAGTACCTTACCGAAAATTTCCAGGCATTTTAACCACGGAAAACACGGAAAACACGGAAAAAAATCAAGCACATACCAAACCCAATCTCTCAGGAAACTTATGACCGGGTACTTACTATCGCTACCTTCAGGCCGCAACCCCTTATCCTGGCGCTCAGTCCAATTTCTTCAGCCCCAAGCCCCAAACCCGACGTCTTCAGCCCGTTTTCTTCAGATCTAAAGCTTTTTCCATTCCCCAGATTGAATAAAGCTTGCCCAGTAGAAAGGATGCCGCCGTTTCGGATCTTTGAGCATTTTAAGCTGGGTGTTGCGCAGGGCTTCGGAGCGCCCTTCCCCGGCTTTGAGTCGGGTGTAGTATTCCACCATCAGTTCCCGTGTTCCCTCATCCGACACCGGCCAGAGACTCATCATCTGGGCTTCGCTTCCGGCCAATACCAAAGCCCGGCGCAGCCCATAGACGCCTTCCCCGTTTTTGACATCGCCCAATCCGGTTTCACACGCCGAAAGTGTGACCAGTTTCGTTCCCCACAGATTGAGTTGGGCGGCTTCCAGGGCCGTCATCGTCCCGTCATCTTCCGGACTGGTGCCGCCGGTGTTGGCACCGGCAAAAAAGAGCCAGGACCGCAGCAGCGGATTTGACTCCCGCAACTGCTTATAGGCCACCGACCCTGGGTCCCCTGACAGGACCAGATGTCGTTGCCGGTCGTCGTCAGCAAGAGCGGTTTGAGGAGCATCCCCAAGGAAATAGCCGTGGGTGGCAATATGCAGGATCGAAGGTCTGATGACAGCCTGCAAGGATTTTTTCGTGGCCTGCGCATCCATGCGGAGGATGGCCTCGGGGAACAAGGTTTTGAGGAATTTGCCTTCTTCCGTAGTTTCCTTGAGTTGCGACAAGGGAGCGTAATCTTCGCCAAACAACACCGGCCCTTTTCCATTTCCATAGTTGGGATTGGCCAGGATAAAAGGCGCTTGCCGGCTGTCGGTTTTGAGTTGCAAGCGCAGCAAATCGCGTCCGCTGGTCAAATAGGTCAATTCATAATTTTCCACCAGGTAGTTGCCAGTCTTGTCCGTCAGAGCGGCGAAAGGAATTAAATTCAGGTCTCCATCGGGGGAAATCAGCAAATGGTTGGAATTTCCCAGCAGTTTCCTCACGGGTTCAAAAATGAGCGTCTCCAGTTGGCGTCCAGGCGCTTTGACATTAGCTTGAGCCAATCTTCTTTTGGTCCCCAAAGCGGAAGGATTGCGTTTTCGGGACCAGACATCTGTCGAGGGTTGGCGGCTCACCGCGCGACGAAACTCGGCTACGGCTTTCCCAATCGGTTCGGCTTCACCCAGGTCGGCGAATTTGATTTCTCCGCTCCGGTTGAGCAGATACACCGCATAACGCGGGTTTCCAAACTTTTTGGTTTTGACATCAACGGGCTGGTAAATGGCATATTCCAACAGAGTTGCCTGGGGAGGAATCAGCTTTTGAATTCCATCCAGGGTGATTGGAGTCACCTGGGTCTTCAATTCGACACTGCAATACCCGATTTCGGCTTCCAGTTTTTCTTTTCGGGTTTCCAATTCGTGTAAATCCGCCAAATGTTCTTTTTGTTTTTTCTCTCCAGGTCCTCGAAGCGTCAGAACCGAGATTTGATTGACAAGACTGGCATAATCATCCAGCAGTTTTTGCGTTTCAGGATTTTGTTGGCGGCGAAGCGTCTCAATCGCCGAGGCCATCGCATCCAGGGCCCGCCCTTTGCGACGCAACACCAGCGTCAAGGCCACCTTTCGGGCATCGGGGTTCTGTGGCGCTGACTGGATATGGAGCGAAAGCGTTTGATTCCTATTTCTTGCCGTTTGGTTGAGATAGAGCAGTTTCTGCCGTTCGGAACCGGAAACGAGATTCCGCAACAAATCCTGTTCGCTCACTTCATTACTGCGTGATTGGAACGTAATGGCTTGTCCGACATCGCCTTTGTCCCAATAGAGGAGAGCCAGGTGGCTGAGGTTGGTGGCAACATCCGGATGGTCGGTCAACACCTTTTCATAGATTGCCAAAGACTTCAGATAGAGTGGCTCGGCTTTGGTGTAATCGCCTTTGTCCAGGTAGAGGGCAGCCAGGTTATAGAGGCTGTGGGCGACATCGGGATGTTCACCTCCCAACACTTTCTCCCTGATCCTCAACGACTTCATCAACAACGGCTCAGCCCTTGGGTAATCGCCTGTGGCGTGATACAGATTCGCCAGGTTGTCGAGGGTTTTGGCGGCATCCGGATGCTCCATCCCAATCGCCTTCTCATAGATTGCCAAATTCCTCAGATACAGTGACTCGGCTTTGATGTAATCACCTTTGTCCCGATACAGGACCGCCAGATTGTTGAGGCTGGTGGCCGTCTTGAGGTGGTCAACCCCAAACGCCTTCTCATAAATTGCCAAAGACTTTTTGTACAATGGCTCAGCCTTGGCGTAATCGCCTTTGTCCAGGTAGAGGGCAGCCAGGTTGTTGAGGTTGGTCGCGACAGTCGGATGGTCCGCCCCCAACCTCTTCTCATGAATCGCCAACGCCTTTACATACAGCGATTCGGCCCGGGCGAAATCACCTTTTTCCCGATACAGGACCGCTAAATTGTTAAAGCTGCTGGCGACATCGGGGTGATCAGCCCCCAACGCTTTCTCTCTGATTGCCAATGCCCTCACCAACAATGGTTCGGCTCTGGAGTAATCGCTTTTGGCTTGATAAAGCACCGCCAGGTCATTGAGGCTGCGGGCGGTCTCCGGGTGGTCCGGCCCCAATGCCTTCTCCCAGATCGCCAACGCCCTCACATACAGCGGTTCGGCCCGGGCATACTCGCCTTTGTCCTGGTAAAGGACAGCCAGGTTGTTGAGGTTGGTCGCGACCTGCGGGTGTTCCGCCCCCAACGTTTTCTCATAAATCGCCAACGCCCTCACATACAGCGGTTCAGCTTTGGCATACTCGCCTTTTTTACTGTAGGTCGATGCCAGGTTGTTGAGACTGGTGGCGACGGACGGGTGGTCCGGACCCAATGCCTTCTCCCAGATCGCCAAGGCCCGTAAATAAAAGATTTCAGCCTGGGCGTAATCACCTTTTTTGTAGGAGACCAGGGCCAGATTGTTAAGGCTGATAGCCGTTTCCGGGTGGTCCGCCCCCAACGTTTTCTCATAAATCGCCAAGGCTCTCACCAACACCGGCTCGGCTTTGGCGTAATCGCCCTGGTCTGTGTAGAGCAACCCCAGGTTGTTGAGGTTGGCGGCAACATCCCGGTTAACAGTCAAGGTCTTGTCAAAGATGGCCAACGCCCTCACATTCAGCGCTTCGGCTTGTGCGAAATCGGCGTTGTTATAGTAGAGCAACGCCAGGTTGTTGAGGCTGTTGGCCACCTCCGGGTGGTCACCCCCCAACGCCTTCTCTTTGCCCCCCAATGCCTTCGCCAACAACGGCTTGGCTTTGGCATAATCGCCCTTTTTGTAGTAGAGCATCCCCAGATTGTTGAGGCTGGTCGCAACCTCCAGGTGGTCAGCCCCCAACACCTTCTCCCGGATTGCCAACGCTCTCACATACAGGGGTTCCGCCCGGGTGTAATCGCCTTTATTATCGTAGACCCACGCCAGGTTGTTGAGGCTTTTCGCCAAAAGAGCAGTCTCCGGTCCACCTGTTTTTTCACTTTTTTCCACTGCTTGTTGAGCGAACGGCAAGGCTTGATCATAGTTTCCCATCACCCACAGTCGTTCAACTTCCCGGTTAAGTTTTTCAATCTCAACTTCGGCACGATTCTGCTCGGTGGCTGTTTTTACCGCTTCCATTTTCAGTTCATATTTTCCAGCCCTGGAGGTTTTTTCCAAGGCTTCAATTTCAATCGAATGCCTCCCTCCTTGTTCAGCAATGAAAAAAACCGCTTCCGGGCCTTGCGTGCCGTTGGGGCTGTCCACTTCCTGAACCACCTTTCCATCCGGCCCAAGCAGCCGCACCACGACGTCAATTCCCTGCTGATCCACGATCAGGTTCAGGTAGTCATTGGCTTTGAGGCTAATCTGGAAGCTGTGTTTTTCACCCCCGCCCAGGGCTGCGCTTCCTGATTTCAGCGTGGGAAGTGGCGGCGGTTTCTGCTTGTCGGCTGGTTTCACCTGAGCCTCAACCGCAGCCCGAACCGTCGTCATCGTCACTGGATTGGCCACACGTTCTGACACAACCAGCCAACTGACAACAATTCCAAGACCAAGCACGAGTTTTACCCTTGACACCATAGACTTTCCCTTTACCTTTTGGTTTTGAATCCACGCCACTTATTTTCTACGGACGCCACCCCCTGACGCTTGTTTCGGGTGGTGGCTTTCCGTGGGCTTCGCACCACGACTATTGAACGACGACTCTGGGGGCCTAAAACCCTTCCTTCTGACGCTCCCAATTTTTTCAGCCCCAGGCCCGTTTTCTTCAGCCCGATGTCTTCTGCCCTAAAGTTTTTTCCATTCCCCTGACTGAATAAAGCTTGCCCAGTAGAAAGGATGCTGCCGTTTCGGATCTTTGAGCATTTTGAGCTGGGTGTTCCGAAGCGCTTCGGAGCGACCTTCCCCGGCTTTGAGTCGGGTGTAGTACTCCACCATCAATTCCCGCGTCCCAACATCCGACACTGACCACAGACTCATCATTTGCGACTCGCTCCCGGCCAGTACCAGCGCCCGCCGCAGGCCATAGACACCATTCCCGTTTTTGACCTCCCCCACCCCTGTGTCGCAGGCTGAAAGGACGACCAGTTTGGTCCCCCATAAATCAAGCTGAGATGCCTCCAAAGCCGTCATGATTGCGCTCTTTTCGGTGCTTTCTTCACGGTTTGCCCCAGCAAAAAAAGCCAGGATCGCAGCAACGGATTTTGAATGGTGATCGGGGTTTCTTCCTGAAATTCAAACCGTTCCAGAACCCGAGTCCCAGCTTCAGATCGGTCTCTGGTCGTAGCTTCAAGGAAATAGCCGTGGGTTGCAATGTGCAGAATTTCGGGGCGATGTGTTTGTTGGACCACTTCCTTGGTGGCAGCTCCCTGGGTCACCAACCGACTTCCCAGCATCAGGTTTTGTATGTCTTTGCCCTCACGCCTGGTTCCAGGGAGCAGCATCAGTGGTTTCATCACCCGGCCTCCCAGCGTTGGACCCTTCCCTTCGGCATAATCGGGGTCAGCCACAATCAGCGCCGGTTGTTGATTTGGAATTTTGACCTGCATCCGCAGCAAATCCCGCCCACTGGTCACATAGGTGATCAAAGAATCCTCGACCAGAAATTTCCCGCTTTCCGTCACCAGCGCGGCAAAAGGAATCAAATTCAAATCCCCGTCAGGTGAAATCACGAGATGTTTCCTGGTACCGATGAAGGCCCGCACTGGCTCCAGTACCAAACGATCCACCTGTCGGGCCCAAGCCATGACTGTTTCTGTCACCAATTGATTTTGTTTTACCTTTGCCAGGTTTCGTGACGAGCCAACCTTCATTTGGGTATTGCGCACTGCCTTTCGAAACTGTGCGATGGCGGCATCAATCGGCCCAGTCTCGCCCAGGTCCACCCCACGGATATCTCCTTGATGAGTCAACACATAGACACCGTAGTGAGCAGGTTCAAACCTGTTGGCTTTCGGGTTAAACGGATGATACACCATAAATTCCACCAGTGCCGCCTGGTCGGGGATCATGGCCCGAACGGCGTCAATCGTAATGGGGTTGGTGGTAACAGCAAACTCGGCGCTCCGGCGGGTGAGGTCGGCTTCCAGTTGTTCCTGTCGAGCCGTAAGCTGATTCAGATAGGCCCGATGCTTTTCAGCGGGAAGGGTACCTGGTCCTTTCAATGTCAATATCGAAATCTGATTGGTCAGGGCGGCATAGTCATCGAGGAGCTTCTGGGTTTCGGGATCTGTCTGACGGCGCAACGTGGCAAGACTGCTGGTCATCACCTCCAGCGCCCGCCCCTTCCGGCGCAACACCTCGGTCAACGCCAGTTTTGCGGCGGCTGGATTTTGCGGTGCCGCGTTGAGGTGCAGCGACACAGTGGCATCGGCATTATCAGCCGTGGAGTTGATAAAGAGTGCCTTTTGCCGTTCTGATCCAACCACCAGATTGTGAGCCAGGTTGCGCTCACAGGCTTCGCTGAATTGGAACTGGGAATCAACCGCCTGGTCAAGATGGCCCAGCCCTTGTTGAACCAGGGCCAGGGCGCCCAAACAGGTGACGGTCTCAATGTGACTTGACCCCAAGTTTTCTATCTGGAGCGCGAGCGCTTTTCGATAAAACTCCTCCGCCCTGGTGAAATTCCCCTGGATCCGATGAAGCAGCCCCGGGTTTTTGAAACTCAAGGCAACCCCGCGATGCCCTGGTCCGAACTTTTTCTGATAAATGGTGAGAGCCCGGGTAAACATTGCTTCCGCCAGGTCATAGGTTCCAAGGTACGTCAACGCAATGCCCAAGTCCCCGCAACTGCTGGCTATTTCAGGATGATCAGGTCCTAAGGCTTTTTCACGGATGGCGAGCGCCTGTTCCTGAAGTTGCCGACTGGCGGCGTAATCGCCTTTTCTGGTTAAAACCTTCGCGATGTTCCCTAGCAGCAAACCCACCTGCGAGTGATTCGGTCCCAATTTCTTTTCTTGAATGGCCAATGCCTTTCGATAACAGGCTTCAGCTTGATCCAAATTACCCATTTCGAGATAAAGCGTCCCCTGGTTGGACAACCCCGACGCAACATTAGGGTGGTCAGGTCCCAAGGCTTTTTCCCAAATCATTACCGCCCGCCGGTACAGAGGTTCAGCCGCGGAAAAATTGCTCATCCGTCTGTATAAATCACCCAGGTTGTTGAGGTTGGCGGCAACTTCCGGATGGGCGGGGCCATAGGCTTTTTCATTGATGGCGAGTGCCTGTTGACAGAATTTTTCCGCTTTTGGATATTCTCCTTTTTCCATCTGGAGTTGCGCCAGTCCATTCAGGGTGAGAGCAACCCAGGGGTGAGTGGGTCCCATTATTTTTTCATTGATGGCCAGGGAACGTCGGTAACTGGCTTCAGCCTGGTCATAGTTGGCCATAGTTGTATAGAGCTGCCCTAGATTGGAGAGCGTAATGGCAAGGTCAGGATGAATGGGGCCCAAGTTTTTTTCCTGAATACTTATGACTCGTAAAAAATATGACTCCGCGTTGAGATAGTCACCTTGTTGCATGGAAAGAAAGGCCAGATTCCCAAGGGCTTGCAGTGTTGAGGGATGTTCGGGTCCTACAATTTTTTCGGTGACGGCCAGGCTCCGTTCATAATATGATCTCGCCTTCTCATATTCGCCACGCAGATGATGCATCACCCCCAGACCTATTAAACTGAGGGCAGTTTTCTGACTGTCGCCGACTGTTTTTTCATTGATCGCGAGCGACCGCACCAGCAACGGTTCAGCCTTTGAATAATCTGCTTGCCCTATATACACGGATCCCAGCCAGGATAACGCGTCACCAACTTCGGGATGATCCGGTCCCAGTACTTTTTCCCGGAGCGCCAGACATCGCTGAAATAGCGATTCAGCCCGTTCAATTTGGTTCTTTATAACATATAAGTTTGCCAACTCAATCATACAGGAAGTTGATCGTAAATTATCGTTTTTCAACACTTTATCGTAAGTTTCAATGGACTTGACCAAATGAATTTCGGCTTGATCATAGTCACCTTTGGCCACATACACCTTCCCGAGAACTTCAAGTCCGTTGGCACACAAAATGGAGTCAGCACCAACGGACTTTTTCGCCAGCTCCATTCCCCGTTGAGCTGCGGTCAAAGCCAGATCATTCTTTCCAGTCCTCATCCCAATCCTGGCTTCCGACTGGAGCCGTTGAACCTCTATCAAAACCCGATCTTGCTCCGTGGCTGAATGTACCGGGTCAAGCACCACTTCATACTTTCCGCTTTGAGCCTCTTTTTCAAGCGATTCGATTTCCAGCACATAAGTCCCTGCCTGGTCAAGAATCAGGTAGATTGGTTCCGGCCCAAACATACCGTTTGGGCTATCCACTTCCTGGACCAGTTTCCCATCTGGTTGGAAAAGACGAACCACAACATCAATTCCCTGCTGATCCACAACCAGGTTCAGGTAATCATTGACCTGAATGACTATCTGATAGCGGTGTTTTTCCGCGCCCTTCAGAGTCGCACTCTTTGATTTCAGAACAGGTAGCGATGATGGGTTCTGAGTGCTGGCGGATTTTGTTCGAGGGCTCCCTGCGGCCTGAACACTGGTTGGCGTCACAGACCCGGCCAGCCCTCCAGAAAGTACCAACCAACCAGCAATAAGTCCCCCACCGAGCATGATTTTCACCTTTGACCGCATTGAGCCTCCGTATTTCTCGCACGCCTCAAGCTGAATCTATCGCACTTCACCCACAAATTTCCTTGGAGTGCGGGGACTTGTCACCGTTTTTCAAAGAAATATTTATCTAAAAAGCTAGCGATTGATGGATTGATGAATTGACGGCTGTTTGGTGATTGATTTCAGAAGAGATGATCTAAGGGCAAGATGGAGAATTGTGTACCGTTTCGTTGGATTTGGATAGGGCTTTGGTTTCAGACCCGACTGTCACCTGGGGTTCAGCCAGCGGGAGTTCCAGGTGAAAACAGCTTCCGGTCCCTGGGCCGTCGGATTCAGCCCAGATGCGCCCGCCGTGGGCCGCAATGTAGCTGCGCGCAATGGACAACCCCAGGCCGTTGCCCCGCGCCGAAAATTCATACTTGCCCGAGGTATGCGTTGCCGGATCTGCCCCGGTGTAGAAAAATTCAAAAATTCGCTCCAGTTCAGCCGGCGCAATGCCAATGCCTGAATCGCGGATTTCAAAATGGACGTGTTCGTTGAGACAGGTCACCCGAAACTGAATCTGAGCCCCATCCGGACTGAATTTAATCGCATTTTGGAGCAGGTGAACCAGCGCCATCCGCAACTTTTCCCGATCTATGCGCAGCACGACCGATTCCGGCAGGTCCAACGCCAGGGTTTGGCGCCGTTTTTTCAGAAATCCAGAGAGATCATTGAGCAGTTCCAGAATCAAATCGCAGACATCACACTCATTGCGCTCCAGGGTAAATTGTCCGGCATTGATCTTAATCATTTCCAGAATGCCTTCGAAATTGCCGATCATCCGGTTGATCATGTCCTGGCACATCACCAACGAATCGCGTTGCTCTTCGGTGAGCGGCCCCAGAAATTCATCAGCCAGCACATCGAGATACCCCTTGAGCACCGCCAGTGGCGTTCGCATCTCGTGTGACGTCACAATCATAAAGTTGATCTTCATCTGGTTGAGTTGCTGCAGCGTCTGGGACACATTCTGCTCGTTCTGATAGAGCCGTTCCAATTCGCGGAGCGACTCGCTGATCATCAGATTTTTTTCTTCGAGTTCATCGCGTTTGACTTCAAGTTCGCCGTAGAGCCGGGCATTTTCAATTGCCACTGCCGCCTGATTGGCCAGCAACTCAATCAACCGGCAATCGGTTTGGGTAAAGGGTGCCCGTCCGGCTGGCCGCCGAACCATCAACACACCGACAACGGTTCTCTGGCGCGTAATGATCGGCACCTGCAACAACCCGACAATGCCATGCGATTCCAAGATTTCGCGGAAGGCAATGTGCGGTTCATCTTTGATCTCGTTGACAATCGCCGGAGTCCCGGTCGCCGCAACCCGACCAGCGGTGCCAAATTCAAAGGGCACCCGATAGGCCACATCCTGCCAGCTATCGAGCCAGATGCGCCGAAAGACCACCTGACGATCTTCAACAAACCCGATGCCTCCGGGTAACCCACCAATTAAGCGGGCGCTTTCCTCGGCAATCGTCTGCAACACCGTGGCGAGGGCATGTTGAGAATTGATCACCTGAATACTTTCAAGCATTTGCCCCACGGCATCCAGATACTGCTTCTGAAGATGGCGGACTCTCGCCAGCCGCTGATTTTGTTTCTTTTTTAACTGCTGAATCTGGTAGGAATACGCCCCAAACCCGATTCCGGCAATCCCACCAATGATCATCAGGTTGGCCCACCAGGTTTGCCACCAGGGCCGCAACAGTTCAAATCGAAAGACAGCACCGGTTGGCGACCACACGCCGGTGTTATTACAGGCCAGCACCTGGAAGGCATAGGTTCCTGGCGGCAGGTTGGTGTAGTAGGCCGTGCGTCGGGCGCCGACCTCATTCCAGGTCGTGTCAAAGCCTTCGAGACGGTATTTGAACCGCATCCTGGCGGGAGCCACAAAACTGAGGCCGGTGTAATGAAATTCAAATTTTTCTTTTCCCGAGGCAAAAACTGCCGTCTGTTCCGGCGACACGGCTTCGCTATCTACCAGGACCCGATGAATCGTCACTGGCGGCGCCAGCAAATTGCGGGTCACCCGAGCCGGATGAAACACCGAAACCCCATCCGCCGTGGCAAACCAGAGTCGGCCATCCCGACTTTTCCAGGCTGCCGGCTGGCACGAACCACTGCACTGTCTCGATTTCAACCCGTCTGCCTGATCAAACAGGACACAGGTCAGCCTCTGGAGACGACCCTGGTCAAAAGCCTCCAGATCCGATTTGCGCACCCCATACACGCCTTGATTGGAACTCATCCACAACGTCCGGGTCTCGTCTTCGAGGATTTGGAACACTTTATTGTCGGCCATTCCATCGCGGCTGCGATAGGCTCGAAACGTTCCATCCCGAAACCGGTTTAGCCCGCCGTCAGAGGTTCCAATCCATAAATTTCCTTCCTGGTCAGGATAGAGGGTTAAGACAGCATTGTCAGAAAGCCCCTGTTCGGTATCAAAGCGAGTGAATTGCCCATCCCGAAACCGATTCAGCCCATTGAGCGTCCCAATCCACACATTGCCGGTCGCGTCTTCAGCAAAAGAACAAATAAAATCGTTGGAAAGTCCGTCACGAGTGGTGTAAGTGCGCCAGTTTCCCCCCTCCAGACAGGACAGCCCACTTTCGGTGCCGACCCACAGCCTGCCGGTACGATCTTCAAAAAGAGCCCGAATGTGGTTGTTGGCCAGACCGTCACGAGTGGTAACCACCGTAAACTGGCCGCGACTGGTCATGTGTGCCAGCCCGCCGCCGCTGGTGCCGATCCAGAGTTGCCCCTGACGATCTTCGCACAGAGATTTGACCAGCATACTCGGAAGACCCTGCTCCAGACCGTAGTTCGTTACTGTGCCGTGATCCAAACAGGACAATCCGCCGCCATCGGTTCCGATCCACATTTTTCCGGTGCGGTCTTCAATTACGGTTCGGGCGACATTTCCGGCCAGCCCCTGTTGACGGGTGTAGGTAACAAAAGTCGCATCACGTAACCGGCTCAACCCCCAGTTGGTCCCAATCCACAGGCTCCCTTCGTGATCTTCGCAGAGCGCCTGGACTGATTCGTTCACTAATCCATCGCGGACGGTGAGCACTGAAAATCGTTCGCTGACAAACCGGCTTAGCCCGCCTTCGGTTCCGATCCATAACGTGCCGTGGCGGTCTTCGATGATTTTGAGCACCGTGCCAAACGACAGGCCGTCGCGCACCGTGAACGAAGTCCATTTCCCACTTGAAAAGGATTGCAAACCGCCAGTCGTTCCAACCCACAACCGGCCTCCGCGATCCACCAGCAACGCCCGAATTGAGTTGTCAAGCAACCCATCGGCAGTGGTCAGCCGGGTTACCGTCCCAGATTGAAAGCGGTAAAGCCCCTCTCTGGCACCGATCCAAAGCGCGCCCGTACCGTCCTCAGCCAGGGCCTGGATGGGTGACAGGGGCATCCCGTCCTGAGCGGTGAAGGTGCGAAACCGGCCTCCGGCTTCAAGACACGACAGCCCCTGCTCAGTCCCAACCCAGAGCGTGCCCTGACGATCCTGGATGATAGAGCGGATAATGTTGCCGGCCAGCCCATCCCGCTTTGAAAAAGGAGTCAACTGACCATTCTGAAGTCGAACCAGCCCACTGCCAAACAGCCCAAACCAGAGCGCTCCATCGCGGCTTTGATAGAGGGCCGAAACCCCATTGGTCCGCATCTGTTCCGTATTACGACTGGAAAATACGGTAAACTCAACCCCATCAAAGCGCACCAGTCCTTCCCAGGTACCAAACCAGAGGTACCCATCCTGGGATTGGAGCAGATTTAAGACCGAACTTTGAGGAAGCTCATCCTGCCAGGCATCGTGGGTGTATTCGGCAACGGCTTTGGTTGGGTCAAGCGCCCACACCGGTTCCGAGACACAGAGGCCAATCACCGCCACCAGGGCAGTCAACGCCCACCGAATCGGGATCCCTGCTTGAAAAGTTGTCCCCATGATGGTTCCTGCAGGATGAATGCGTGGGTTTGGAGCGAGGTATCCAGTGTAGCAGCTTTGCAGATGAGAAAAAAATACTCTTTCAGGGTTCAAGGGCTTCGGTCCAAAACATCGGTAATTCGCTCAATGGTCTGGGTTAATCGAGCGGGATCAACCGGCTTGAGCAAAAAATCCAGCGCTTTGACATCAAAAGCTTTCACGGCAAATTCATGGTAGGCCGTGACAAAGACAATCTGACAACCGGGCTGGACCCGGTTGAGTAATTCAAACCCGGTACCGCCCGGCATTTGAATATCCAAAAAGACAACATCGGGTTTGGTACTGGCCATCACTTCGGCAGCTTGTGAAACAGACTGGGCTTCACCGACAATCTGAACCTCCGGATGCTCCTGGAGCAAGGTCCGAAGCATCTTCCGCGCAACTCGTTCATCATCCACAATGATTGCTGTAATCATTTGGGGGATTTCCCTCTGACTTTCAATACTTTCTGGCAGGAAAACTTCACAACTGACAGCCTATACAATTTCTGACCAAAACCAAGAAAATTGCAACCAGCGGTCAAAACAAGCAATGAATGGAGGAAGACCGGTTGGGGCTAAGGGTTAAGGGCTGGGAGCTGAAGACATAGGGCTGAGGGCCATAAGCCCTCAGCCCCAAATGGTTTTATCAATAATATGGCAACGGAATGACTTCTGATTCTCCGGGCACGGGTGCAAATTTTCCAGCTTTCCAGTCAGCTTTGGCCTGCTCAATCAAGTCTTTTGAACTTGAGACAAAATTCCACCAGATATAGCGTGGACCATCCACCGGCTCACCACCCAGCAGCATCATTCGAGTCGAACCCAATTCAGAACCTCGAAGCCGTATTTCTGCGCCGGGTTTCAAGACCAGAAGCTGCCCGGCCTCAAAGGCAGTGGTGTCTGGTGGGAAGGCAACTGACCCCTCGACGACGTAGACGGCTCGCTCTTCATAGTCAGCCGGAACCAGGAGGTGGGCACCTGGTTCAAGCGTAACGTCAGCATAAAACATTTCTGAAAATGTCCGAACTGGCGAATGGCTGCCATAGAGCGTTCCACTAATCAGGCGCACATACTTCCCTTCACCCTCCAGAACAGGTAGCTCCTGGCCTGCATAGTGCGAAAACTCTGGCGTCATTTCTTCATAGCGGGTTGGGAGCGCCACCCACGCCTGGACTCCAAACAGGTCCGCACCTGTTTGCCGAAGCTCCGCTGGTGTGCGCTCTGAATGGGCAATTCCTTTCCCGGCGGTCATCCAGTTGACTTCACCCGGTCGGATTGGCTGGACGGTTCCAAGGCTATCACGGTGAAGTAACTCACCCGTAAAGAGATACGTCACCGTAGCCAGTCCAATATGTGGGTGAACTCCAACGTCCAACCCTTGACCGGAATTGAAAACCTCGGGTCCCATCTGGTCCAAAAAAGTGAAGGGGCCAACCATCCGGCGTTTGGCCGTGGGCAAAACGCGCCGCACTTTGAAGCCATCAACCAGGTCTCGAACCCGTGTCACAATCAAGGTCTCTAGCGCCGATGGCAAATGTTCAGGCTGATTGCCAGGAAAATCTGTCTTCATAATAGCCTCACTTTGGTTTTGGTGACTGGTGACTGGTGCTTGGTGCTTGGTGCCTGGTGCCTGGTGCTTGGTGCTTGGAAAATATTGATTTCTAACCACTAACCACTATTCACTAACCACTAACCAACCTCAATCCGAATCCGAATCCACACCCATCCAGCGTGATGAAAAACCCGCAACTCAGCTTTTCCTGGAAAGGCAGTCTGTAATCGCTGGCGGATATTATTCAACCCAATATCGGTGGAACCGGCTCGCATGTCTTGTTCATGCAGTTCAACCCAGCGCCCCGAATTAGAGACCCGCAACTGCAATCGAGCACCGCGATACTGGGCTGAAATATGCACCTTGAGCGGTAACGGACTGGTTTGCATGCCATACTTGATCGCATTTTCCACCAGTGGCTGCAAGAGAAATGGCGGCACATTGATTGGTTCGGCTGCCGGGTCAATCCGATAGCTCATTTCAATCTGGTCTTCAAAGCGAATCTTCTGAATTTCCAAATAGTTGCGGATTGAATTGAGTTCTTCGACCAGGGCAACCCGGGTTGAGTTGGCGGTGTTGAGCGAATAGCGCAAAAATTTCGATAAACCCGCCACCATCTGGCGCGTCCGCACCGGGTCTTCGTCCACCAGTCCCCAGATGGTAGTCAGCACATTAAACAAAAAGTGTGGGTTGATTTGATATCTGAGCATCAGAAGCTGGGCCTGATGCGCGGCTGAAATGGCACGCAAGGCGCGTTCACGTTCCTGCTGGTTGACATCCTGGAGCTGAGCGTTGGCTTCGGCAAGTTGTTCGTTGAGGATCTGGATTTTTGCCAGCGCCCGAATGGTACGTTCCTTCTCTTCAATCAGGCTGGTGGTTTGCTGGGCAACCTGGCGACTTAGTTCCTGCTCGCGAGCCAGGAGTTGCCTGACTCGAAAGCGATAGCCAGCCCAACCGAAACAGCCAAGTGCCAGGGCATATCCGCCATACGCCCACCACGTTCGCCACGGCGCCGGATGAATGCGAAAGGCAACCTCAACCGGTCCGGTCACCTGACCTGACGCATTTTTTCCCCACACTCGAAACACATAACTCCCGCCTGGCAGCGTTATGTATTCCTTTCTAAAATCAGATGTCCATTCCGAAGGCCCGGCGTCAAGCCCAAGCAATTGGGTTTGAAAGCGGGTGTCGGCTTCGCGGAAGAAACTGAGCAGGGCAAACTCAAACACCAGATGATTGCGGTTATACGGCAGTTCAATTTGTGACTGTGACACATCCAGTGTGTCGAAATCTTCTTTGGTACCTTGTTTTTGTGAGGTGTTCCTGGCGGGTGGCTGATCATTTTTTCGAACCAGCGCCTGTTCAATCAACAATGGATCGGGTTGAACCTGTGACCGTTCCTGGCCGGGATCGAAAACGGCGGCTCCGGCAATTGTCCCAACCCAGAGTCGCCCTTTTGAATCCACCAGTGACGCCCCGGTGTTACATTCATTGCTTGGCAGGCCGTCTTCAACCGTGAAAGTATACCAGTCAAATGTATCAAGGTTCGTTGGAAGCTGTTTGGATGTGAGTCGGACAACTCCCTTGTTTGTAGAAAGATACAAACGCCTGGAATGATCCTGGCTGATCCGGTACACGGTGTTATTGGGCAATGCCGGGCTGGATGCTTCCGACAGTGTTTTCCACGGGTCACCAGGCTGGGACAGATTTTTCCAGGACAGGCCATTGCTGGTGCCGACCCAGAGCCAGCGTGAACCATCAGCTTCAACTGTGGCCAGCAGGCTTAAAACCTGATTTCCAGCCAGCCCTGATTCGGTTCCGATTTGAACCCAGCGGCCATCCTCATACCCAAACAATCCTTGAGTCGTACCAACCCATAACGTATGGGTTCCATTTGGCCTGGGCGTTGTCGTAAACGCAGTGACGGCTGGTTGGGGATCAGTTGGTGTCATTCGAATTTGAACCAATTCGGTACCCACAAGCTGGCATAACCCCCGCCCTAATCCAGCCAGAAGTCTCGGTTCACCTGAGGGTTGGGCTTCGGCAAACAAGGCATTGACATACCCGGAGGTAACTTCTTTCCAGACACCATTTTGGTACCGTGCCAGGTTCAGATTTGTCCCCATCCACAAGGATGAAGCTCCATCCTTCATTGTGGTTTCAAGAAAGGTGCGACCAAATCCACCATCCAGGGGCAGGATTTTGGGCTGGGTCCATGTTCCCTCCCGAAATTGCGAAAGGTAACACCCATAGTCGTCCTGTGTAGTGCCAATCCAAAACGTCGGCTTTTTATCTATATCCTGCGACTCAAAAATGCTGTAGGTCGAATTTCCAACCAGCCCAGAAGATTGATCAAAGCTTGCCCACGTTCCCTGCTTCCATCGAACCAGTCCAGCACCGGCAGTTCCAATCCAGAGCGTATTTCCACCTTGTTCAGCCTTGGTTTCAAACAAACTCCAGGTGCCGATCTTTCCGCCTTTGGCAATGCTATAAGTGGTCCATTCGCCCTGTTCCAACCGAACCAGCCCAAAGTAATTTCCAATCCATAGAATGCGGTTTCCAGATGGCGAAACAGTTTCCAGGAGCGACAGAATGTAGGTATTTGAGGCACCACCGGTGAGTTCGACCGGAAGCCAGCGGCCAGACTGATAGAGGAAAAGTCCTTCAATCGTCCCAACCCACAGCGCGGGTGCGCCGTCCCAGGTCGTGGCCAGCAGGCATCGAACCCAGGTTTTCCGGCCTGGTGGCATTGGCACCTGTGACCACTGACCGGCTTCAAACTTCCAGAACCCGGAGCCTTCCGTTCCGACCCAAATGATTCGTTGGTGACTGGTAGTTTCCGTCACCGCCAGGCATCGGGCCTCCTGAACCGGAAACCCGGACCGGGCATTGTACATCCGCCATCGGCCACCACTCAGACAACCGATTCCGGCGTTGGTGGCGACCCAAAGTTCGGTGGTGTCACCGCGTTCGGAACAGGTCTCGACCATACCATGAATGATGTCATCGCCCAGCCCTGTCGTCTGATCATAGATGGTCCACCGATCATCTTTGAGATGGAGTACCCCGGCACCGCTTGTCCCAAACCACATTCCACCGTCGGCTGCATTGCGAATGATCCACACAAAGTTGGATTTGGTCCGGTTGGGCAGATTGACTGTGCGCCAGATGCGCCCGTTGTAATAGGCAGCGCCGTCTTTGGTGCCAATCCAGAGGTATCCGCGACGATCCATCTCAATCGAACTGATGGCATTTTGCGGCAATCCCTGGCGGTCGGTGTAGTACTTAAAAGCTGGACGCCCGGAACTGACAATATCGGTGGATTTGCGAAAAACAAGTTTTGGACCTGTAAGATTGGGTCCAGCAGAAATCAGGTCAGCCCCTGAAACAATAGCCTGGCCAGCGAATAGCGGCAGGCTGATTGCCACAATCATTGCTGCCATCAGGTGCCAGATGTGCTTCATTGCGACTCCACAGTTTGATGACCAAAAGGACGAGAAGGACAAAAAGGACAAAAGAAGTGAATAGTTGAATTTCGAAAACCCTGAACCCAATACCCTGAACCCTAAATGTGTTACTTTTGGTACTCTCCCTGGAGTTGAAACGCAGCCCAGTAGAACGGCGAATTCCACTGGCGACTGCGCCACATTTCAAGCTGGGCTGCCCGGAGCGCCGCAGGTGGACTTAGCTTGTTCTTGATCAGTTTGCGGTAAAATTTCTCCATCAATTTAGCAGTAGCCAGATCATTGATTTCCCACAAACTGACCACAACGCGTTTGGCACCAGCATACATAAACCCACGTGTCAGGCCGACCATGCCTTCACCCCGGATTTCCTGTCCAAGACCCGTCTGGCAGGCAGAAAGAACCACCAGTTCGGCGGATAGGTTCAGGTTAAATACGTCAAATGCCCGCAGGAATCCATTCTTTGATGTTCCATCCTTCTCAACCAGCGACAAAACCAGCGACGTCAATTCTGGTCGCTGGCTGTCCAGGAGTCCGTGGGTGGCAAAATGAATAT
>CAZXCE010000022.1:0-31490 GCA_964639175.1 uncultured Clostridia bacterium
GGTGTAAAATTGCCGAAAACTGATCCACAATGTGTTCTTCGTTCAAGAACGGAGGCAACACCTCTCTCCTAAAGAGAAGCACCATCCCTTTTCATTGCAATGAGTTTCAAAACTCGATCAGGTATTGGATTCGGCCTTTGATGTTAGACTATCTCAATAACAGAATCTGTAAGCCGGTGTCAACTGGTTTTTGGAACGGAGATGTAAAAACAAGAAAAGCGGTGTCAAGCCACCGCACTCCACACGCCGAAACGAAAAGCGGTGTCAAGCCACCGCACTCCACACGGCGTCGCTGGTTACGTCGGCTCAATTTCCGGAGCTTGTCTCCAGCCCTTTCGAAAGCGTCTCGACGTAACTCTGAATTCCGCTAAAGAGTGATTCGGCAATTGTTTGGCGAAATTCAATCGTGCGCAAGGCATCAGCATCTTTGGGGTAGCTGATAAACGAGACTTCAGCCAGAATGCTTGGCATGCTGGTACCGACTAACACCACAAACGGTGCTTTTTTCACGCCCCGGTTCAAGCCGGAGTGCGGATTAACCCTGGTTAATCCATTGACCAGGTTGGTCTGAACGTGTTGGGCAAAATCGCGTGACTCAGCAACTTTGTTGTTGAGAGCGATTTGTTGGAGCAAATCAAGCAGGTCGTTGACATTGCGCGAGGTGGTCGCGTTTTCACGGGTGGCGACTTCGAGTTCTTCCTTAGAGGCATCCCGGCTCAGGAAATAGGTCTCAACGCCACTGGCCAGACTGGATGGGCTGGAATTGGTGTGGATTGAAATGAACAGGTCTGCCTGTCGGGAATTGGCAATTGCGGTTCGTTCTTCAAGTGGAATAAACCGGTCACTATCGCGAGTCAGGATGACCTCCACATCTTTCATTTGTTGTTGAATCGCTGCTCGCAGCCGCAATGCAATATCGAGAACCACATCTTTTTCATAGATGTTGTCTTTGCCGGTGGCGCCAAAATCAGAACCGCCGTGACCGGGGTCAATCACGATCCGCTTTACCTTGAGTCCGAGGGCCCGCATCAGGGTAATATCCCCAGCCGCCGTTTGCTGCGCGCCTTTGACTGAAGGAAGGGCCGTGGTAGACGCCAAAATCTCAGCATCTTCAGCAATTGAGCGTGACCCACGCAGGTCAACTACCAGTCGTGGTGGATCGTCGAGGGCAAAAATAGCAAAGTCGCGAAGCTGGGTGCACTCAATTGCAACTTCGACCGTGCTGGTCGAGGTGGAATAGCGGATGTTTTTGAGAAGGCCATTGGTTGTGATCGCAATTGGGCGACCGGCAAGAAGCGGGGAAACTTTGGCTGAAGGGAGTCTCAGAACCAGCGTGGAGCCGTTTAACGACCGCTCATAAGTGGCTGGGATACTGAGATCAAGAATGACCCGGGCATAATCTGGCCCCGAAAAGTGGCGAATCTGCCCAATGGTGGTGATTCCGGCCTGATCATCCTGAGAAGCGGCAAAAAGTACATTTTCACCAGTCGTTTGATCGCCTGATACGGTGCCAATTCGGGCCAGACTGGCCATGGCTTCGCGGGCACTCACTGAACTGGGGTAGTGCTCCACGATCAACTGGTAGGCGCGTGCCGCCTGATTGATTTCCCGGAGGTTATGTTCGTAAATCTGGGCAATACTGATCAAGGCACGAGTGGTATGTGGACTCGTTTCATAGGTTTCCAGCAGGTTCTGATAACACCCGATAGCACTGTAGAAATACCGCGTTTTTTGAAAACGCGACCCCATTTCACGAAAAACCTCAGCCTGACCAATCAGTGCGGCATCGCCGACAGTTTGTTCCGTGTCAAGGCGAACCGCGCGCTGATAAATGCCGATCAGGTCAAGATATTCAGTTTCAGTGTGTGCAGCTTTGGGATTATTGGCGAAGGTCTGCCGCAAGATCGTGGCGCGTTCAACCAGTTCGCGGGAAATGGAGACATTTTGTAGCGTTGGTTGTTGGGCGTGATAGTCATAGCGCAATGGAGCGGCCAAAAACATCAGCAACCCAACCGCACCCACCGTCAAACACCGACAGACGAACCGCACGAAATCTGGCACACGTACGGTTTCAAAGTTCATTCGAAGCATACTGCTACAGGGTTTCGCTCTTAAATTTTCAGCGCAAAAGGTAGCTGAATGAAACGGGGAGGAGCCTTCCCCACAAAGCTTCAGGTGATGAAGCAGAAACTGCGCTTAACCCCTTGATTGATTTCGGAAAAGATGCCCTTGATAGGTTAGGAAGACAGGCGCTATTGTACCACAGCTTGGGGTTCTGCCAAGCGAATTCATCCGTCACCAATTGCCAGAAACCTGTCATTTTCCAATCTTTCCGAGTGCCAAACATTTATCCACAGGTGACAGCTCCCCGGTCAGACATAGATCTGAATCACTGGCAATTGCTCACACTTTTTCAAAAGAGTATCCCTTACCAGGAGGGAAACAAGGAGAACGAATGCGATTAAAACTATTGGCCTCTGTTTTACTTACGATTGTGTTGTTGGGGCAGGCTCTGCTGCTCCGTGCTGACGAAGGGATGTGGCTTCCTGATACGATTGGAAACCGCCAGCTCCTTCAAAAGATGAAAGCCAAAGGCTTTGCCTTGCGTCCGGAAGACATCTTCTCAAACACCGCACCAAGCTTAAAAGACGCGATAGTGATTGTTGATGGCGGTACGGCTGAGTTTGTCTCAGACCGGGGGTTACTGCTGACCAATCACCATGTTGCGTTCCAGGCGATTGCAACTGAGAGCACTCCGGAAAAGGACTACCTGAAAAATGGGTTTGTTTCCAAAAGCGAGACGGAAGAAATTGCAATCAAGGATGAAACCTATCACTGCAAAATCTTGAAAGAGTCCCGTGATGTGACGACTGAGGTGCTGGCTGGTGTTACTGACCAGATGAACGCCGAAGAGCGCAACACGGCCATTGAAACCAAACGCCGCGAAATCCTCAAAGCTGCCCAAACGAGCAAGAATTATGAGTGCCAGGTGGTACCAATGCTGAGCGGGTTGAAATATTACCTGTATGTGTATGAAGTCTACCCGGACGTTCGCCTGGTCTATGCCCCGCCGCTGGCGATTGGGAAATTTGGTGGCGACATTGATAACTTCCAGTGGCCGCGCCATACAGGGGATTTTACGTTCCTGCGTGTCTACTCAGCGCCAGACGGCAGTCCGGCTGAATATTCTCCTAACAATGTGCCCTATCGTCCCAAGAAGTTCCTTCCAATTTCCCTCAACGGATACAAGGAAAAAGACTTCGTGATGATTATGGGATATCCAGGGAAAACTTCCCGCTATCTCGAAGCTTCAGCTCTGGCCAACACGGCTGAAGTCCAACTGCCGTTTACGGTCAAATACTACACCGCCCGGATTGAACTCTTGCGCGAAGCCGGACGCAACAATCGCCAGCTTCAACTTGAACTGGCTTCACTGGTGGCTGGTCTGGCCAATACGCAAAAGAATTTTGATGGCGCCATCCGGGGCCTCAAACGTTCTAACCTGCTGGCCCGGCGGCGCGCTGAAGAAGCCGAACTGGTCAAATTTATTGATTCCCGTCCCGATATGAGAGCGAAGTATGGCGATGTGCTCTCTAAACTCGACAACGTGAATGAAAAATGGCGGCGAACCATCGTTGGTAACACGCTGGTCAATGCCCTGGCCAGCCCGTTGAGTTTCCCAGCCTTTTCAACTGGGATTTTTGCCGCCACGTTTGCTATGGATCAGGAAAAACCTGAAGCTGAGCGGACCATGCCACCAGCACTTGGGGCAGGGATGAAAAAGCAGATTCCAAACGTTTTCAAGGACCGCAAGCCTGAAATCGAACAACGGATCTATGAAATGTTATTCCGCTTTGCCCGGGAATTGCCGGTTGATCAAAAAGTGGATGTGTATGAAAACCTTTTCCGTGGAAAAACCGGTGAAGATCGAGTCCAGGCGGAAAAAGACTTTGCCGAAAAGATCATCAATCACCCAAATCTGTCAACGGCTGATGGATTAGTCCGGCTGGCGGATATGTCGGCCAAACAGATGCGTGACCTCAATGACCCGGTCATCAATTTCCTGTTGAGCGCTGCGAAAGAAATCCCTGAAATTGCCAAACGCACCGAAGGATACAACACTCGGGTTGCCAAACTCCGGGCTGAATATATCGAGGTGCTGACGCTGTTCCGCCGCACCGATCCAATTTACCCGGATGCAAATCGGACGCTTCGATTTACTTATGGCGAAGTACTCGGTTACACCCCATTTGATGGGGCAACCTACCGCTATTACACGACACTCAAGGGGGTGGTTGACAAAGATACCGGTGCTGAGCCGTTTGATGTTCCGGCTGAACTCAAGTCTCTGGTCGAAAAGCGTGACCTGGGAAGTTATGTCGATCCCCGATTTGGTGATGTGCCGGTGGCCTTTCTGGCAACCACGGACATCACTGGCGGGAATTCCGGTTCACCGATTATGAATGGCCGGGGTGAATTGATCGGTATTGCGTTTGATGGGAACTATGAAGGATTGGGAAGCGACTATGCTTTCAACCCGGAACTGGCACGCACCATCAGCGTGGATATCCGGTACGTTCTGTTCCTGGTTGAAAAAATGGCTGGTGCGACCCATTTGCTCAAGGAACTCAAATTTGCTGGCAAGGCTGCCGGCGTTCGTTAATTCAGAGTGAAAAACATGTCAGTACCACCTGCGTCAGCGGGTGGGTTTACAAGGAATAAGATCCAACCGCTAACGCAAGTGGTACTGACTCTTGGTTTTGAGGTTCAGTCTATGTCGTTTCGAAAGAGTCTTTTCGTGGTTGGAGTGGTGGTACTCCTTGGTTTTCATTCGATGGAATTGGTTTTTGCCCAAACAAAACCATCGGTTTCAGAGAACCAGCCTGGTAACCGGAAAATTGTGAACTCTGACACCAAACCCTCTCAAAAACCGGGATTGAACCAGTCAACTCGATCAAATTCATCGGTAGACTCCAAAAAGATCGAGAGTGACCCTCGATTTTTACCTTTAAAAGAAGTGAAGTCCGGAATGAAAGGGATTGCCCGAACTATTTTCCAGGGGTCACAAATGGAAGAGTTCGGGGTCGAAGTGCTCGGTGTCCTCTATGGGCTGCCAACGCCGACTCAATCTTCAATCATTATTCGTCTCTCTGGGGCCAACGCCGAGCGCACGGGTGTGTTTGCCGGGATGAGCGGTAGCCCGGTCTTTATCAATGGAAAGCTGGTGGGCGCCATTGCGTTTAGTTTTCCTTTTTCAAAAGAACCGCTGGGTGGTGTGACCCCGATTGAAGAAATGCTATCCATTTTTGAAACCGGGGAATCCGAAGTCCATACCGCACGCGGGTTGTTCAGTTTCCAGGACCTGGCCACCGTGAAGCCGGCTTCGGTACCGGTTGAATTGAGTCAGCGGCAAACACCAGTTCTGATTGGTGCTGACGCCGCCTACACTCCGAGCCTGGCGCCGCTGGTAGGGCAAACCATGATGCCGATTGCGACTCCAATTTCGGTTTCAGGTGTTTCCAGCGATATTTTGGCCCAGTATGCACCACAATTTGAGGCCCTGGGGTTTCGGCTGGTTTCCGGGTTGAGCGGAGCGGCGCCGATGGGAACTGGCTTGAAGCCGTTTGATGACACCACGTTGCTGCCTGGTTCCACAATCAGCGTTTTGCTGGCAGGAGGAGATTTTAGTTTTGCTGCAGGCGGGACGGTGACCTGGCGCGATGGCGATCAGGTGTATGCCTTTGGCCATCCATTCTTGAACTTTGGTGCGACCCAGTTTCCAATGTCAGAAGGTTCAGTGGTGACAGTTGTTCCCAATATCAACAATTCTTTCAAGTTAACGGTTCCGGGGCCTCCAGTCGGGATGATCAATCAGGATCGGACGACTGCGATTCGGGGCCAACTGGGACAGGCTGCACCGATGATTCCGATTACATTAAATGTCACAACCAGCCGGGGTGCAGAACGGACCTACCGGTTTGAAGTGATTAATGATTCCTTTCTGACGCCGCTTCTGGTCAGCCTTGGTGTTTCAAGTGGTTTAACGGCAACAGAACGAGCACTTGGTGATCTGACACTGCATATGAAAGGCCAGATTCAACTCGAAGGCCACGCCCCAATTGACCTGAGCAATAGCTTTACTTCGCGCCTCAACCCGGCTGGATTGATTGGGCTTTCTGTCTCCCAACCCCTTGGGGTCTTGCTCGGCACCGGGTTTGAAGATGTCACGATCAAAGGCGTGACCTTGAGCGTCGTTGCCAGTGATGCCCGAACTAACGGGTCACTTGAGCGAATCTGGGTCAGCAAAACAAAGGCACGCCGTGGGGAAACTATTGAAATTCAAGCTTTTGCCCGTAATGCGAACGGTCAGACTTTTGTTGAACGAATCCCGATTGAAATTCCGGCGGATGCCCGACCAGGGATGGCCACGATTTCAGTTGGTGATGGTGCCACGATTGGCCAGAGCGAACGGCGGACGCTCCCCGAGCCAAAAGATACGGCTCAGTTAGTCCGGTTTATCAACCAGCTCCGCAAAAACAACCGTCTGTATGTTCGACTCCTCCGGGCAGAAGCTGGGGCCGTAGTCAACAACGAAGAAATGCCTTCCTTGCCACCTTCCATGCTGGCAACCCTGAGCAGTGATCGAGTTTCAAGCGAATACCAGCCCCTCAAGAACTCGATTCTGGTAGAAAAAGAACTTCCTTCAGCCCGTTTTTTAATTACTGGTCAGCAATCAATTTCGATAGAAGTTGTGAAATAGCAGGCAGCGCGAAGGAGTGAAGTCGCCTGGTACTGCCGTCTTGATTCCCAGTCCTGGCCTGGCAATCCCAAATTTTTTGTCTTTCATGACTTCACTTTTTCACTCTTTATGCTGAACTGGCTTAAATCCCTCTTTCAAAGAAAACCAGACCCTGCCATGTCAATTTCAATCACTGACGAAGGGGTAACCCGCACCCTGGGAAATGGCAAAGTTGAATCAGTTACCTGGGATGACCTGGCCGAAGTTGCCATAATGACAACCAGCGCAGGACCATTTGAGGAAGATGTGTACTGGCTGTTGATTGGAAAGTCGGGTGGTGGATGTGCTGTCCCTCAATCCCTGGATCCACAAGGGGTGATTTTAAAGCGTTTGCAAATGCTCCCTGGTTTTGACAATGAAGCTGTTATTCGGGCAATGGGTTCGGTGGAAAATGCCACATTTGTGTGCTGGAAAGCAGTACCGAATGAAGAATGAAGAATTGAGAGTGAAGAATTGAGAATGAAGAATGAAGAGATCCTTGGTCCTTGGTGGTTGGTGCTTAGGAATCAATACTTTCCAAGAACCAGGAACCAAGAACCAGGAACCAAGAACCAGGAACCAAGAACCAGGAACCAAGAACCAAAAACCAGGAACTGGTTTCTTCATTCTTCATTCTTCACTCTCAATTCTTCATTCTATTGAGGTTGTGGGGTCAGATTTTTCTCGCCATAGAGCCGGCGGTAGTGGGCAGCATTGCGCAACACACCATGAACATAGAGCCGGGTTTCAGTAATTGGGATTGATTCAACCCAGGTAATCAGGTCGTCACTGGGGAGTGTTTGCAGCCATTTGGAAACGCGTCCGGGGCCGCCGTTGTAAGCCGCAAAGGCATATTCATATCGGCCAAATTTTCGCACCATATCAGACAGATAAATCGTGCCAAGTTGAATATTGAGCCTGGGGTTATAGAGTTGTTCTTCGGTGATGGCGCCAACACTGGACTTTTTGGCTACCATTCGCCCGGTGGAAGGCAGTAATTGCATCAACCCAAAAGCGTTGGCGCGGGACTTTGCACGCGGATTGAAGACTGATTCCTGGCGGATCAATCCGGCTACGATAAATGGATCAAGTCCATTGGCACGGGCTTCTCGTTGAATGGTGTCCCACTCGACCATTGGGAAAACCAGGTCCCATTCTTCGCGTGAGAGTTGATTTTCTTGATAATACAGGTAATCCGGGTGTGCCCGCGAAATTGACCGCATGGCTGCCAGCGTATCACTTTTGTCCCGATTCACACGGGCGATTTCAAGGTTGATTTTTTTAGAACGGGGGGCTGTGTTTCGCGCAGCTTCAAGTTCCGTCATTGCCAGATCCATCAACCCGATAATCCGCAGATCCGAGGCCCGATTCAGAAAGGAATCAGCTTCTTTCCCCGCCGTTTCGGGTGGCACCTGGGCTGGTTGAATATTATTCAATGCCCGGCCAAGTGGAGAGGATGGGGAAGGTTTGGCTGGTTTGAGGCTTGATTGTGCTTTGATGCGTTTCGCTCCATCCGTTGCCAGCGACCCATAGAGACTGGTGATATAGCGTTTGGAAACAGCATCATAGAGCGTAAGTGCCCGTTCCAGATCATTGATGCGTTCGGCATCACGTGCCGCCCAAAACGCACTTTTGCCTTTAAAATCGGAATCAGGATAGTTTCCCACATGTTCGATCAGGAAATTGACGGCTGCTGCATAGTTTTTGGCTTCGTGGGCTTTCCAGGCTCTTTTAAATGAATAGTCGTCACCTGCCTTTTCATTCGGATATTCACGCATCAGCCGGGCATAATATGTTGCGCCCTGTCCACGTTTTTCCTGATACGCAGCCAGATCGGCCAGTGCGTCGCCTGCCAGTGGGTGTTTGGGATACAGGCTCAAAAAGCGTTCAGTGGTGGCCACATGGGATGGGAGATTTGCCCGGCGTTCGGCTTTCGCCAGATACAATAAGGCTTCTGGATACAATTCTTTGTTTTTCGAGCTGATCTGACTGAGATAGGGAATTGCTGCTGGATATTTTTGGGCGGTTACCAACGAAACTCCGTATCGAAGCCGGTTCTGATCAGACTGGAGTGCCCCTGGGTTCAGTTTTTCAAGCTGGGCATACGCCTCGGCAGCACTGACAAACTGCTTATTTTCAAAAAAGCGGTCTGCCCGAATCTGCCATTGCCGGGCATTCATCATTTCAGGGGCATCAAGCGTGATTCCAAGGAGCGGGAGTTTGCTGACTGCCACCTTACACTCATTTGTGTGAGGGGCCTCAAAGTAGATCCGCTGATATGCGCGAATGGCTTCAGTTGATTTTCCCTGGGTTTCCATGGTTTGGGCCAGGAGCAAGAGGGCCGTCCCGTCTCCCTGATCAAGCAATGGCTTTAATTCCTGTTCGAGCGCCTGGAGGTCGAGCTTCTGAGCGGCTGATTTTCCAGCCCAAAGCTGGGCCTCCCGCACAAGCGGCGTATCTGGATACGCACTGGCTGCCCGTGAGAACGCCTGCTTGGCTTTGGCAAATTTACCCAGTTCAAACAATGCCCGTCCTTGATAAAAAAGGGCATATGCCCCCAGTCGGCTATGGGCTTGAATATATTTTTCATCCAGTAAATCGGCTGCCTGATCATAATCCTGATTGATAAAATGATCATATCCGCGTCGAAACCGGGCTAAAGAAGCTGACTCAGATTGAGCATAATTCCGCTCAAAGTAGGCAAGCGCCGAATCTGAGGGCTGGTTGCCAGCTTTAGCCACTTCGCGTCGCAAATCGGTCAGTGCTTTGGTTCGTTCCTCAGGTGTTGCTGGGCGGGCTGCTGCACAGGTTGCCACCAGAACGCAACTGGCAATAAGCGGGAGCAAGCCCAGGGAAGAGCGCCGAAGAAGTGTGAAACATCGAGAAAAGAAATTCATAAAACCTGCTGCCGTGGGGAAATGTCGCCTTGTTCACCTGACAAAGTGAGAAATGGACTTCAGGGAATTTATTTTTGGATCAGGAACTGATGTAAAAAGAGATCCACCCGGATGGGGGCTGATGTCAGCTCAACAGATGGTTTGAGGGTAGTTGGGGATGCACCGTCAACCGTGAACCGAGCTGTGACATTCCGAAATGTCAGTGTGTAAATTGGATTTTTGAAATGAAAGTATCGCGATATGAGGCACTGTAACCGGCTGGAAAATCAAAGCGGAATGTGGTTTCCCACAGCAAAAAGGCAAGTCGCTATCTGGTGGGCCTGATCAACGGGACGTGGCAATTTCAGACCAGGAAAAAATTCAGGGCTTAGGGTGAGGAGCGATCCCATTTTCTTTGGGCAATCTCTATCTCCTGAACCCTAAACCCATGGTATTCGCAAGGTAGTTTTCTACCTGGTGTCCTTAGCCTCCGAGTTGGGGGCCTGGGCAATCACGACCGAGCTTTTCTGGGTCTCCTCCGCCAAGAATGTTGACCAGTTCATCGTGAAAATAGTCAAAACGAGTTGCCACAACCGGGTTCACCCGTTTGTCATACATCTGCCGGGAACGATCAATGTCTTCCTTTAACCGGTCATACAGGTCGTTGTTTTTTCTGCCTTCAATCACTTTTGACTCATTGTAGAGTTTGATTTCAGAGACCAGCAGGCGGGCAAAGCGCCGGGCATCACTATGAAGTTTTTGTTCTTCTTCGCTGACATCCGGCATTGGAGCCGACAATCTCCCCGTTCGACCAGCAACCGGAATTGACTGGGCAGGAGGTGGAGGTGGAGGCGGTGGTGGAGGTGGCGCAAAGCTTGGTGGCTCAACGGCAACAGGCGGCGGAGGTGGCGCAAAGTTCGTCGGTTGAAACGAAGCCGGGGCCGGTTGAGGCGGGAAAGCCGGGGCTTCATAAGCCACAGGTGCCGAGGGCGTAAATGCCGGTGGATGAGGAGGTGTAAATGCTGGTGGTTGAAATGCAACTGGCGCTGGCGGTGTAAACGCTGGTGGTGGCGGTGGCACCGGTTCAGCCCAGGCTGGCGCTGATGCTGGAGGTTCAGCCCAAGATGGAGCGGCTGGCGGTGCTGGAACAGGTTCGGCCCAAGATGGAGCGGCTGGCGGTGCCGGAACGGGTTCGGCCCAGGATGGAGCGGCTGGCGGTGCTGGAACGGGTTCGGCCCAGGATGGAGCGGCTGGCGGTGCCGGAACAGGTTCGGCCCAGGATGGAGCGGCTGGCGGTGCCGGAACAGGTTCGGCCCAGGATGGAGCGGCTGGCGGTGCCGGAACAGGTTCGGCCCAGGCTGGCGCGGCTGGAGGTGCCGGAACGGGTTCGGGCTCAGGTGTTGGTTCCGGCTCAGGTTCAACCGGTGGTGGCGCGACTGGTTGTGGTGCTGCTTCTTCAACTGGAGGTTCTGGTTCTGTCGCCCTCATTGGTGAGGGTTCTGGGGCTGGCGGTGGCTCAATTTTCGGCGCGGGAGCTGGGTGGACAGCTTCAGGTGGCGCCGGTGCTGGAGCGGCAGCACCTGATACCGCTGAACGACCTCGCAGCGATAACATTTCAACCGTCATGCCCGCGATATTTACCAGAATTTCAAGTGTCTCAAGGTTAATGGCATCGCCTGCCTGAACACCTGAGTCCACATATAAGACCGCAGCCGCTTTGCCTCGTACCAGAAGCGGAATCCCTGAAATTCGCTCTGGGGATAACTCACCCAGGCGCTTGATCAAAAGAAGGTTATCTGCCTGATCAGCCGGATATCCAGCAAATGTGGATTGTTTACTCAAAACCGTTCTGAGTAAGGTGTCAGCCTGAAGAGAAACGCTCAGGCCGCGAATACTGTTGTTATCAACGGTTCCTTCAAAGCCACGCCCGGTCCATCCCACAACATTTCCAGCTTTGACAATAAAAAGTGCCACCCGAGGGGCAAAATTGGCGGTGTGATTGACCAGTGCCGTTAAAACATCAGCCTGGGTCTGATGGCTTTGGATATCCAGAATTGAGGCTTTTACAATGGCCAGATCCGAGCTTGATTGAAGAGGTGCTGGAGGCGCTGGAGGTGGAGGTGGGGGAACGGAAGCGACGCCAGCCGCATAGACTTGTGCTACAGCTTCCCGTACCAGTTCAGCCAGGGTATGGTCCTGATTGAGTGATTCGAGTTGGGCTTCGGATTGTTCGAGAAATTGGTTAAATGCGTTTTGAACCTGGGCTTGAATCTGGATGATCTGTTGCTGAAGTGTTCCCAAATGGGTCCGAACGAGTTCGACAACCTGTCCTTGAAGTTGTGCCTCAAATTCTTGTGTTGTCACGATACCAGTCCTCCCGCTGCCTAAAAAAATGGCGTTACGGTTCGCAGATTAAAGTTGAAAAAAACGAAGGTTGGCTGCTGTCAGCAGTACACGGGGAATCGGGATTTTGATGGTGTTGGAACTGATGGTCCAATGATAACTTGCGGTGGAAAGGCCATTATGGTTTCCAACTCTGGAGTTGTCAACTAGCCGCAAAACTTTCCGTTTCAGGAAGTAACCGGTAACCCACGATTTCATTGAACGCCAGGAATCGGAAGCTTGATGATAAATGACGTGCCTTTATTGAGTTCACTCTCACAGGCAATGATGCCTGAGTGGCCTTCAATAATGCGTCGGCAGATCCCCAACCCAAGCCCCGTGCCTTCGGTTCCTTTGGTTGTATAAAACGGTTCCCAGATCAAATGAATGTGTTCGGCTGGGATTCCACATCCAGCATCGGTGACACTGATGATGGCGTGACTATCAAGTTCTGAAACCCGAACACTGATTGTTCCCTGTGCCATGGCCTGGGCCGCATTGCGGAGCAGGTTCAAAATCACCTGCATCAGTTTATCTTTATTCAGGTAGAGCACCGGGTTGGTCTCAAAATGGGTTTCCACCCGACACACTTTGACACAGGGATCAAAGCGAGCAAAGCTGATCGCATCCTCCAGCACGGGCCGAAGTGGCTGCAGGTCCTTGCGAAATCCATCAGGGTTTTGTTTGGCAAAGTCTTTGATTTCATTGACCATTGACAGCATGCGCTGCTGGGCATTGAGAATCAATTGAATGAGTTTGCGCAGATTTTGATCTTCGGTGACATTAAGCAGAATTTCAGCCGCTGTCAGCGTGGTCAACTGGTTTTTTAACTCGTGGGCAATGCCACTGGAAAATTGTCCCAGGGTGGCCAGTTTTTCTTTGGCGATGAGTTTTTCCTGAGTGGCGCGCAATTCTTCAATCAAATGCAAATTTTCCATCGTCAACCCGGCTTGTTGGGTCAAGGCGAGGAAAAATTCCAGTTCTTCATCATTAAACTGGGTGTGAGCCATTAAGTTATCAATATAGCAAACACCCCACACTCGATTTTGTGAACTGACAGGAGCGCACATAACTGAGTGAATTGCCTGCTGGATAATGCTGGAATTGAGGGCAAACCGATTATCCGCCATGGCGTCAAAGCTGCGAATGGCCACATTTTCCTGATAGACGTGTTCGACAATCGTGCTGCTCGGTTGCACCGGAGTTCCATTTTCAGTTCGCCGTCGGACGGCTCTGATTTCCAGCCGATTTGAGCCCTGGGGGGGCAAAATCACCACGCCGCGTTCCGCCGGCAAGGCCGCCATGACCGCATCAAGCAGGATTTCGAGCAATTCCTGAGTACTACGGGCCGCCAGCATCCGCCGCATGGTTTCATTCAAATTCTTCAGTCGGTTCAGGGTCGCATCCGTGATGCATTCGGCACTATCGAGGAGCGAGGTGTTGAGAAACCGGGTTTGATTATGAGTGATGATGGTCATTAACTTGTCAGTTGAATGTTCCTCACCCGTGTTCATTTCAGAGGCTTCAGTCGTAATTTGATCGTCGTGGAGTTCAAAAACGAGAATCAAGGGGTTGGTATTGCCGAGTTGGATTTGATCATTATGCTGGAGCAAATAATCTGACACCCGCTTCCCATTGACCAGGCACCCTCCGGTACTGTTTTTATCCCGCAAATAGAAATGTCCGTCCTGATAGGCAATTTCAGCATGTTGACGCGAAACATAGGAGTCATTGATTTGAAGATGGTTGGTTCTCAATCGTCCAATTGTGAAAATTGGTGCATTGATTGGGACAATATGTGTTTGTCCTGAACTATCCAGGTAACTCAGGGTGGCGTAGGGAAGGGAATGAGACATCTCTTTCATCTTAAAATCGACGTGGAGCCCCGCCCGATCATAGGCAAGAGGTAACGCCGTTCTCCCGTTAAGATTGTGTAGGGTGGGAAGTTACCGCCGCTTTCCCACAGGTTGCAATAGGTGTTGGGTTGTGGGGTTGCAGGTGAACTTTGTGCTGTCCAGTCAGCAACTGCCTGGTGAATGAGCCGCTTTGGGTTCTTCCGCCAAACCAGTGTGATCATCAACGACAGAGGCAAAAAACGAGTGACACGGGTCAGGTCTCCAGGTGGACCCAGAGGTCGTTGACGCTGAAACCCCAGGAACAAAATGTACTCAGGAATGAAGCGACGGTGTGTACTGTCCGGGTTGCTTTGGCAGAAATCATGTCCCTTCAGCATACCACGTTTACCCAGGGTTTGAGAGTCAGGAAACAAAAAGATTTACAAAAGGCAGTTAATCAGGATCATCAAGTTTTTCATAGGCACCGGTTTTTCCTGTGACTGAAGGTGGGGTTTCCCGAATCGGAAGCCGGATGGTGATTTCAGTCCCACTTCGATTTTTTTCAGAGGTTTGCGGACCGCTTGTGACGCTAATAGTGCCTTGATGATCGGTGATAATTTGATACACGATGGCCATTCCAAGCCCGGTCCCTCCAGTTCGTGAAGAATTAAATGGTTCAAAGAGGCGGTCCATTTGTTCTTGTGACATCCCCAGCCCATTATCCCGCAATTTGATCTCAATTTCTTTCCCAAACGAGGATTCCATGAAGATGTCGAGCGTTCCCCCCTGGGGCATGGCCTGGAGTGAGTTTCGTGAGAGATTCCACAGAACCTGGCGAATTTGACCTGCATCAGCAAGCAGAATCAATGGCCGTGTTTTGATTTGAACTGTAATCTGATGATCAGCATGGACTTCAGGACTGTTTCGCAGCAAGGTAACCGTTTCTTCAATGACCGGAACCAGATCAACCCGGGTCATATGGGGATGACTGGGGCGGGCATAGGCCAGAAAGTCGGTGATAATCCGATTTAACCGATCAGACTCACGAAGAATGATTTGAAACAGATATTCCTGGTCTTCAGTGATTTCTATCTCGCTACGCAACAACTGAATTGAGCCGCGCATGGCAGCCAGTGGGTTGCGAATCTCATGGGCAATGCCTGCCGCCATTTTGCCAAGTGCCGCCAGCCGGTCACGACGGCGGATTTCTTGTTCCAGTTTGATGACTTCTGTCAGGTCTTGAAATGAAAAGACATAACCGGTTACCGTCGAAGCTTCACTAATCAAAGGTGATGCACTAAATCCGAGATGGACTGTACGGCCATCATGTGCAGTACAATCAACATCAAACCGTGGGAGTCGTCTGGTGGGTTGAATTTCGCTTTGGTCAAAGAGGCTAAAGGCAGATAAATCACCAAACACATCATAAAAATGACGACCTCGAACCCGAGCTGCCTGATAGCGAGTAATTTCTTCAGCCGCCCGGTTAAATGACAGAACCGTACCGGTTAAATCGGTGGTTACCAACCCACTATTGATGCTTTGAACAATTCGTTCGTTAAATGCTCGTAAATCAGCCAGATACCGGGTGGCTATTTCTAAATCAGAATCGCTACGGCGTAATCGTTCAGCCAGTTGTCCGCCCAGGATCGTCAAAAGCAAAAGTGCCAGTGCATAGAGTGGCAGATTGTTTTGTTGAGTACTTTGGAGAAAGCGACCGTCGTCAACCAGGACTTTGAAGTAAAAAAGAGCCACAAGGGTTGAATAACTCAAGACACATCCAATCCCGACGCTTAATACTCCTGGCCGAGGGAGCACCATACTGGCCCCCAGGACAATTACTAAATACAACGGTGCCAGTGAGAAATCTGATGCACGCATCAAATAAATCAGCCAGGTTGTGAGCAAAACATCAATAAACACCTGGATATACAATTGGACGCCATAATGCTCTGACAGTCGAAGCGCAACAAAATATCCAACTGAAAGCAAACAGACCGAGGCTGCAAAAATCAAGAGGGGCTTCAAGTCCAGATTCGGATTGTAAGAAGCATTGACGATAATGCCTAATCCGAGCAACGTAATAACGATAACCAGACGTGAAAGAATTAAACTCAATACGCGGGTATACATAGCAAATGAAAGGGCCAACCAGAGTGATTATGGGTTCGATGAGCCGTGATGTTTGTCGTGGTGTGAGCTGTGAGATCCAACCGAACCGCATTGTACACTTTTGGATACCAACCCAAAAGAAAACGGGAGTGTTCCCCTGGAGCACTCCCGTTCTCAAACTGATATCGGCCAACGATAATTTATTTGCTTGCCAGTTTACCAACCAGTACGAACAACGGCATGTACATAGCAATCACGATGCCGCCGATGGTAACACCAAGAAACCCGATCATCACCGGTTCAATCAATGTCAGAAGGTTGGCAATTGCGCTATCAACTTCTTGTTCATAAAAGTCCGCAATTTTTCCAAGCATTGCATCCAGTGCGCCAGTTTGCTCACCCACTGCGATCATTTGACACACCATTGACGGGAAGACCCCTGAGGCTTTCAACGGTTCAACAATGGTCTGACCTTGTTCAATGGCCGCCCGAACCTTGTAAATGGCTTCCCCAATAATGACGTTTCCTGAAGTCTTGGCCGTAATGTCGAGTGATTCAAGAATCGGGACACCGCTTGACAACAGAGTCGCAAGGGTTCGGGAGAAGCGAGCGACAGCCACTTTAAGCAGGATTGGCCCAATTACTGGAATCTTGAGCATTAACTGATCAATGTTCCTTTGACCGCCGGGAGTGGCGTAGTATGACTTTAATCCATAGGAAATCATGCCGATGACGATGACGAGTAACCACCAGTAGGAGCCCATAAAGTTACTGATCATGATCACGATTTCAGTGGGGAGAGGGAGGCGTTCCCCAGGGCCTAACAACCCTTCAAAAATGGTTTTAAAGGCCGGAATCACCACAATCATAATGATTGAAATCACAACCACGGCCAGGATGATAACGGCTGAAGGATAAATCAATGCAGAGACAACATCCCCCTTTAATTTGACAATCTTTTCAATAAAGATTGACAGCCGCTGCAAGATCACATCCAAAATACCCCCGGTTTCACCGGCTGCCACCATGTTGACATACAATTGTTCAAAGACTTTAGGGTGGCGAGACATCGAGTCTGACAAGGTCATTCCTTGTTCAACATCGGCGCGAACCTGTAACAGCACCTGCTTGAAATACTTGTTTTCCTGCTGTCCACCAAGGATTTCAAGGCATTGCACCAGCGGTAATCCGGCGTCGATCATCACCGAAAACTGTTTGGTGAAGATGGCGAGTTCTTTGGCCTTGACCTTTTGGGAACCACCAAGTCGGGGAACAGAGATTTCTTTCCCTTTTTCCTTGGCACTGAGCAAGGACACTTTGTCCCGGCGAAGAAGTTGCTCCAGTTGATCACGGCTGGGGGCAAATTTTTCTCCAACAACAACCTCATTCAGGTGATTGCGTCCCTTATAAACAAACGTTGGCATAACTGGTCTGCTCCTTACATCTCAGAAGTGTCTGGCTTGAGTTGTGCCGACGGGACTGTACTGAATTCAAATGGCAAGTGCCGTCGAACAACCAACTGCGCAAAGGGCCTCACCGTGAGAAATGGCCCCTCTTTGACAAGGAGCAGATCCGGTTCGACAAGACCAAAAACATGAGTCGGAAGTGCTCCAGATAAGTTACGTTCCCCTGGCAAGTTGAGAAGAGTCAATCCATCAGCGTCGAATTCCACCCGGTGGTGGTCCACCCGGTCGCATTGGTGGTTGGCCAGGTCGTTGCATTCCACCTGGCGGCATTGGTCGTCCACCTGGAGGGCCACCGGGACCGCCAGGACCACCCTGTCCTGCTAACCCAGACCCACGATTGATCAAGTCCTGCAATTCATCCGCGTTATGTGACCGGATCAGAGCCATTTCTAACGAAATGGCGCGCTGGAAATACAAGGTAGCCAGCGCCTGGTTAAAGGTTTGCATTCCGTATTTGTCTTGACCGGTCTGCATCATACCGTAGATCTGGTGGATTTTGTCTTCGCGAATCAGATTCCGGATAGCGACATTTGGGATAAGAATTTCAAGCGCCATGCAGCGGCCTTGGCCACTGGCTTTGGGCAAGAGGGATTGGCACAGTACCCCTTCGAGTACCAGGCTTAACTGAGTCCGAATTTGGGATTGCTGATGTGAAGGGAAAATGTCGATGATACGGTTGATGGTTGAATAGGCTGAATTGGTGTGCAGTGTTCCAAAGGTCAAGTGGCCTGTTTCCGCAATTCGAAGAGCCGTTTCCACGGTTTCCAGGTCGCGCATTTCCCCGATCAGCACCACATCCGGGTCTTGACGAAGGGCGGCGCGGAGTGAATTCGCAAAACTGTGGGTGTCAGCGTGAACCTCACGCTGGTTGACCAGACAGTTTTTATGCGGGTGGAGAAATTCGATTGGGTCTTCAATTGTGATGATGTGTTCGTGACGATCCTGATTGATCTTGTCAATCATGGCCGCCAGGGTGGTGGATTTCCCAGAACCCGTCGGACCGGTGACCAGAATCAATCCACGAGGCTTTTCACACAGCTTTCTCACCACGGGGGGCAGACCCAGGGTTTCAAAGGTCTTAATTTCGTATGGAATTGCCCGAAAGACAGCCGCAACTGCACCACGCTGGTTAAATAAATTGGCACGGAACCGCGATAACCCTTTGATCCCAAAAGAGAAGTCCAGCTCGAGCGTTTCTTCAAACCGGTGTTTTTGAGCGTCAGTTAAGACCGAATACGCCAGTTGTTTGGTATCTGACGGGGTCAATTCTGGGTAATCAAGGGGACGCAGGTGACCATCAACCCGGACCTGGGGTGGGGAATTCGTGGTGATGTGTAAATCCGAACCACCGAGTTCCGTCATTTTCTTGAGTAATTCGCTGAGGACAAGATTTGCCATGAATCCTCCACTTCAAACCGAGGTGCAATTGAGAATGATGAGTCGCCCCGATTTAGTCATCTGGTTGTTTCGAACAAAGCCCAGACCCACCTGCGAGCCCACCATGTATTTTTTCAAAGGAACTGGTTTTTTCAAGCTGACCAAAGGATTGAACTGTGGAACCCACGCTCAATCTCAGAAAAAATCGACTGACCAGACCGGAGCGGTATGACTGCCTAGAGCACTGTTTCTCGAATTACTTCTTCAATCGTCGTGATCCCTTGCTTGACTTTTTCGATTCCGCTTTGACGAAGGGAAAGCATGCCTTTGTACCCAGGCTTGTCTTCCATGGCTTTCTTCTTGATTTCAAGCGCTGAGGCGCCGACCAGAATCAATTCGCGAAGTTCATCGGTCATTTCCATGACTTCATAGAGTCCGACACGGCCTTTATACCCGCTCCCTTTGCATTTGGGGCATTCCCGGCCATCTGCTAACCGACCGTGGCCTTCCACAATCGTGATACTGGAGGCATCTTCGGGGGTAAATCCAACTTCAAGCAAGGTTTGCAGCGGAGGCTGAACTTTGGCTGGTGCTTTGCACTCAGTACAAATTCGGCGAATCAATCGCTGGGCCTGAATGAGATTGACTGAGGTGGCAACCAGAAATGGTTCAATCCCCATGTTCATTAAGCGGCTGACCGTAGATGGAGCGTCATTGGTGTGCAGTGTTGAGAGCACAAGGTGACCCGTCAACGCCGCTTTGACGGCAATTTCAGCCGTTTCAAAGTCTCGGATCTCTCCGACCAGAATAATATTTGGATCCTGCCGGAGAAACGACCGCAACGTGGCTGCAAAATTTAAGCCAATTTGTTCCTTCATCTGGACCTGGTTGATTCCGGTCAGGTTGAATTCAACCGGATCTTCAGCCGTCATGATGTTGGTATCGGGGGTGTTTAAGCTGGCAAGAGCCGAATACAGCGTGTTGGTTTTGCCAGATCCGGTGGGGCCAGTCACCAAAACCATGCCATACGGCTTGGCAATTTGACGCTTGAATCGTTCCAGGCTCTGGACTTCAAACCCAAGCTTGGTCATATCAAGCATGAGTTTTTCTTTGTCGAGCAGCCGCATGACGATCTTTTCACCCCAGAGGGTCGGCAGCGTCGAAACCCGGAAATCAAGGTCGCGTGCCCGGCCTTCACGTCGGAGTTTAATCTTGATACGACCGTCTTGAGGGAGGCGCTTTTCGGCAATGTCCAGTTTGGACATGATCTTGATACGGGAGGTGAGGGCATCTCGCATTTTTTGCGGAGGCCGCATAATTTCCTTCAAGATACCGTCAATGCGGAACCGAATCCGGAACTCCTTTTCATATGGCTCAATATGAATATCACTGGCACCATATTCGAGTGAGTTGACCAAAACCAGGTTGACAAGTTTAACAACCGGGGCTTCGTTGGCGCCTTTTTCAGAATCGTCAAGGTTGATTTCGTCTTGTTCGTCCAGGACCTCAAGGTTGGTCGCCTCATCATCAACAAACTCACTCATTTGATCAGCCAGTGATGGGCCACTCGGACCGGCCGCCGCCGCCGCCGCACCCCCACCCATAAATTGCTGGTCAAACTGGTTCATTTGACTGGCCAGTTCCAGCCCGCGCTCTGGGGCATAATACTTATCGAGCGCTTTGAGCATGGCGATTTCAGAAACCACCACCTGCTCAATACTGAGCCCGGTCATAAATTTAATATCGTCAATGGCAAACACATTGGCCGGATCAACCATGGCCAGCGTCAGTGTTGGTCCGACACGCGCGAGCGGAAGCACCATGTACTTGCGGGCGGTTTCTTCAGGAATGATTTTGACGGCATTGGAATCAACATCAAAAAGGTCTAAATTAACAGCCGGGACCCCATACTGACGGCTCAGAATCGATGTAATCTCTTCATCTGGAACCAGTTTCAGGTTGACCAGAATTGAGCCAAGCCGCCCACCATGGGCACGTTGGTAATCCAGAGCTTCTTTCAGTTGTTGCGGAGTGAGTAAATTCTCTTTGAGTAGGATCTCGCCAAGCTTCGCGGACATGCGTGTGTTTCCCCGATAGAGAAAAGGATAACCTAGCGGCTAAGTGTTGTCGTTGGACTGTTTTTGGAAAACCAGGTGATGTAGAGGCTTTATAGAAAAAAGAGCAGCAACCAAAAGGACAAGGCCAGAATAGTGCAACGTCATGAAGACTGTCAAGCATCGCGTCTGATTGCCGGATTTTCCTGGTGAAAACCGTGATTTATCCGGTTTTTTTTCAGGTCAGTTCGGAACACTTTTTGCCCTCTCCTCCCCAGTTTAATACCAATTTCGATTCTGTGAGAAATTTAATTTTGAGAGGGGGACTGTATGGTTTGGCAGCAAGACTGGGGAATGGTTTGGACCCGGCGGCCATTATGGCATGCCAGTTGGGTGATGGCCTTGGGAATTGGGTGGGGCTCCGGTCAGGGGAAGCTGTCTGTGGTGGTATGGCTGATGGTGATGGCGAGCCTCGGCGGTATCATCGGCTACCTGAAATCCTGGCCTGGTTTGATGTGGAGCAGCCTTGCCTTTGTGGTATTTGGGGCTGGCGCGCTCTGTGCCATTCAAGAACACCAGGTAACGACTTCTCCCACTCAACTAAGGCTGGTTTTGACTCAACACCAGATTCAACCCGATGAAGCGATCCGGCTGACTGGCTGGGTCGAAGATTGGCCAGAGCCTGGTGTTGAGCGTCTGTACCTTACCCTGAACGTGACTGAGGTGTGCTGCAAGGATCAGGTGCTGCCGGCCCAGGGTCGTATCAACCTTCTCTTTCCGCTGGAAAAAACGCAATTCAAGCACCAATGGGCGACTCATCCGCTCGTCCCTGGTACCTTTCTGCGTCTGGTTGCCAAAGTCCAGTGGCAAACTGAGTACCAGAATCCCGGAATGCTTGAACTCGATGACGTTCTCCGTGCGTTGAATCTGTCTGCCGTTGGCCGGATCCACTCCATTGAATCCATCATTGCACCAGGTGCAGACCAGGGGTGGTTTGTGCGGATGAGACTGCTCAGATTGCGGGCTATTTACCGTCTGTTTCTTGATTTTGAACCACGGGTTGCGGGGTTGCTGGCTGCTTTACTCTTTGGTAGCCGGGCCTTTCTGGATGCTGACTGGGCCGAATCCTTTCGACAAACTGGAACCTTCCATTTGCTGGTGATCTCGGGTTCGCACCTGGCGCTCCTTGGCTGGTTGGTGGCCAGCGCCACCCGCCGCTGGTTCGCTTCACAATGGGTGGCCGCCTTGATCACCCTGGCTCTTATCTGGAGCTATTGCGGCATGGTTGGAAGCGAACCACCAGTCCTGCGGGCCGCGGTGGCCATTACGGTCTGGCAACTGTGCGGACTTTTTTTTCGTCAACCTGAACCACTCAATGTGCTGGGCGCCGCAATCCTGATTCTGTTGTTTTTAAAACCGTCAGATCTTTTTTCACCCGGCTTCCAGTTGACCATTGGTGCGGTCTGGATGCTGGTTGGTGGTGTGATGCCACTGGTTTCACGCCTTGAACAGATTGGGAACTGGCGACCAGCTCGTCAGACACCCTTGCCGCCCGCGTGCCCAAGGTGGATTCGAGTTCTGGCAGAAGCTCTCTTTTGGAGCCCGCAGCGCTTCGCTGAAGATATGGCGCGGTCTCCGATTACCTACCAGCTTGAAAAATCAAATGCCGCGTTCTGGCTTGAACAAATCGGCCTTCCTCTGGTGATCAGAACTCGCTTTCCCTGGACGAAAACCATCAATCTTCAGGTTGGGGTGCGGTGGGGCGTGGTGCTGTTGATTGCTTCGGGAATGGTTCAACTTGCGTTGTTGCCACTGAGTGCCGTCTACTTTAACCGATTTACACCGATTGGCCTGATTTCCAATTTGGGGGCGGAGGTGGTGCTTGGGTTTCTTCTGATTCTGGCCAGCGGGTATTTCCTTTCGCTGACTGTTGATGCCGGGCTTACAAACGCTTTGATTCTGGCATTGGATTGGGTGACATCAGGCTTTGTCAAACTGGCCACCTGGGGGGCCGGGTGGTCCTGGGCAAGCTGGCGCATTCCTCACCTGGAAGGCCGGTTGATTGGCGTGTATGTCCTGTATGGAGTCGTGGTGATGGTGGTGATGGCCAGCCTTCAGCGCTGGCAGCCGCTCTGGCCAGCTCCCAGGCCAGAGCCAGCCTTCGGGAAAAAATATCGGGTCACCCTGGTGATGTTTCTGGTGGCTATTTGGGGAACGTTGGCGGTTTGGATGATCAACCCACCACGCTGGTGGAGCGCTGCCCCGGCGGGAGTGCTCCGGGTGACGTTCCTCGATGTCGGGCAGGGAGATTCAGCCGTGGTTGAATTTCCAACCGGACAGGTGATGTTGATTGACAGTGGTGGCTGGTCAGCCTGGACCAGACCGGCTGAATCAGGATTGAACCGGGACCGGCGGGGAATTGGCGAGCGGGTTGTTTCACGGGCATTGTGGGCACGGGGGATTCGTCGGCTGGATTGGATTGTCGGAACGCACGGGGATGCTGACCATCTTCAAGGGTTTACCGAGGTCGTTCGGAATTTTCCGGTTGGGCAAGCCCTGGGGAGTGGCTGTGAAACACCGGATCAAACCTACCGAAGCTGGAAACAGGCGCTCGACGCACAACACATTCAACTGATTCAATTGGGCGCCGGATATCGCTGGGAAGTCGGGGCAGTGCAGGTTGAAGCTCTCTCGCCTCCGTCTGTCTCTGGGCAATTTTTTCAGTCCGATAATGATAATTCTTTAGTGCTCAGAATTTCCTATGGTCAGCAATCTTTTGTCTTCACTGGCGATATTGAAAAATCGGCTGAGCACTGGCTGGTTTCCCAGTCGAATCTCCAACCCTGCACCGTTCTCAAAGCCCCCCACCACGGCAGCAAAACCTCAAGTACAGTCGAATTTTTAGAACACACCCGGCCTCAGCACGTGGTCTTCTGCGCCCCGGAGCGTTCGATTTACCATCATCCCCATCCAGATGTGGTTCGTCGCTATCAGCACCTCCTCCCAACCGCCCACCTCTGGCAGACTGGTCTGAACGGTGCGGTCACGTTTGAAACCGATGGGGTCTGGCTTCAGGGTAGGGGGGGTTGTGCGAAATTAATTCAGGGAAAGTGATACCTGGAAAACAAGGTCGCCATCTTGTTTAGAATCAACCCATTCTGGTTTCGGAACCGATTTCCCGCCGTCGTCATCCAGGTCTGGCCCGAGACTCCAGAGCACAAGCCCGGTACCCTGGTCGTCAGCACGATATAAAAAGGGCGCTGATGAAAAAGGGTCTTTCACCGGGTTGGAACCCGCAACTTGTTTGATCAGTTCAGGTAGATTGGTCAGCGAAGTTCTCTTTTCAAAACTTTCCTTGTGAAGTGAGACAATAACGAGGCAGGCTCGAAATTTGGCCTGGATTTCCCAGGCACTCAGCAGCAGTACTCGGTGACGCTTATCCTCAATTGCCCTGAACAATGTTCTCAAATTAACACTTTCCGCCCCTTCTAAGAGTTGAAAAATCTGATCTTCTTTTTGAACAAAATCCACCATTTGCGGAAGGGACAGATACCCTTCAACACGCCGGTTCAGGTCTTCCATCTTTAACTGAATTTGACTGGGTGTGCTCCAGCAATGAGTAATAAAAGTTCCATATTCGCCAAAGCGCCGATCAATCGCTGGGCTGGTTATGCGGGCTAAAAAACCAATGCGCTGGCAGCGCATTTTTGCCGACCAGGAAACCTGAGTTTGATAAATAGATAACAGTTGAGCTTGAAGTTGGGCAAACTCTGGTGATTTAAGACGGTTTTGACTGAGCAACTTCAGAATCTGATTTACTACCACTGACTGATGTTGAAAGACCTGTCCTGCCTGATACCAGTTTGTGATGAGGAAAAAATCCTCCCATAAACAGTAAGCGCTCAACGCCAGTTGGATAGCCTCCATCTGTTTCCCCTCGATTTCAGCCAGTCGAGACGCCACAATCAGTAAGTTGCTTAATTCCTCAACTTGATAGGGAGGCAGTACTTGAGCGTAGAATCGTTCAGTCCGGTTTTCAGGGCGGCAAAAGAAGCGCTGGCTCTGGGCTTTTTGAATCCATAACAACGGATCTCGATAGGCTGCAACTACCTGGCGTGCCGTTTCTGTTTGAAAAGGCTTTGACTCTTTCAAAGTGCTGATTCCATAAAAGCCCAAACTGCCTTTGAGTTGAGACTCATAGACTTCTTTGAGTTTTGACAGAGCTTCCAGATAATACGGCCAGGCTTCGCCATCTTCCACAACTGAAGAAAACACAGGTCGTTCCACGCCCAGGGAAGCTGACTCGGCCATGGTAACCCGATTTCGACGGGCTATTTCCATCAGTGTTTCTCTGGCTGTTTCAGTTCGATGAATCACAGCTATGACCAGTAGACTCATCAAAACAAGTAACAAGATGGAAAGCCATTTCTTTAACTGGTTGAGACCGAATCTCATATCTTTCTCCTGAGCCAATTCATTCAATGGTAAAAGCCAGGACTTTTCAAAAGGGCAATATGAAACCCGTATGGTGACTGGTTTTTCGTCAATGGATTTGTGCTTTACGATGCTTTCACAATTAGAAACTCTGAAGTTTACTGGGTGTAAGTCCAGGTTTTCTAACGATTTCTGAGATTTTAACGAATCCAGACCGAGGAAATCTTTGCCTGGAAGCGACTATGACCCACATCGAAGCCCAAGCAGTGAGGCGCCAAACGCCATCAATCCCAGACCAACCCGGAACCAGTTCCAGGCTGACCAGCGGGCTAATTCATTGGAAAGTGCATCGGGGCTGAGTGAACCGGCGGCAAATTGCGAGTTGGCTTTTTTGAAGTAAATTTCATGCGTGGTGGCCACACATACCATAAGCATCCCCGCTGTCAGTGTGGGCCAGCTTTTGGATCCGGCGACCAGAAGGCTGATGGCGCCTGCAATAAGAGAAAGGAGCAAGGGCGCAACAGTTAATGGTGTAAAGTAGCGGTAGAGCAGGGGATGGAGGTCTCGATAAAGCGCATGAAAGCGATCTGCGGAGAGACTGCGCCAGTATGGAACCAGCAGACATCCTTCGGTCAACAACGCACCCACCAGCAGGCCAATGCCAGCCGTTGACAGTATCTGGATCAACTCGCTTGTCAGGTTCATCAGGGGCATTTTGAAATACCTGAAAGCCATAGGAACAAAATTTAGGTTTCACCAAATGTAGTCAAGCAGGGGCTTCATATCAACCGAATTCCCAAAACCAGGGAGAAGATTTTCTCACTCCACGTGATTGCCCTTGATTCTTCGTTTCAGACTTGAATACTCTCTGCCTTCCGCAAATCTTAACCTTCACGTATCACTTCATTTTTAAGTCTTTCGAAGGAGTAAACTTCCATGTCGAGTCCACTACCAAAGCGAATTTTTAATTTCAGCGCCGGCCCGGCTATCATGCCAGTGTCCGTGCTGGAGCAAATCCGTGACGAAATGATGTCGTTGCCCGGCGTCGGCATGTCCGTTCTGGAAATCAGCCATCGGTCAAAAGTGTTTGATGAAATCATTCAAACTGCCGAGGCCAAACTCCGCAGCCTGATGGGGATCCCTGACAATTACCACGTACTGTTTTTGCAGGGCGGCGCCAGTTTGCAATTCTCAATGGTGCCCATCAACCTGCTGCCGGCCAACGGTTCTGCCGACTACATTGTAACCGGCGTCTGGTCGGAAAAAGCGGTTAAGGAAGCCAAAAAGGTTGGTACCGTGAAAACGGCGGGCACCACAAAAGCCGAGAATTTTTCGCGCATCCCAAATCAGTCGGAATTGACCCTCGACCCGGATGCCGCCTATGTGCATTTCACCTCCAACAATACAATTTTTGGAACTGAATGGCGGACCGAACCCGAAGTCGGCAACGTGCCGCTGATTTGCGACGCGTCGTCAGACATTTTGAGCCGACCGGTTGATGTTTCAAAGTATGGGATGATTTATGCGGGTGCCCAGAAGAATATTGGTCCTTCAGGGGTTACGCTGGTCATAATGCGTGATGACTTGCTGGCGAAAATTCCTGACGGGTTGCACACCATGCTGGACTACCGGACCCACGTCAAAGACAAATCGCTCTATAACACACCGCCAACCTTTGGGATTTATGTGATTGGACTGGTGGCAAAGTGGCTGGAAGGACTGGGCGGACTGGCGGCGATGGAGAAGATGAATCAAGAAAAAGCCGGCATTCTCTATGATGCGATTGATGCCTCTGAGTTCTATCGCGGAACGGCTGAAAAGAACAGCCGCTCCCTGATGAATGTCTGCTTCCGTCTGCCAAGTGAAGAGCTTGAAAAAGACCTCATCAAACAGGCAACCGCCGCTGGGTTTGATGGGCTGAAAGGCCATCGGTCAGTCGGCGGTCTGCGGGCTTCGATTTACAACGCGTTCCCGAAAGAAGGTGTCGCCGCGCTGGTTGAATTTATGAAGGAATTTGAGCGGAAACACGCTTAGGAAAGAAAGGGTTCCGGGTTCCGGGTTCCGGGTTCCGGGTTCCGGGTTCCGGGTTCAGGGTTCCGGGTTCCGGGTTCCGGGTTCCGGGTTCCGGGTTCCGGGTTCCGGGTTCCGGGTTTTCGAAAGAGGACTGTTTATAGTTTTTTCAAAAACCCTGAACCCTGAACCCTGAACCCTGGTTTTCAAACCCTGAACCCTGGTTTTCAACCCAGGTTCTCACCGACGTGAGTCATATCCTTTATCAAAACCTTCGTTGAACCCTTTGATAAATCCACGGTCATAGTCAGTTTTGATTGGTCGCCGCCAGAGTGAATTGCTGCGATCATTGCGGTTGCGCCGTTCACGAGCGGCTTCCTGACCTTCAGCAAACCCCATCCGAAATCCTTCGCGATATCCACGCTCAAATTCCTGCTGGTTTCCCTGGCCCTGATCGGCAGTGCGGAAGCCTTTTTCAAAGCCTTCAGAGTAGCCTTTCGAAAACCCCTGTTCGTACTGGTTTTCCCGGCTGGCCCGGCGGGTGCGGAACGCATCATCCCGATTCCGGCCTGAGCGGGCAGCTTGCTGGCCATCCTGGAAGCCCAGTTTGTATCCATCAACATAGCCGCGCTGAAAATCCTTGCCTGAATCTGCGGGACGTTCACGGTAGCCTTTTTCGAATCCTTCGCGATACCCACGTTCAAAGGCATCATCATAGGCTTTCTGAAGCTTGTTGCGCAGGTTGGTCACCGGTTTGGCGGTCCGGCGAAGCGATTCATCCCACTGGTTGCGGTCAATGGCATTGCGTCCGTCTTTCAAGCCAGCATTGTAGCCATCTTTGTATCCACGCTGGGTTTGTTCCTGCAGACCCTTGGAAAATTCCTGGTCAAATCCAATCTCATACCCTTCGCGATAGCCATTGTTGTAGCCATCAGCAAATGCCATTTCGCCCATTGTTGGATTGCGACGGGTTGAATAGGTCCGCAATTTTTCCTGCTTGACTTCGCGGGCACCGTCACGACGGCCATCCGTTAACCCATCACTTCGGCCCTGACGAAAACCCCGGTTATAGTCTTCCGCATATTCCCGGCTATATCCTTGTGGGTAGTTACCATATTGTTGATCGACCGGACGTGGAAACCGGCCAGAATAAGGGTAATTTTGCGCCTGCGTTGCATCCACCAGGCCCACCACGCTTACCAAAAGAAGTGTCATCAGTGAAGTCGTCAGTTTGTTCATAATCGGGCTCCTCATCCAGAAGTTCCTGTGTATCTATCAATATTGTTTCAGCATCGCTGCTGTATGTTTGCGCCGATTTGACACACCGGGAATTTGAATCGTTGCCTGATTTTTTTATAAATTATTGCGAATAAAGAGGTTGTGCACGAAAAGGTGTGGAGGGGGGGCAGACTGGTGACCAAATGGTGTAATGGCGAGATCCGGTCAGGGAAGGTACTGATCTGGCCGGAACCCTGCCTGTCGGGCCTCAAATTAGTGGCGAAACTCCCGCCGAAGGTACCCGATCAGGTCGGAAAAACTGGTGCCATGAAAGTGATGGGGAAAGTGAGCGCGGGTATCATGGTCGTCAAAGGCGGCGCCGCCAATAATGACCCGAGTTCCCAGCTCCCTGGCTCGTTCCCAGCAGGTCTTATAATCTCGCCGTAAATGCTCTAGATTGGACAGGATCGTCGCCGATAAACACAAAATCGTCGGTTGAAACCGGTTGAGGGCATCCGAGATTGAATGAACCGGGGTATTGGCCCCGGCCACAATCACCCGCCAGCCATCGGATTCAAGGGTTTGAGTCAACCAGTTGAGCGCAATTTCGTGAAAATCTCCTTCCAGACAGGCGCACAGGGCCACCTTGCCATGCTCAGATTTATGTGGCACCAGGTAATGTAAATACCTGGTTGCTGAAAGAGTTACGTGTGAAGCCAGGTGCTCTTCATAAACTTGCAATTCACCTCGTTGCCATAACCACCCAATCTGGTGCATGACAGGGGTCAGCACTTTTTCTTTGATATCCAGAATTGAATAGCCGTGCAAGTATAACCGCTGCAGAAATGCCTCAGCCAGTTTCTGACTCCCTTGTATCGCCATATCAAAATAGAGTTGCTGGAGTGTCTTGACCGGGGTGAATTCGGTCACCGCTTCAACCTGCTCAAGCAGGTGTTGTTCCTGGCCAACGTGGTGGTTCTGGTTCAGGGCTGAGTCAGAGGAAGATGATAAAGACAGGGGAGTGGTGAACAGGTTGGATGACTTCAGGTGATTTTGTTCCTGAAAGACCATCAACGCTTCCATGCGAAACCGACGATGCCCCCCAGGTGTCCGGATACACTCCAGCTTCCCACTATCAGCCCACCGTTTAATGGTGGATTCGCTGACGTTCCACATCTGAGAAACTTCCGCAGTTGAGTAGGCACGAGTCATAAATCACCATCTTCAGAGTTTCGGTAAAAACGAGTCGCTTGCTCTGTACTTCAAGTATTGCTTAAAAGGAAGCGATGGTCGTTTTGGTCGTTTTGGTTGACCGGCTTAAACCTACCAGATTCCATGTGGAGGAACAAGGTGTTTTATCGGAGAACAAGTTGCTTTAAGGTGAGTTATTGTTTTTATTGGTTTTATTGTGATTTTATCGGAATTTGTAAGGAAGTTAGGATGATTTTAGGGAAAAGAGTATTGACCGGTTTGGTCGTTTTTCGTATAGTCAATCCATTCAATGAGCGATCTTATTGGACACTGTCTGTAGGGCGTTTATTGTCGATTTGGCACATCCTACTTCTGAGTTGTAGGCTTGGAGGGATCCGGGGGGAAACTTCAGGTCTGCTGCCAACGCTTGGGGGCCTGTAGGATGTGCCAAAACTATTTTCGGCTCCTGGTGACTGAGCAAACTACCCTGTGGGCTGGCAGGCCTTTGACAAATGAGTTGCCGAAAGCTTGTGCTTGCGAGTGCATCTGGCCCATTGTAGGATGGTGAGAATTACATCACCGAGAAAAGCGGGGGACCATGCGCGAACTTCTTGAAGAGCCGGGAACGATTGCCCTGATGGCCAGGGCAGAAACCGTAGCCCGAATGATTGATGAAGAGATTTTGAAAGATATTGCTGAGGTAACACAGCCGCTTCTATTGGAAGCAACCACCTACCTGTTCAAAAGTGGCGGTAAACGATTACGCCCTTTCCTGGTTATCACCTGCGCTGAAGCGCTGGGTGGTGTTCTGGATGATGCCATTCCTCCAGCCCTGGCCGTTGAATACCTGCACAATTTGTCATTGATCCACGACGATATGATGGATCACAGCGAGAAACGGCATGGACGGCCAACGCTCCATAGTCAGTTTGGTGATCGAACCTCGCTGCTGGTCGGGGATCTGCTCTATGCCAAAGCCGTCGAGCAGGCATCTCGCGTTGCCCGCCATGCCATTCGTATGGTTGATGTACTGGCCAAAGCTGCCAAATTGATGTGTTTAGGTCAATTTGACGATATGAGCTTTGAGACCCGGATGGAGCTTGAAATCGAAGACTATCTGGTTATGGCCTCGCGTAAGACGTCAGCGCTCTACCGGGCAAGCTGTATTTGCGGTGTTCTGGCCGGGGATGGGACCGAGGAACAGGTCAAAGCCATGGCCCTGTTTGGGGAAAAGATCGGTACCGCTTTCCAGATTTGGGATGATGTGTTGGATCTTCAGGCCGACCCCCTCCGGTTGGGCAAGCCGCTTGGCCTTGATATCCGCGACGGGAAAAAGACCTTGATTGTGATTCACTTCCTGAAATATGCCAAATCACCCGAACGCGAGCGGTTCCTCCAGTATCTTGGCAATCCAAACTTGAGTCGTGAATTACCTGAAGCCGTAGCGCTCCTGGAAGCCGCTGGTTCGATTGCCTTTGCCCGCGAAATTGCCTGGAATTTGCTTGAGGATGCGAAAAAGCAGCTTCACGTGTTGCCTCCATCACCAGCCCGCGACCTGCTCTATCAGTACGCCGATTTTCTGCTCCAGCGAAATTACTGATCCGGGGCAGAAGAAAATGGACTGAAGATTCGCAAGCTCAGAGCGGAAGAAGGTTGAATTGATTTCATTCTTCATTCTTCATTCTTCATTCTCAATTCTCAATTCTTCATTCTTCTCTTTATGGGCCGAGATTTTATTGATCGCCGACAATTAAACT
>CAZXCE010000023.1:0-31261 GCA_964639175.1 uncultured Clostridia bacterium
AACCCGGAACCCGGAACCCGGAACCCGGAACCCGGAACCCGGAACCCTAATTTCTTATTCAACTGCATTCAAAGGAGTATTTCGTGCATGATCACTACCGCAGAATTTAAGCGCGGTGCGCAGATTTTAATTGACAACGAACCGTTCAGCATTGTGGATTACTCGGTCCAGAGCCCATCTGCTCGGGGCGCTTCGACGCTCTACAAGACCAAAGTTCGTCACCTCATCACTGGCAATATGCTTGAGAAAACTTTTAAGGCGGGAGACCGCTTTGATGAGCCAGATGTGGAGGAACGCGAAGCCCAGTATCTCTATGAAAGTGGCGGCGAGTATTTTTTCCTGGATCAGGAATCGTTTGAACAGTTCGGGCTCCCAACTGAGAAGATGCAAGACCTGATTCCGTTCCTGGCTGAAGAAGCCATTGTCAAATCAGTTCTGTTCAATGGTGAAGTGGTGGGTGTGAAACTGCCCCAGTTCCTGGAATTTGAAGTCACTGAGGCTGAGCCCGGCGCTCGCGGAGACACCGCAACCGGGAAAGTGTTGAAAAATGCCAAAATTTCAACCGGCGCCAGTGTCAAAGTGCCGATTTATCTCGAAGTTGGCGAACGCATTCTGGTGGATACCACCACCGGCGAGTTTGTCAAACGCGCCAAATCCTAACCAACCTGTCAGTACCACCTGCGTGAGCAGATGGTACTGACCTTCATCTTTTCAGGCAATAGGGTGGAAGTTCGGCTTCCTGATTGTGAAAAGCACGGCACACCCCAAAAAGTCGATGGCTGTGGCTTTGGATCAGAAAAGAGTGTTCGCGGGCGATTTCTTCCTGGAGTCGTTCGATCTCAGGACTGAAAAATTCGATCAGCGCGCTGCACTCAGTACAAATCAGATGATCATGATGGTCGTGCTTGTACTCGTGTTCGTACCGTGTCCGTCCATCGTTGAATTCAACGGCGCGAGCCAGTTTAGCTTCAACCAGAAGATGCATGGTTCGGTACACGGTGGTAAATCCAACGGACGGATCCCGTTGCTTGACCAGATCATATAGTTCTTCGACGCTGAGGTGTTTTTCCGTTTCCAGAAACACTTCCAAAATCAAATCGCGCTGTGTGGTGCGTTTGAGTTTGGCTTTCTGGAGGTGACGATGAAACACTTCCATTTCTTCTTTCATGCACAAACCTCTATTCTGGGGGAGTGACTGCGGCACCCAGTCAACCTCATCACGCACTCAACTCCAGCAATAATTCAGGAAGTCGGGCGGAAAACTCAGACCGGGGGATGACTTTTGAACAACCGGCCTGCAGGGCTGCCTGGCGTAACTCCTTTTGGATGTGTGAAATAAAACCCAGGATTTGAATTGAATCGAGTTCAGCTTCGGCTCGTACGCCTGAAATTACGTCTAGCGCATTTACTCTTTGGCTATTGAGATCAATGAGTAACCAGGCTGGGTGTAACGCTCTGACTTTGGCCAGGACATCTTCTGGACGACGGGCAAATTCGACCTGAATACCGGTCTGGGCACTGGCTTCGTTAATTTTGGACGAAAAAAATAGATCGGTTCCAACGGCAATGACTGGTTTTGACATAAACTCCAGAGGCAGGATGGGGCTGGGATATAGCTTTTCAGATCAATATTGCCTGGGAGCGCCGGCATCCTGCCGGCAACTGATTGAAGATCAAGCGATTGACACCGGCAGAATATCGATGATCCCAGCCAGGTTTCTTTTTCTGCAAAGCTATCGCCACCAATTGGATTTCGTCAAATCACCTCACCGCACTTGAGACAAAAAACGTCGCCGTGATTGATTCCGGCGCCGCAATGACGACAGACCATCACTGATACCGACTCCACCCTGATGGCTTCAAATGACCCGGTAGTGCCCGGTAAGGCCGTATTGCAGATACGGCAGAAAATATCGCCGTCCGTCGCTGGCGACCCACATTCCATACACACCGCCAGATTGGACTCAATTGGGACTTCAAACAGCGAGTTGGCAAACGGATCGGTGTTGATAGTCTCCACCACAGGCGCTGGAGCGAGAGAATCTTCAAGTGCCAGTGGCGCGGCCTCGCTGGTTAAATCATCTTCTGCCTCGTCCAAAAACTCGGTCATCGCCGAAACTTCGGCGACGGGTTCGGGAAAAACCTCGGGCAGCGTAGCGGTCTCGATTTCGTCTTCGAGTGTGGGCACGTCTTCGGCTTCAAATTCAGACATCAGGGCTTCCACCACTTCCTCAGGTGAGGACGAAACATCCACGACGTCAAAATCAAGTGGTGAATCAGACTCCAGACTCGGCGCAGGCAATGTGGTGGCCGCTGCTGTCGGGCGAGTGAGTTCCCAGGCGGCACGCCGATCATCAAAATAGGTCGGCACCGATTCCATAAATTCACCCGTCGTGCCATACGGGATTTCAACCTCGCTCACGGGCAGTGAACTTCCATCTTCCTGCACCAGGCCGTGGATTTGAACTGTCCCCTGGGTTTGATCAAAAGAAATGGTGGCGCCACCCGTCGGATCAACGACAATTTCGGTCGTTTGATTGAGCGGGACAACAAAATCCTGGGTTGGAATCGAAACCGGTGGCAATGGAGCAAATGGATTTGGCGTAGGGTGCGGATCACTGACACCAGCGGCCCGCTGGCGCAGCCCCTCAACCGACGTGCCCATCATGGCCGCAAACAGTGCCGCATCTTCCGAAGATAACTCACTTAATGCCTGCTCAATAAAGGCTGGATCCGTGGGCAATGACACCGCATCGTGGGCACCGGTTGTGCGCAGCAAATCCTTAAAAAATGACTTGTACTCTCCGCGCGAAACCACCGTAAATGGATCTTCCAATTCAGCCGTTGGCGGCCCGAGATATGCTGGGGAGACGGATTCGGCAGTCGAGGTGAGGGTTAAAACCGAGCTTGCCGAAGCAGGGGTTTCGCTGGCGACGGCATACGAGGAGGCAGCGGCAGTGCCGGGCTCACTCCAGGGAGATTCAGGAATCGGCGACGTCCAGGGGCTGGCAACATACTCACTGGCGGTTGTGGCACCTGTCGTTTCCCAGGATGATTCAAGCGGTGGCGGAGCAAGCAAGGACGGATTGTCAGAATCAGCCGTTTCCGAAAAATCACTGGTCGGCACGGGTGCCAGATTGAGACCAGCCGCGACCACATCTGGCGATAAAAAACCATCCAGGTCCTGGTGACTGGCAAAGACGTCTGGAGGAAACCCGTCTTCAGCTTCGGGAATTGATTCAACTTCTTCGGCAACATCTGACCAGGAGGCTTCCGGGGGTGGCGGCTCTTCGTCATCAGTAAACCCATAGGCAATCCAGGCATCCCGAATCGTCGCCACCAGTTGATCCTGATCAATCGGTTTCAATAGCACCTGATCAGCACCGACACGGACAGATTCCCGGGTATCAAACGGCTCAAAGTCGCTCCGCAATAACATCACCGGAATCGGGAGGCCCAGGGTTTGTTTAATGTGACGACAGACTTCATAACCGTTTTTGCCGGGCATCAAAATATCAATCAATGCCAGTTCCGGTCTCATTTCACCTGCCCGCCGGGTTGCGAGATCGCCATTGCCAACCGCCACGACTTCATGGCCCTGTTCAATTAAAAATGCTTGCAGACTTTTGCGAACCGTAATGCTGTCGTCTGCGACCAAAATTCGTCTTCCCATACCCACCTGTTCGGACTTCCCTTGAAAATATCCCTTCGTTCAACACTTCCAGGCAAAGCCATCCCCAAAGATAATCTGGGTTCCGCTCAAGCCTACGTGGTTCACCTGTTGGGAATCTTGAAAAAGAGATGCAGACTTGTTTGTATCAAAAAAATGAGGGGAGATTCAATCTCAGGCTCTCAGAAAGTGGTATCAGGCCGCCGCACTCCACACCGGCTGGTCTCAGGCACCTTTCCCAATAAACTTGACCCGACCTCCTTCAACCTGAACCGAAAACACAACCCGAGGGCAATTTAACTGGCCTTTGATTTTAGAGGATTGCTCAACCAGGATGCGATGAAATCGCTGGAAGGTAAACTCGTCTACGGCTTCTCCGCACTGCCGTTTAGCCAGAACCACTGCTTCATAGAGTTTTTGAGCCAGTTGTACTTCGCTTTGTGGGTCCTGAAACACAATACTGACATCAACCGGGCCGGATGATTGTCCGCCTGCCGGTTTCGATGGAGCGTTCATCGGGGATTGAGGCGGCGATGACGGTGTCACGGATGGCATTTGGGGAGGCTGGCCAGGATACCCCGGCGGTTGAGGGACGGTTCCACCCGGATAGCCACCCGGATACCCAGGTTGCTGGGGAACGCCTGGATATCCCGCACCTGGTGGATAGGCTGGATACTGTGGCATCTGACCTGGAGGATATGGCGGCGGCGCACCATAGGGTGAACCATAGGGCGAAGGATACCCGCCCGAATAGCCCGGATACGGTGACGGCGGATACCCCTGTGGATACCCCGGATACCCTTGCGGAGGATATGGTTGCGGGTCTGGCGCCGTCGGATAGGTGCCAGATTGCCCCCAGTTTCCTGGCTGCTGAGGTGGTGCCTGGGGAAATAAATCAGCCGACGGGAACATCCCCGATTGGGCCCATCCTCCTTGCTGTGGCGGTCCTGGCTGAGGTGACATGGGCGGCACCGGCATCGGGGGCATCCCTCCGCCATACCCAGGGTTCATCGGAGGCACAGGTGGTGTCAGCGGTTCGGATCCTGGCATTGGATATCCGCCTGATGGATTTGGCTGCAGCGGCTGGGCGACGAGTGGGGGTGGCGGTTGTGGTGGTGCCTGAGGTTCAGGCGGGAGCAACGTCTTTCGAATTTCAGGCGACCAGAGCGCAGCCAGAATTCGCAATTGATCCAAATCACCATCACAGCGCGCCACACAATCACCGATGGTTCGGGTTCCATCAATCAGACTGAGAACTTTTCGGACCAGATCCGGGCTGATATGGGCATACCAGCTTGGAGAAAAACCAGCCGGAGGGATGGCTCGGGCCTGCAGATCGGGCAACTGCGCCATTAACTCCTGCTCTTCATCAAAGCGGCGGAGCGCTTCCAAAATGAGATCCGAAGCGCGCATCTTGATTACATCCTGGTTGGCCACAGGCTGTGGCAGGAATCGAAACGACCCATCATTCCACCCAACCACGGTAAAAATGACTTGCAATCCCCGTTTGGCGCCCAGTTCAGCATCGACGGCGGTTCCTTCGCGAAAATAGATCGAGGCTTTTTCCTGGCTGGGACTCACCATTTGCAGCAGGCCGGTTTTACGTTCGCGTTCAAACTGGTTGAGCAAATCCACCACGCTGGTCGCCGCAAGCTGGCCCACAGCCGGTCGCACCGGTTTGGTTCGTCGCAGCAAGCGTTTGACCCGAACCGGGATTTCTTTCACGCTAAACGGCTTGCTCCAGTAATCTTCAACCCCTTTTTCAAAGGCCGAAATCTTTTCGTCCTCCTGGTCACGCGACGTCAAACACACAAAAGGCACCGCACTCAGAACTTCGTCATCCTGCAGGGTGGCAAAAAGCTGGCTGCCATCCATTTTCGGCATCATCAAATCAGAAATGATGATTGACGGGGTTTGCTGACGGGCTTTTTCAAGTGCCTCAACGCCATTGTTGGCCGTGATGATCTGGCATCCAAGCGGGCGAATAATTTTTTCCAGAATCATCAACACGTGTGGCTCATCATCAACGAGCAGGATCAATCGGTCAGAAAAATTCTCTTCACCGCTGGCACCACCACCCGCGCCGGTGTCAACCCAGGTGGCTTTGGCGCCCTGCATCCACTTTTCATCACGTTCCTGGATCATTTCCCGCAGTTCTTTGCGGTAATCAGCGTCCTTTTCGCCAAATTCCGGCAACATTTTCATGAAGCCAGTCGCGGCTTCGGGTTGTTGCGCCGCGATGTAGAGCGTAATGACCTGGCGGCAGTGTTCATAGGCCCGATCAAACTGCTTCAACTCAAAGTAGATGTTGATCATCTGCTTGAGAATCGTGGCTCGATGGTCGCTATCAACCATGCGCTCTACTTTTCGGTAAAAAGCCAGCGCCAGTTCATGCTGTTTGGTTTGACGATACAGATCAGCCAGTTGGATAAAGTGGGAGATGGCCGCGTCAACGTTGTTGGCCGCTTGATAGGTCTCAGCCAGACGGCGGAGGGCCTCGGCGTTCTGGGGATTTTCCTGAACGAGACGGCTGAGTTGCTCAATCTCCCGATTGAGTTTCAACTGATCTACCTGTTTGCGAACATTCTTAAGGATATCCATAGCAACGTGCGGCTACCTTCCATTGAAAGTCTCTAAGGCTTGCCAGGGATGCATCAAGCCCAAAAGGCTGAGCCGGTTCTCACCTGTGGCCCAGCTCACAATGAACCCAGCGGAAACAGCAACCAAAGACCTCTGGTTGCAACTGGCGATTCTGCAAAACCGGTTGCCCCATCAGTCTGCATTTGATGACTCTGGCACGGACCATTGCAGGTGACCGTCCCAGGCAAAGTCTGTCGTGCAACCTGTTACTCACAACGTTGGTTGTGCACGTTTGAAGAAAACTCGTTGAAGAAAACAAAGATGTTTTGTTTTCAGGGAAATATCGGCAAGTTTAGGGTTCCAGGTTGTGGAGCAAATACGAGGGGCGTGCGGTAAAGCAGGCCAGGTGGTTGGAATTATAGAATGAAGAGGGCCAAATGCAAGGTTGACAACACTTAAACTGGTTTCCAGCCGGGTTGTCAAGCCTGATGAGAACCAAACGACAGAGCCATCCAGGCCAGAAACCAGAGCAAAAACCAGCAAATACAAAAGGCGGAAACCTAATTCACTCCTCCACTTGCCGGACCAGATTCATCGTCGGATCCGCCCCAGATAATCCGCAGTGATTCAAGACAGTCAGCGCGTACCAGTTCATTGCGATCTTTGACGGCGCCGCGTCGCAGCGCTTTAATTGCCCGACGGTCACCAATTTTCCCCAGCGAGCGGGCCGCACCAGCCCGAACTAAAAAATCTTCATCATTGATCATCAACTCACACAGTGGGTCAACTGACCGTTTTTCCAGCATTTCGCCTAAGGCAACGGCGGCGGCATAGCGGACCCAATGGTGATCCGCCCGTAAAAATTCGATCAAGGTGGTGGCACATTCGAGCCACTGCAGTTTTCCCAGGGCCAGGGCTGCGGAACTTCGTACCAACGGGTCTTTTGAAACCAGATCCAGCACCAGCGATTTGGCCAGGGATTCATCTCCAAGCGTCCCCAGGGCTTCAGCCGCTGAAACCCGGACCCACCAATCTGAGTCGCGAAGCGCATTGACCAGCGCCGGCACCGCCCGTCGGTCACCAATTTTGTGAAGTGCCTCAACTGACTGCAACCGCACGCGCGGGTCGGGATCATCCAAAACTTTGATGAGCGCATCAACCGCCATTGCATCGCCAATCAATCCAAGTTTGGCGGCGGCTTCTTCACGGGTTTCTGGATTAGTGGACGTCAGGTTTTCAATCAATGTGGACACATGAGACTCCGAATGGTCGGCAGAACGGCTTACAGGTTGGCTCATTTTATCTGATGGAAATGGATGAAGATTCGGAAAGTGGTCTCATCATATGCAATTGGCATTTTGAATTCAACCATCTGTCTGATGCAGTACGAGGATGTCCATCAGATTCTGATGAAACACTTCAGCAACCCAAACAAGGTGACTCACACATTGACGGACGGATAGCCGTGAAACTACACTCGGGGAGTTTGAAACACGGCTGTATTGGCATCTCCCCCATAACTTGCCTGACAAGTTCTGTGGGCTGAAGAAAACAGGACTGGAACGAAAGAAAATAGGTTAAACTGAAATTTGACGACTCGGTCCGGCGTTTCTTCCCCAGACTGCCTGACTTCTTTCACCCGCTGCCCAAACTTCTTCAACCCGAAAGAAACCGGCGGCGTCATTCGTCGCACACCATAAGAAGACTCACACCTATGCTGGTTTGTCCAAAGTGCAACGCGGTTTACAACGACAAACTCAAGTACTGCAGCGTGGATGGAAATCTCCTGGTACCTGGATTTCCTGAAACCTACCTGGCAGTTGGGCAAGTGCTGAACGAAAGCTTGCGGGTGGTGGCACGCTGGCGGGCTGATCGCCTTGGCGAAGTCTATCAGGCTGAAGAAACCTTTATGAGTGGTAGCTATGTCGCCCTCAGATTGTTTCGCCCCGGTTTGATTACCAGCGATATCCGCAAGGCACTTGAAGGACTGGCCGATTCGATTCGTGGCATGTTGCCGGATCCAGACGTCATCACGGGCTATTTCACGGTTGAATTTGCCGACAACCGGTATGCCCTGGTTTCCGGATACGTTCACGGTCGCTTACTTGACGATATTGTGATTCAGGAAGCTCCCCTCCCCCCAGCCCGGGTGGTGGCGCTCTTGCTCCGGTTGACTGAAATTTGCGCCAATCTGCACCAGGATGGATGGATTCACGGCGATCTCACCCCGGAAAGCATCATCATCACCGGGTTTGATGAGACAGAAGGCTACAGCCTGAAGATTCTTGACTACGGACTGGCACGAATCATTGCCCAGTTTGGGAAACGTTCGCTGTGTGGCCCCACCGGCCATCTGGCGGTCCGCAACTATGAAACGTACCTGGCACCCGAAATTCTAGGGCCAGATCCGTCACTGATTACCCACCGGGCCGACATTTATTCCCTGGGTGCGTTGTGTTACCACCTGTTAAGTGGCCATTTGCCATTTTTCTTTGATCAATTTGGGATCACCGGGCCGGTCTATATGACGGATGACCCACGCCCACTCCCGGTGTTGCGCCCGGAACTGGAAGTTCCAACCCGACTGGAACAGTTGACGTTGCGCATGCTGAGCCGTGATCCAAACCTGCGCCCGGCTTCGATGGAAGAAATCAATGCGGTCCTTCAGGACTTGCAGCTTGAAATGTCGCTTGAAATCTCAAAGGCCAAAACACCTCATTCCGGGGTGCGGGCAACCGGGATGATTGCCGCCGTGGTACCACAGGAAAAAGCCAATGCGCCGACCCTGCCGGAACTCACTTCACCACCGCCAGGCCCATCAGCCGGGTTAAGTGGAGGTGGTACCGCATCGGCTTCAGTCAATCTGGCGTCTTTGGCGCCTCCAGCCTCCAGCGAAAGCAATTTCCCGATTCCAATTCCGGTTCCTGACCCATCGCTGGCCCCAAAAAGCAAAAAATCCAACCCGCTGAACCTGCAAACCTCACGGATTGATGTCCAGGAACTCAACCAGTTCCAGGCATCATTTAATGATCCGCCGACGTCTGGCGGCCTTCCACGCAAACAGTCTGACCCATTAAAACCGGTGACGCCCCCAGCTCAATCACGCTCATCTGAGCTTGCGGGCCAGACGGAGCCGCCGCCCAATCAGCCTTCCCTGCCAGTAGTTCCCCCAACCGTGGTGACACCGGTGCAACCCCCTGTGGTGACGCCAACCCTCCCTACGGTGGTGTCAGCGCCAATTGCATTCACCCCATCACCGGAAGTCAAGCAATCAATCAGCGGCGAACTTGATCGGTCATCTGATCCTGGTGTGCCACGCCGAACAGGCAGCCCGGCCACCACTTCGGGTGAGCATCGTCTCCCACCACCACCCACCATTCCAAATCGGTCCTCTGCCAAATCCAAACCGACTGGTCGTTCCTGGTGGATCAATCTGGCCATTGGTGGGGTCTTACTTGTCGCATTGTCAATCGGTGCAATCCTGATTTTCTTTAATCGCCCCGTGCCGGTCGGCACCATTGTGATTGTCACCGATCCACAGGGCACACTGATTTATCTGGATAACAAACTGCTCAACCCATCCCCAACCACACTCAAAAATGTGCCAGTTGGGCCACATAAACTCAAATTTGTCAAAGAAGGCTTTCTGGAGCTGGAAAAAGAAGTCATTGTCGAAGCCGGTCAAACGCTGGAATTACCTGTTGTGCTCCAGCCGATTCGTCCGGTGCTGCCTCCAGGCACGGGAACACCGGCTGAACGGGTTGATGAATTTTTACGGCTGGCCGAAGACGCATTTAAACGAACTGATTTTGTCGCCCCTGAAAACGATAACGCCTTGTTTTATGCGGATGCAGTGCTGGCCATTCAACCCGACAACGCACCTGCCAGCCAGATGCGCAAGCGTATCAATGATGCCCTGGCCAAACAGGCTGAGACAGCCTTGAATCGAAATGATTTTGCCACCTCTCAAATTGCTTATTCGCAACTGGTTGAAAAATTCCCCGATGACCCGCGAGGCACCGAAGGGATGAAAAAGGTTTCGACCCTGCTCGAACAACGGCGTGGGCAAATCAATGAGTTCCTCGCCAGCGGTGAGTCAGCGTTTACCAGCGGCAAGCTCCTGGAACCAGCCGATTCAAGTGCCTATTTCTATTCAGCCCAGGTCATTGCCATTGATCGGCGGAATGGGCAGGCACTGGCACTGCGCAATAAGGTCAAAGATACGGTCAAGCAACAGGCTGAACAGGCGGCCCAAAGCAACAATTTTCAACTGGCTCTGACCCAATACCAGAAATTGATTCGCTCGTTTCCTGAGGATAAAAAACTTGCGGTGCGGTTGCGCGAACTCGAAGTTGCCAAAACCAAAGCTGAAGCCGCGGTCGTCGCCGCCAGTTCCCCGAAAAATCTCCAGACCCAGGGCCTGCAGAAATTCCGTGCCGGCAATTACGCCGAAGCCATTCCAGATCTTGAAGCCGCTCTCAACGGCGGCATTTCAGACACGGAAACCTGCTATGCGCTTGGCTATGCCTATCTCAAACGCGGCCAAAGCGGGAATGCCAAACGCTATTTTACCCAGGCATCGCAATCCAACCCCAATCACGGGCCAAGTCTTGCTCACCTGGCGGTGTTGACCGAACAAGCCAAAGATATTGAGCGGGCCATTTCGCTTTATGACCGGGCGATTAAAGCTGGCGGCGGCGGCGATTATTCGGTTGCGGAATTACAACAACGGGTAGACTCGCTCCGCAATGCTCTCTCGAAAGCCAAAGAACCAAGCCCCTATTCAACCGCTGTTACCAAAGAAGGTGGATTCTTTGGCTCTGACACGCCTGGAACACTTTCAGTGAGCGTGTCAGGCGTGAGTTTCCGAGCCGATAAGGGGAAAGACAGCTTTTCAGCCCCATTGAAACAGGTCACCGAACTGCGCGCCGAAGGTGACAAACTGACGATGAAGGTGAGCGGCAAAAAATACACATTCCGCTCTTCGTCGGCCACCAACTTTATTCAAACCTTCAACGCCTGCATTAAATTTACACAGACACCCAACTAACGAGCGAAATAGTGCAATAGTGGAATACAAAGGACTTGAAAGGTTAACCTAACCGTTTTGAGAACCAATGCCAGGCGACTTCACTCCTGAATTCCTTCGCTATTTCTCTCCTTCACGAAGGCATATGGAATCCCGGCTTCAAACGTTTTTACTTCGTTCCTTTCCTGAACACGCTTCAAAATTAGATCAACTGCAAGGCGATGCCTCAACCCGCGCCTATTTCCGGATTTCGCTTCCAGAGCAAACCTATATTGCGGCGGTGTACCCGGACAGTTTTTCGCTCGATGAGTTTCCCTATCTGGTGGTGACCGAACTATTTCAACAGTTTGCGGTCCCAGTGCCCCAGATTCATTCTATCAGCGAGAGAGAAGGTATTATTCTCCAAGAAGATTTGGGTGATGTGCGATTTCAGGATGTCTTGAGCGACCTGACATCGGCCAGATTCAACGAACTCTACCGCGAAGCCATCACGCTGCTGGTTGAAATTCAAAAAACCACGGATCAGGCGGTGACCCAAAATCTGCTCCCGGCAAGACTGGCTTTTGACGAAGAAAAATTGTTTTGGGAACTGAACTTTTTCTTTGAGCACTATTTTGAGAGCTACCGTCAACAACGCCCAAAAGCCGAATATGAAATGTTGATTTTAGGTGAACTCTTTGCCCTGGCCCGTCGCCTGGCAGGTGTCCCACGCGTCCTGTGCCATCGTGATTACCACTGCCGGAACCTGATGTACAGGGCCAGCCGGCTGGTGGTGATTGATCATCAGGATGCCCGAATGGGACCGGCAACCTATGATCTGGCCTCATTGTTGGGCGATCCCTATGCTCGACTGGATCAACACCTGCAGGATGAACTGAAAACTTTTTTCTGGGAACAACACACCGCCGCGTTTGGCAACCGGATCTACCCGTCACGCGATGTGTTTGAGGCGGAATATCGGTTGATGATGATTCAACGCATGCTCAAAGCTGTCGGCACATTCAGTTTTCAGGCTGGAGTTCGAAAGAATCCAACCTATATCGAGTACATCACACCAGCATTTCAGGCGTCATTCAAAGCACTGGAACAGGTTGCCGACCTCCCGTTTACGCAACAAGTGGTTGAGCAAGCCCTCCAGGAGTGAAACATCAACCCCACCGCTCCGGCAGGTGGTACCGACTGGACTTCAACTATGGCTGAGCACCATTCCCCCAATGATGAGCTTGTGAATCGTTTTTCGGCGGCAGCCTCTCACCAACCAGCCGAACAAGCCAGTTCCTATCATCCCGAACAAGCCGAGCCAGTCTATGCACCCGAAGGAATTTGCTTTCGCCATCCCCACCTCGAAGGACAGTACTATTGCCCGTCCTGCCTGACCTGGCGGTGTAAAGAATGTGTGGTTCGTTCACAAAACGTCGCAGTTTGCCCGGATTGCGATGTCTTTGCGGTCAAAGCCAGTGACTACTATGCCGCCTGGCAACAGGCTGCCGAACAACCCAAAGAACGGTCCTTTTCTGAAGAATTGATGCAGGCATTCTCATACCCACTCCGCCATCCACTGGCAGCGGTCATAGCCTGGATCACGGTTCTGCTTGGAGTCGCAGCCGGGACATCAACCTATGACCCTGACAACCCTGCATTTCAATATGTTTTCATCGGATCTCTCAAAAACATTGGGCGCTTTGGGTATTTGATCGGCTTTTGTATCGCCGAGTGTCTCAGCTATAACCTGATGCTCTATCGGGCAGATGGTCGTGAAGCCAGGGATTACTCAAAAGTAACGGATACCAACCAGTTTTTTCAGGGACTTACCCTCTGGTTAGTCGCAGCCGCAGTTGGTGTATTGCCCCTGATGATTCACACCTTAATTCCACTTTTACAGTCAATGGCAGCCGTCATCGTAAACGCGGATGCTCGAAAACTCCCGCCACTCACGATCTGGCATCACCTTGGAACGGGACTCCTGACAGTGTGGGCTCTGACCGTCTATCCACTGCTCAAAGTGGTTGGTGCCGCCAAACGCGACCCGTTGGCCATGGTCAACCCGTTTGTTCTGGTTGGTGCCTGGTCAAGCCTCAAGTCCTGGATCCTCCCGCCATTTGGCCTGATGGTGATTGAATTTGCAGCCCTGGTTGTGATTGGCCTGATCCTTCATAGCCTTCCCGGAGGCGTGATTCTGATGTCAGCCTTGCTGGCCTATGTCTCACTGACTACCTCCTATACCCTTGGAGTCGCAGTCCACAAAGGCTGGGAAACCCTCGATCTCTATTATCAAGAACCAGAACCTGACTTTTTTAAGCAGACCAACAACAAAAGCGAGGAATAAGTCCTCAGCCGAACAGCCGCATTTCGAGCAAAATTCTTACTCTGAACCAATCCCGTGACTCAATATCTATGGAAGAACCCCAATCAATTGAAAAACTTGTCGTTGAAAACATCCAGGAATTGAAAAAATATGTTGGTCAGGACATTGCCCTCACCAGCTATTATCAAATTGATCAATCCCGTGTTGACCAGTTTGCTACCCTTACCGAAGACCGCCAGTGGATTCACACCGATGTGGAACGTGCCCGCCGGGAATCGCCTCACGGTGGGACCATTGCCCACGGCTTCCTGACTCTTTCACTGCTCAACCACTTTCTGTTGCAGGCCGTGGAAGTCAAAAATGTCCGACTCGGGCTTAATTATGGATTGAATTCGGTCAGGTTCCCGGCGATTGTCCTGACCGGTGCCAAAATCCGGGCTCAGGTCCGCTTACTTTCGGTTGAGGATATAACTGGTGGTATCCAGGCAGTTTGGAAATTTACCATCACCTGTCAGGGAAATGAAAAACCGTCCTGCGTAGCCGAGTGGGTAGTCAGGTACTATGAATAATCGGGTTCCGGGTTCCGGATTGTCGAAACCAGGTGCCAGGCACAAGATACTACAAAGTGATAATTTTCAGATTGACAGAATTTCTTTTTCAAGGTTGACTACACGGCGTTTTCCTTCATTGACATCCTCCCCGCAATAAATTGTGGGGATTCCCTTGTGTGACAACTGAATGCCGTTACTGACACAAAGGAACGGGGTGACCAGTGAAGGATTCCCCAGGTTCACGTTTCGTCGGGAGCTCCATAGTTCCCTCCACGCGCAGCTTCACGGCAAGCCCTGCCGCTGTTTGACCACATTGAATTTCTTACCGGGTCTCCGCAGAGATTGTCGCGTGTAAGAAGGAAGTCATCGTAGTGTGGTTTTGCAAAGCGGGCAAGCAAAAAATCGGACAGCATTCATCCCCGGAATAAATTCCGGGGTTTTCTGCCGGTAATCTATAAATCCACTGCTCAGTCAAATGGATTGACGGCTCGCTACTTGTGACTCGCTCTTCATTCACGACTTCACTCAATACCTTATGCGGAAATGTCCGAAATGCCACCGGGAATGGGGCGACCTGGAAGAAATCATCTTCTGCCCCAGTGATGGCGCGCTGGTTACCAATCTTGTGTTAAACGGCAAGTATCGCCTCGAAAACCTGCTCAATGAGGGTGGGATGGGAACGGTCTATCGGGCGACACACCTGGCACTGGATAAAACTGTCGCGATCAAGGTCCTTTCGCCGCGCCTGTTGTTTAGCGATATATCTCGAAAGCGGTTTCTGCGCGAGGCACGCTACACGGCTGAACTCCAACACGATAACATCATTCAGGTCTTTGATTTAGATGAGGAAAACGGAATTACCTACTTTGTTATGGAGTTACTCGAAGGACTCGATTTGCGGCAAAAAATGCAGCAACAGGGCCGGATGACCTATAACGAGATTGCACATATTCTGAACCAGACCTGTACTGCCGTTCATGCCGCCCACAGTCGCGGAATACTGCACCGTGACTTGAAACCCGCCAATATTTTCCTGACCCCGACCGAAGAAGGGGTGGAACGAATCAAAGTGCTTGATTTTGGAATTGCCAAACTGGTCGCCCACGAAACGCAATCATTGACGGCAGATGGTGCCGTGGTCGGAACGCCAGAATACGTCTCGCCCGAGCAAGCCTGTGACGAGATCCTTGATGCCCGGTCAGATGTCTATAGCTTAGGCGTAATTTTGTATGAAATGCTGACGCGTCAGGTACCCTTTCGGGCGTCAATGCCGGCCCTGACCTTACTCAAACATATTAGCGAAAAGCCGACGCCGTTGCGGAGCATCAATCCCGATATTCCTCAAACCATTGAGGATGTCGTACTTCAGGCGCTTGAAAAAAAACGCGAACACCGTCAGCAATCTGCCGCCCAACTGGCTCAGGAATTTACTGAAGCCATCGAAAGTTGCGGAACCGTGCTCTATGGCCAGGTGCTCAACATCCACGAATTTGAAACCATGCTGATTGATCGTGGCCAGCCAACCAGTCAGCGTCGTGGGCGCGCACGATACTTTACCGAGACCCTGCCGGGCGATATTGCGATGGAAATGATCTATGTTCCAGGTGGAACATTCCTGATGGGTTCGCCCAAAAATGAGCCAGGGCGCAGCACGGACGAAGGCCCACAGCATCAAGTCACCCTGTCACCATTCTTTCTGGGCAAATTCCAGATTACCCAGGAACAATGGCGAGTGGTGGCCGAACTCCCGAAACAAGTCCGGCATTTAAACCCGGACCCGTCCTACTTTAAAGACCCCAACTGTCCGGTCGAACAGATTTCCTGGGATGATGCGGTTGAGTTCTGCCAGCGCTTGTCGCAAACCACCGGTAAAGCGTATCGGCTCCCAACCGAAGCCGAATGGGAATATGCCTGCCGGGCCGGCACCACCACCCCTTTTAGCTGTGGCGAAAGCATCACCACCGAAGTCGCCAATTTTAACGGGAGCGGATCATCCGTTTTGATGAGTTCCAAAGGCAAAGCACGCGGAGAAACCGTTCCAGTCGGAAGCCTGGGCATGGCAAACAACTTTGGGCTCTATGACATGCACGGAAATGTCTGGGAATGGTGTTCTGACTGGTTTAGCCGCTATACGATTGATCCAGTGGTTGACCCAAAAGGACCAGCTCGCGGGTCAGGTCGAGTGAATCGGGGTGGAAGCTGGTTTAGCCTGGCCGCCAATTGTCGGTCAGCCAATCGTGGCAGTCTTTCACCTGGAAGCAAACTCGCTTATTTGGGTCTTCGCGTTGCGGCCTGCATCCAGTGACTGTCAGTACCACCTGCGTGAGCGGGTGGGGCCACCTGCTTACGCAGGTGGTACTGACGCTTCGGGGTTGAGGGCTTTCGCGCGGTATTTCCCTTTTTCCTCAACAATATAGGCCATTGGCGTATCTTGATCGTGCTCAAACACGTTGAGCCAGCCTTCGCGAGCCGCCTGTGGAATAAGCCGTTTTTTGTGCTCCAGGAGTTCCACCGGGTACAGGTCATAGCCCATCACCCAGGCAAAAGGAATATGGGCTGTGGTTGGAATGGTGTCTGCCCAGTAAAAGGCGATATTCCCGGCAGATTCGATCCGCACACATTGCGTGAAGTCATTATGACCACGGATGGGAACCACGGTAATGCCAGGAGAAAGTTCTTGCTCACCATCTGAAAACTCCAACTGTCCGGTTGCCACCAGGGGTTCCCAATTTTCCGGCATATAACTGGCCCGGTCGCGTTCGTGCGGGGAACAGGCGTGCAGGTATTCTTGCCGCTGCACCACATAGCGCGCCTTTGGAAATGTCGGTTTGAGTGTTCCATCGGCGTCCACAAAGGTGTTTCCGCCAGCGTGGTCAAAATGGAGATGGGTGTCAATCACCAGGGTGATGTCATCAACCGAAAGGCCAAGGGCCGCCAGTGATTTCGGCACCGTGGTTTCATGTTGGATCCCGTACATTTCCAGATGTTTCGGCGACCATTTTTCACCAATTCCGGTGTCAATCAGAATTGTTTCGTGCGGAGTTCGCACCAGTAAGGTATTTGTTCCCAACCGAATACGGTGACGGTCATCGGGAGGCATTACCCGCTCCCAAACAACACGAGGTACGACACCAAACATCGCACCGCCATCCAGGTAAAAGGTTCCATCTGACACAATATCAAGTTGAAATTCACCAAGTTGAACAGTCATAAATTTAGGGTTCAGGGTTCAGGGTTCAGGGTTTTGAAAGAGAGCAAGTCCCTTAAAGTTTAGTTGGAGTTGTTTCTCAGATCATCTCACCATAAAAATTAACAGTCAAACCATTGAAGAATAGAGATTTATTAACAACTGACTACTGACTTATCCCCTAGAAAGGAAAAGCAATGGATACATTGATCAAACTGGCTGAGATGATCCGTGAAATGTTGAACTTTCCGCTCATTCAGTTTGGAAAAACCCCGGTGACACTCTGGACGCTGCTCTATTTGGGAATGTTGATCCTGGCGCTGGTCACGTTTTCAAACTGGTTGAAACGCTGGATTGTCAAACGCGCTCTGGCTCGACCATCAATCCACATTGGCGTCCGCGAAGCTTTTGGGTCAATTATCCGCTATTTTACTCTGGTGATTGGCCTGATGATGATTATGCAAACCGCTGGAATTGACCTGACGTCAATTCTGACGCTTGCCGGTGCACTGGGAATCGGTATTGGTCTGGGCTTGCAAAACATCACCAATAACTTTGTCAGCGGCTTGATCATTTTGTTTGAACGACCTATCAAAGTCGGAGACCGCATTGAAGTCGGCAATATCACCGGCGACGTGGTGGCAATTTCGCCACGGGCGACAACCGTGATTACCAACGACAACATTGCCATGATTATTCCCAACTCGGAATTTATTTCCTCGCAGGTTATCAACTGGAGCTATCGTGACCAGCGGGTTCGATTCAATTTTAAGCTCCCGGTGTCATATGAAGTAAAACCTGAGGCGGTCCGGAAGGTACTGCTCGAAGTCGCTGCCGAACATCCCGGCGTGCTCAAAGACCGCCGCTCAGATGTGCTCATTCATGAATTTGGCGATAGCGGAATCATCTATATCCTGCGGGTCTGGTCGAGTGAATACATCGGCAACCCAGGGGTGCTACGCAGTGAATTGTTTTATTCCGTAGTGCGAAAATTTGAAGAGCAAGGCATCGTTATCCCCTTCCCCCAACGCGACATCCATATCCGAAGCGGTGCGGTCGAGTTGAAAGCCAGGGAAGAATTGAGAATGAAGAATGAAGAATGAAGAAACGGCCTGGCTCTTGGTTCTTGGTTCTTGGAAGGTATTGATTCCTAAGCACTAAGCACTAAGCACCAAGCACATTCTTCATTCTTCATTCTTCATTCTTTACTTGAGCGGCCAGAAATAGGGCACCAGCCACATCACCACCACAAACATAATCACCGTTAACCCAAATCCAATCTTGATGAAATCAATAAATCGGTACCGCCCAGGGGTATAAATCAATACACAGGCTGGTTCAAGCGGGGTCAGAAACGAACACGAAGCAGCGTAAGTAATAGTAATGGCAAAGGTTCGAGGATCTAGTCCAAGAGTTTGGGCAGTTTTGATTGCCACCGGCAGCACCACCAGAGCCGCTGCTTGATTCGACATCGGTTGCGTGAGAATCACAGTCAGCAGAAAAAAACCAGCCAGGACGGCTTTCCCACCCAATCCCCCAACGTGATGCACAATCCAATCCGCCAGGTACTTGTCAGTGCCTGTCTTTTCCATGGCGGTTCCAAAACTCATCATGCCTGCAATTAAGACCAGCAACCGCCATTCGATCATTTCATACATTTCTTGAGTCAACACCGCCCGCGTAGCAACCAGAATCAACACACTGATCAAAACGGCCACCGAAAGCGGAACAACCTGGGTAATGGAACAGATCAGGAACACAGCCAGTGCCGCAATCGCAAACCGACGCTTTCCATGGCGAATAGACTGGTCGGTCACATCACTTAACAACAGATTTCCTTCGGCGACAAACCGGTTGACATTGGCCCGGGTGCCTTGAACCAGCAACACATCCCCAAATCGCAAAACCAGCCGACTGATTTTCGATAAAACCATTGTGCTGTGTCGGTTAATCGCCAGGACGGTCAATCCAAACCGGTCACGAAATTGCGATGCTTTAAACGTGCTCCCAACAACATCTGAACTCCCGAGCAACATCAATTCAAATAACTCGATTTTCCCAGATTCGAGGTCTTTGTCACTCAGTTTGAAATCGGCTCTGATTTCAATGCCGACTTCATTTTTAATCCGCAAAATATCCTCTACCCTCCCCTGAACCAGCAGCAAATCGCCACTAGCAATCCTGAAATCTGCTTCCGGAGAAATCTCTTTGGTGTGGTCGCGCACAATTCCAACCACATTGAGATCCAGGCGTTCCCGCAGGTTTGAATCCGCCAGGGTTTTTCCAACCAGTTTTGAATTGGGCAGCACAATCACTTCGGAAAGATATTCGCGAATGTGATACTCATCAGCCAGTGACGCCTGGGATTTATGCTCTGGCAGCAATTTCGCACCAAGAAAAATCATGTAAGCCAGGCCGGCGCCCACCAGTCCAATACCAACCGGTGTCAGTTCAAACATCGAAAACGGCACCATGCCATACCGGGGGAGCAATCCGCTCACCGCCAGATTGGTTGAGGTTCCAATCAAGGTGCAGGTACCGCCAAGAATTGCTCCGAAAGCAAGTGGCATCAATAATTTAGAAGGTTGTATCTGAGCACGATCTGCCACACCAAGCACCACCGGCAAGAGCATGGCCGTGGTGGTTGTATTTTTGAGCACCGCCGCTGAGGCACCCGCCAGCACCATCACCCACAGGGTTAATCGGGTCACATCATTGCCAGCCATCTGGTGCAGGTACCGGCCCACGGTGTCAACAACGCCGGTTTTGACCAGCCCGCCAGTAATAATAAATAGCCCGGCAATGGTAATGACAATGTTGTTTCCAAACCCGGCAAAGGCATCATCAACCGTCAGCGTTTTGGTCACAATCAACACCACCACGATGACAATCGCGATAATATCAATCGGAATCCGCTCAGTTGAAAATAAAACAACCGCCAGGACTAACAAGACCAGAACTATAGCAATCGCTGGAGTCATGGCGGGGCTCCTTCGTTTGTAAGTCAGGTTACAGAATAAAGATTCAAGATCTGATGAAATCAAATCTTTTCAGTCAGTCTTTCGCGAATGTGATTGAAAAATGACCGCTGCAGGAAGCTGGTACCTGCAGCGGCTCTTCAGAAAAGGAAACTGTCTTTTCACAACACTTATCAAATGAGAGATTATTCCAGTAAATTACAGAATAGCGCACAAAAGCGAGGAGCAAGGAATCAATCCACCACGGATTGAATTCATTTTCTACATTTTGAGTTCCCTGCAGGTGCTTAACTCAAACCTTTACTCATTTTGAATAGAGAATATCTTTTCTGACGACTCGCGCTAAGAAATCAAAGGAGCCAGTACAGTTGAACCAGCAGGGCAGCCGACGAAGTGCAGCAAAAATTGACGCCTTCGTTATCGAGAAATCCTTGATGTTCAAGCGTCGCGCCAAGAAAACTATCAATCAGATTGCCAGCCATTCCAGCCCCAGCGACACATCCCAGAGCCAGAAGTGATGGGAGCAAGTCCATTTTCCAGGCCAGGGTGGCCATTCCGACCGAACACACAATCCCAGTCAAGGTCCCAACCAGCGTAATGGCACCGTTTTCACCAGTCACGGCAGGTTTCCAGGTGGTAATCAATCGTGGATGGCGACCATAAACCCGTCCGATTTCACCAGAAACGGTGTCAGAAGCAGCAGCGGCAAAGCTCGCCGCAATCCCCAACGCATACCCAGGATGGGCGGTTGTCAGACATCCGATCAGTGCCAGAATGCCACCAACCCCAGCATTTGCAGCGGCGTTGCGCCAGGTTCGAGTTTGCTGGGCAACACCGATTTTGTGTTTTCGTTGATATCCAACTCGTGAAGAAGCTGTCCCAACCGCAAAAAAAGCCATCAACTGAGTGACACCACCCCATCCAAAAGCCACAAATAAAGCACAGGCAATCAAGCCACCTGAAAGGGCACCCGACCAGTCCACAGTTCGGGTTGCACGAGCAGTCAAGGCCAGTATCAGTCCGATAGAGAATCCAATCAACCTGTGAATGAAGAATTGAGAATGAAGAATTGAGAGCAAGTGGTTGGTTCTTGGTTCTTGGTTCTTGGTTTTTGGTTCTTGGTTCTTGGAAAGGATTGGTTCCAAAGCACCAAGCACCAAGCACCAAGCACTAAAAGGTTTCTTCATTCTCACTCAGCCTCTGCCCCGGCGCACGGCCTGACCAATGACTTCAGGCAGTTTGCGCCAGCCGGGAAATGATTTTCGGTCGCTAGCTGGTTGAGTGGGCTCTTCGGGTCGCGGTGGAATATTGTCTTCGTCACCGGGAAACATTCCTTCCGGAAGTAAAGACGGTAACCCGTTGTGGTCACAGTACTCTTCCGGGATCGTGCCGGCAATATAATAGCCGTCAATGGCATTTGAACATTCTTCGGTGGCCAGTTTTCCTGAATCCAGATCAACTTTGACTTTTTCAACTCCGGGAGTGTCCGGGAAAGCCTCACCACCCAGGTCAGGTCGTAAGGCCAGGGCGCCTTTCATAAAATCAACCCAGATCGGGAGTGCGGCTTCACCACCTGTGATGCCTAGCTGACTGTTATCGTCAAATCCAACATAGACCACACAGACCAGGTTTGGTGTAAACCCGGCAAACCAGGCATCCCGGCTGGTGCCAGTCTTGCCGGCCAGGGCTTTGGCACCGACGGCCTGCGCTTTGACAGCCGTGCCACGGGCAATTGGGCCTTCAAGCAAATGAGTCATGACCGAGGCCACCGGAGCTGAGATTCCTCGTTCGCGTTTCGGTGTAATCTTTTCCAATTGCCCCCTGGTATCAATCAGCGTAGTGAACGGCGCCGGTTCCACCCACATTCCCAGGTTTGGAAAAGCCGTGTAGGCTCGCGCGACTTCAAGCGGCGTGGCCTCAGTGACACCTAAAGCAACCGAAGGAAACGATTTAAGTTTGGTCGAGCCATCCGGCTTTTTCTCGCGTGGCATCGGCAACCCAAGCTTTTCGGCAGTTCGAGCCACTTTGTCATATCCGACACATTCAGCAATGCGCACGGTAATGGTGTTTTTCGACTTGGTGAGCGCTTCGCGAACGGTAATCTCTTTATTGCTATAGCTTCCCCCAAAATTGTCTGGTTCATAGACGCGATCTTCATACAGAAACTGCTGTTTCGCATCCATAAACAAAGTTGACGGGGTAATCGCGTTTGAAATTTCAGAACAACAGGGCAAGCCTTCCCCGGTCATCATGGCGGTTGTGTAGACAATTGGTTTAAAGACTGAACCTGGTTGACGACGGGCTTCGGTTGCGCGGTTTAACTGAGTTTTGCTGTAATCACGGCCACCAACCATGGCCAACACTTCTCCGGTTTTTGGGTTTAAGGCCACCAGTGCGCCCTGAAGTTGATCAGCCTTTGGTCCAAACCCCTTGTTGGTTTTGAGAAGTCGGTCAATCCCATCACGAAATGCTTTGTCAGCCAGTCGCTGCAATTCCATATCAATGCTGCTGTAAATGCGCAGGGACTGGGCTTTTAAAACATCTGTTTTGCCATGTTCCGCTAATTTTTGCTGGAGGAAATCCAGGAAATAGGGCGCATCGGCATTGCTGCTGACGGTCCGCGACTTAACACCTAAATCAATGTCCTTGACAGCATCAAATTGAGCCTGGGTGATATAGGTTTCTTCGAGCATGTCGTTGAGCACTTTGAGCCGGCGTTCTTTGGCCCGCTCGCGGTGTTGAAACGGTGAATAATACCCGGGCCCACGGATAATCCCAGCCATCAAAGCGCATTCCTGTAAGTTCAGGTCTGTCAAATCTTTATTGAAATAAAATCGGGCGGCTTCCCCAACACCATTGATCGAATAGTTACCGTCCTGCCCCAGATAAATCTGGTTGCAGTACATCTGCATAATCTGTTCTTTTGACAACTTGACTTCGAGCAAAATCGAAATAAAGGCTTCTTCGAGTTTGCGTTTGATTGTCCGTTCAGGTGTCAAAATGTAGTTCTTGACCAGTTGTTGGGTAATGGTCGAAGCGCCCTGAACTGTTCCATCTTCGGTGGTGAAGTTGTGGTAAATCGCCCGTGCCAGCCCGCGAAAATCAATCCCCCGGTGCTTTTCAAAATTGCGATCTTCGACGGCGACAATGGCATTTTTCAGATTCTTGGGGATGTCTTTGTATTCAATGATGGTTCGCTTTTCCTTGTTCTGGTTCAGCGAGGTCAGCAGTTCCGGTTCCAGGAAACATTCGGTCAAACTCTGTTTGGTATCCAGGGCATAGATGTCTTTGATGCTTTCACCAGCAAACCGAAGTCGAATGGGTGAAAACGCCCAGGCACCTTGAGCGGAATCCCTACTCGGGGTTATCTCCAGGGTATCACCTTTTACAATATATTTTCCGCGATTGGCGTCACCCGTTTTTTCAGGGTTGAGATATCCGGCCCGATCCAGGTGCGCGATAATTTGCGATTTTTTGATATTGGAATCGGTTGAAACACGTAATGGTGCGGCGTAAATACCACTCGCTCGGACAAAGACCTTTCCTTTGAGCGTATCGTCAATGATCTTGGAATAAATCTGGTAGTAGTATCCAAACGCTCCCAATCCAACCAGCACCAGCAAACTCAGCAAAAACACACGGCGCGGCGTAAACATCCGTCGCCAGAAGCTTTTGCGTCGAAATCGTGCTTGTGATGGTGGCACGCCAGGTGTACCGGCCCGATGACTGCTGTTCATATTTCAAAAACACCTTGGAGAGTTATACAAATTATGAATTATGAATTATGAATTATGAAAAAAAGGAATCATTTTGTTATTCAATGGAACCACCAATTCATCATTCATCATTCATCATTCATCATTGCGCTGATTGGTTTTGCATTATGTACCGCGCGTGCGCGCTACGAATGTTTCACTCTACAACTGACAACTCCCAACTGACAACCATCAAAAACCTATGAAAGCAGCTTGTTTTTCTGAATTCGGTCTTCCGCAGGAAGTCCTCAAAATCGAAGAACTTCCAATTCCTCAGCCAGGACCGGGTGAAGTCCTGGTTCGTCTTCAGTCACGCCCAATTAACCCGGCTGATCTTTTTCAGATTATGGGGATCTATGGCATTAAACCGCAGTTGCCAGCCGTCGGCGGAATGGAAGGTGCCGGCGTTATCGAACAGGTTGGTGAAGGCGTTGAGTTACAAATCGGTCAGAAAGTCGTCCCCTTGAAAACCGGCAGCGGCACCTGGCAGGAATACGTTGTGGCCAAAGCCGTTCAGGTTATTCCAGTTCCAGATGAGCTATCGGTTGAGACGGCTTCGACCGTGGTGGTCAATCCGCTATCAGCCTATCTGATGACTCGTGAAATTATGAAGGTGCCTGAGGGTGAATGGCTGGTTCAAACCGCGGCAGGCTCGGCACTTGGGCAAATGGTCATCCAACTCTCAAAAGTGTACGGCTTTAAGACCATCAATCTGGTTCGCCGCCGCGAGCAGTTTGACGAACTGACCGCGCTTGGGGCGGATGCCTGTATCTGTACTTCTGATGAAATCATCGCTCGTCGCATCCAGGAAATCACGGATGGTGCCGGAGTGAAGTATGCAATTGATGCCGTAGCCGGCAAAATCGGCAGTCAGGTGGCCAATGCCCTGACTATTGGCGGCACCCTGCTGGTTTATGGGGCGCTCGATCAGGAAGGTCTCTTGCTCAACCCTGGCTCAATGATCTTTAAACAATTGACCATCAAAGGGTTCTGGCTCAGTCGCTGGATTGCCGAAGCCGCACCGGAACAGCGTCTTGGACTCATCCAGTCAGTCCTTCCACTGGTAATGAGCGGAAAGATTCAGTCTCCGATTGCCGCCAGATACAACCTCGATGACATTACCCAGGCAGTCACCCATGCTCAACAGGCAGCCCGTGGCGGAAAAATCCTGATTGTCGGATAAGGATTGGAACGCAAAAGACGTCATCAAATTCTCACCACCGCAGGACACAGAGGAACACAGGGTTTGAAGGAATGATTTTCCTCTGTGCTCCTCTGTGTTCTGCGGTGGTGAAAAAGTGTTTTTTAGACGATCCACTTTTTACATCCCCACTTTCGTCACAGGAAGCTGGATTTTCCGATGACTCAACGGATGAGATTCTTGACGAATCCAGACTCGTTTCGTATGGTTGAGGCCGTCTACCTCACTTTCTCTTCACCTCAAAGCTCAAATCGTTTGCTGGATTCTTCAGACACCTGCCTGCCGTCTTCTTTTCACCGGTAAGGTGTTGTACTTAGTCCTGCCAGTCCAGATTGGAGAGTGGAACCAACCTCAGTTGGTCCACGGCTGTCCGCATCGTCTTTTTTGACTCGATGTTATTTCCCGCACCGGACAGGTACTCTCCTATGAAGTCGTTGTTGCCTTCCCTTCGATCAGTTACACCATCCATTTATCAATTCCAGCTCACCCGGTTCTCATTATCACGAGTACTTTTTAGCTTATTTTTGATGACTCTGGCTGCTATCGGAGCCTGGCAACACCGCCCGGTCGAGGCCAACGAACATCAGGCCGGAGCAGTGGTTCATTCGGTCATTTCCCAATCGCACGCCATCCAGCCCGCTTCCCAGCCCACAACACCTGGCATTCTGGCAGGAGACAACCTGTTCTTTTTTGTGGATCAATTTGAAGTCAATTCAAATGGGCTGGCGCTTGAATCTGGCCAAAAACCGGCTGGAAGTCAGATTCGTCGGGTGTGGATTGTGGTCACGGGAACCACACCCAGTCAGATCAATGGACGGCTGGTAACCCGAGAGGCATTCCCAAAAGCCGATGTCTGGATCATCAACCCCAAGGGGGTCACGTTTGGCACTGACTCCGGTGTTGAGATTGGTGGGTCGCTCTTTGTTTCAACGGCTGATGTGGTGGAATTTGCAGATGGGAAACGGTTGAATCGTTCTCAACCTGTCCCGCCATCAGGTGAACCAGTGGGGTTTCGGCTCAAGGCTGGAAATAACACCAGGATTCAAGTTCATGGGAATTTGAGTGTATTGGCTCACCAGAGCGTAACCCTGACTGCCAACCGAATTGAGCATTTTGGCACTCTCGAAGCCCCGGCAGGAACCGTCAATCTGATTGCCCAGAGCCAGGGTTCAGGGTTCAGGGTTCAGGGTTCAGGGTTTCACAATTCAGATGGCGCCGACCAGCAAGTTGCGGGCGGACTGAATGGAGCGCTGGAACTTCGCGGAATGATTGATGTTTCGGCCACGGATGGCATTGGCGCTGGTGGCAAGGTCAATCTGATGTCGCCAATGACTGATATTTTGGGAACGATTCAGGCCAATGGTTTTTCTGAAGGCGGAAAAATCACCCTGACTGGCCACAAAATGCTTTGGGCCGGGCAAATCCACGCGGATGCCACCGAGGGCGATGGCGGGGCGATCTCGATTCAACTCACCGAACGCGGTATCCAGACCGATCTGGCCAAAGGAACAACTCTTGGCGGCCAGCATGGCAACGGCGGCACCATCCAGTTACAGAATGGATTTTCTCAAAACCCGGAACCCGGAACCCGGAACCCGGAACCCGGCTTTTTCCTTTCCGGCGACCTCATCGCCTCTGCCAGTCACCTTGGGCAAAAAGGCGGGCACATTTCCCTGCTTGGAAACCAGCTCGACCTCGTTGACGCCCATCTGGAAGCCAGTGGCCCCACCGGCGGCGGAGTCATCAAACTCGGAAAACCAGTCAGGACTGCCGGTGTCAGCGGGTGGGTGACACTGAATCCTTCCAGCCGGTTACTGGCCGATGCCATAACTGACGGAGATGGCGGAAACGTGCAGGTATGGTCTGAAAAAGAAACCATTTGCACCGCACTGATCAGTGCCCGAGGCGGAAGGCAGAGCGGAAATGGTGGATTTGTTGAAGTTTCAAGCCGGAACGGTGTTTCCCTGAGTGGCAAGGTAAACGTCAATGCTCACTCAGGCACCACCGGAAAGTTCCTGCTGGATCCCAAAAATATCGTCGTGGATAGCGCAAGTGGAGTCTTTCCACAATTTACGCTGGTTGACCCCAATCCTGGCGGCACAAGTACAGGTCTGTTTGTTCAGGCTCTGAGCAATGGAAATCTTGTGGTGAGTAAACCTGGTGATAATTTTGCCGCGAGCAGCTCTGGCGCGGTGTATCTCTATAATGGATTGACCGGCGCCTTGATCAGTGCACTTCGGGGCAGTAGCGCCAATGATCAGGTCGGAAATGGGGCTGCCGAACCCCTGAACAATGGGAATTTTGTCATTCGAAGTCCGTTCTGGGCCAATGGGGCGGCCACTCAAGCTGGTGCAGCCACCTGGGGGAGCGCCAGCACAGGTGTCAACGGTGCCGTCTCAGCCGCCAATAGTCTCGTCGGAAGTACTACCGGGGATCGGGTCGGCAGTCTCGTCACGGACCTGACGAATGGAAACTACGTGGTCGGCGCTCAATTTTGGGACAACGGCTCTGTCGTGGATGCCGGCGCAGCCACCTGGGGCAACGGGACAACCGGCATATCTGGCGTAATCAGCGCAACCAACAGCCTCGTCGGTAGCTCCACTGGAGACCAGGTCAGCAGCCGAAGCATTTTTGCGCTCACCAACGGCAACTATGTTGTCAACAGCCAGCTCTGGAACAACGGCACGGCGACCCAGGCGGGTGCGGCCACCTGGGGCAATGGAAATACCGGGGTAACTGGAGTGGTCAGCGCGTCAAACAGTCTGGTTGGAAGCACCACCGGCGATCAAATAGGCTCGTCATTTACCATTGACCTCCCCAATGGAAACTATGTGGTTGCCAGCCCAAATTGGGCCAATGGTTCCGCGCTCCAGGCCGGCGCCGCCACCTGGGGCAATGGAACGACGGGAATTACCGGGCCGGTTTCTGCCGCCAATAGTCTGGTTGGAGGGCAGACAGGTGATCAGGTTGGAATCCTGACCCGAGACTTAACGAATGGAAATTACACGGTATCGAGTTCCCGCTGGGACAATGGGTCAATTGTGGATGCGGGCGCGGTCACCCTTGGCAATGGAACAACTGGCACGACGGGCCTCGTCACCCCATCAAACAGCCTGGTGGGAAGTTCACCGGGTGACCTGGTTGGATCAAGTTTTATCCTGGAGTTAGCCAACGGAAATTTTATCACCCGGACATCCTCCTGGAGGAACGGTTCAGCCACTAACGCCGGGGCCGTCACGCTTGTCAATGGCGTAACTGGACTCACTGGCCCGGTGACGCCTTCAAATAGCCTTGTTGGGACGACGACGAATGATGGGGTTGGATTTACTCCGGCTGTTGCCCTGACAAATGGAAATTATGTCGTCTCCAGCGCGTTGTGGAACAATGGGTCAGCGACTGACGCTGGGGCCATCACCTGGGGAAATGGCGTGACTGGCGTGACCGGGCCAGTTACGGCGGTAAACAGTCTGGTCGGCATCACAACCAATGATCGAGTTGGCCTGGATGGGGTCTTTGCCCTGAACAATGGCAATTATGTCGTGTGCAGTTCTAGCTGGGACAATGGCAGTACAATTGATGCTGGTGCGGCCACCTGGGGCAATGGCACGACTGGAATTACCGGGTCTGTTTCCCCATCCAACAGCCTGGTTGGAACATCACCTGGCGACCAGGTAGCCAAGGGGACACCGCTGCTCTTAACCAACGGTAATTATGTCGTACGCAGCAACTTATGGGATAACGGCTCGATTGTGGATGCCGGGGCCGCCACCTGGGTCAGTGGACTGACTGGACTTACCGGACCAGTAACAACGTCAAATAGCCTCTTTGGAACAACGGCGAATGATCAGGTTGGCAATAATTTTGTTCAGGCCCTGAGCAATGGAAATTTTACGGTGGTCAGTACACTCTGGGACAACGGTTCCGCTGTTGATGCTGGTGCCGTCACCTGGGGTAATGGCACGACTGGCATCACAGGCCCGGTCAGTCCAACCAACAGCGTCGTCGGGTCAACCACGGATGACCAGATTGGGTTTGGTTCAATTATTGCCTTGAGCAACGGAAATTATGTCATTCAAGGACCGAAATGGGATAATGGTTCAACTGTGGATGCCGGGGCCGCGATCTGGGTCAATGGCTCAACCGGGCAAACCATCAACGGGATCAATACCATCAGCGCTCAAAACAGCATTATCGGCGCGGTTCCAGGTGCCGCCGGGCTGGTCTTCGGATTCTTTGAAGACACAACCAACGACAGCTTTTTGGTTTCCCTGAGCAATGATCCACCCAGCGGACGAATCACCATCGGAGTACCAAATCCAAATCAATTGACCTATAGCCGTGGACAGGCAGCCACCCTGACGATCACGGCGGATTTTCTCAAGCGAACCCTCGATGCTGGAACCAATGTGGTGCTGCAGGCCAACAATGACATCACCATCAACAGCCCACTGTCTATTGCCGCAGCCGGTGGAGATTTAACGCTCCAGGCAGGCCGGAGCATCACGGTCAATTCCACGCTTTCCGCAGTCAACAGCGACATCAATCTGCTGGCCAATCAGCCAGCTTCAACCGGTGTGGTGAATGCTCAACGTGACACGGGTGCCGCTGTCATCACGGCTTCAGCACCGATCAATCTTGGAACCGGACGGTTTACCGCTCGCATTGACAATGGTTCCGGGCTTACGAATCAAACCAATGGCGCTATCACGCTGAGTACTGTTACTGCCAATCGAATTACCATCACCAACAATGGGCCAACGGTTGGAGCTGGACGGGTCAGAGTCACGGGTACAATCGCCGGAGGGGCCTGCAACGGCGCCAGCCTCTGCACTGCCAGTGGCGGCGGGGGTCAGGTCACCATCAATCATCCAAATAGCGATGTGGATTTTCTCATCGGAGATTCAACCACGAATGGCACAACCGGAACAATTGTAACTGGAACTGGAACTGTGGCTTCCCCATTTACCGTGATGAATGTTCCTGGAACATTTTCACAAGGGAATGTCAGTATCAGTCCTGGTCAAACTTTGATTCCACCGGGGTTGCAAGCTCTTTTAATGGTGGCCGATACCATCAATAATCGAGTGCAACAATTTGACGGCACCATCTGGTCGGTCATCGGAGTTGGAACGGTTGGATCAGGTGATGGTCAATTCCGTCAGCCCGAAGCGGTCACCTTTGACAGTACGGGTCGAATTTTTGTGGCCGACACCGGCAATGATCGCATTCAGTTCTCAACCGATAGCGGCGTGACCTGGGCCAATTTTGCCACGGTTGGTTCAGGATTAAATCAGGTTCGGGCGCCACAAGGGCTGGCACTTGATTCAGATGGCAACCTGTATGTTTCCGACACTGGCAATGGCCGGGTAATGCGCTTTAACGGAGGCGTTCCCGGCAGCGGGGTTGTAATTGCCACCAATGGCGCCGGAGGCGGACAGGTTGGAAGCCCACGCGGCTTGACGGTTGATACCACCTTCCGGCTCTTTATTGCGGATGAATCCAACAGCCGGATTTTGCGCATTCTCAATGCCAGCACCACAACCAGCGGAACGAGCGGGACAATCATTGCCTCGCAAGGCACAGCGTTAAACAAAGTCAAGAACCCACAGGGAGTTACGGTTGATTTGACAACCGGAACACTCTTTATCGCAGACACTGGAAATTCGCGAATCTTGAGTTTTCCCAATGGAAACGCCAATAACGCGTCAGCCATTGCGCTGACGGGCTCGCAATTGGGACAGGTCAATAAAGCTGAAGGAGTTACCGTCAGTTTCTTTACGGCTGGACCATTTGCCGGAAATGTCCTGCTGGTGGTGGGTGATACCTTCAACAATCGCATCCAGGGAAGATTCCTCCCCAACGGGGCCTGGTCGTTGATTGGCGCTCCAAACAACATCGGAAGTGGCGTTGGCCAGTTCCGCAACCCGAGCAAAATTCGGTAAGGTCTTTCGGGTTCCGGGTTGAAAAACCAGGGGTTGCTCGGGGAGATGAAAGTTGTCGGCATG
>CAZXCE010000024.1:0-30612 GCA_964639175.1 uncultured Clostridia bacterium
CCATGCTTGAAATCATGCAGAAGCTGTATGAATGAGCCCTGGTGCTTGGGACCCAGTACCTTTGACGATCAACGTACCAGGACCCACAAACCAAGCATCACTCACATTGCCTGCCTGCGACCCAGGCCGCTGCGTTTAGAATATTTTGAACGAAGGAGGCGCTTCCTGGACCTGCTGAACCATCATGCACCCTGAGCGCGACGACCCTGATGAAACTCAACATTCGCAATAAACTGATTATCTTTGCCGCCCTGCTCGTGTTTACCCCGTTAGCTCTTTCAGCCATTGCTATTCTCTTGCAAGTCAAGGGGAGCATTGAGGATAACGCCAAAAAGAATATCGAAAAAGACGCTCGCCTGGCTGAAAAGATTTACAAAGGCCGACAGCAGATCATCAAGGAAATTGCCCAGAATCTGGCGCAGGCAATTTCAGCCGAAAATTTGCTTGAATCGGCTCAAACACCTTCAAACCCGACATCTGGCGGCGGTGCGGCGGCTCCATCCAGTGCCGCTGTGACGGCCCAGCAGAGCCAGTTGCGTGGAAAGAAACGGATTCAGGAGTTGATGACCCAGCGCCAGGATCAGGTGGATTTCCTGATCGTGACTGATAAGAGCGGCAAGGTACTTTTAACCAATAAAGGCGAACCAAAGGGCAATGAATCCAAACTTGAAGATCCGCTGGTGTTGAAGTCAAAGAACAACCTCGACGCCAACCAGTTTGCTGATGCGGCCCTGGGTGGCTCAGTGCGGGTTGATGCTGAAGCCTTAAAATCACTCGAACTGGATTCACAGCTTGTCAAGCCAGGGTCTTCCGGATTAGCGATTGAAGGGGCCGCTCCCATTTTGGCAGGTGAACGCTCACTTGGATTGGTAATTGCCGGGGTGTTGCTCGACAATGCCAAACAGGATCGCTCGATTGCGGCAGAAATCAAAGAAGCCATGTATTCGGATCTGCCAAGTGAAGCCGCCGCTGCTGTTCTGAATGATACCAAGACAATTATCTCATCGAATTTTCCTTCCGACAGTGGCAAGTCTGCCGTTGGACAACAGATCAAGCGCGAGCTTTTGATTGATCGCCCACTGGCTGGAACAGATAATGTCCACGAGATTGACTATAAATCAGCGTTTATGCCACTCAAGGATCCAGATGGCAAAAACGTCGGGTACGTCGGGGTTGCGATTAAGGAAAGCTGGTTTAGTGCCGTTATTAATCGCGTGCTCTTGATCATTGTGGCCATTTTTGTGGTTGTGCTCGGACTGGCTATCTTTGTGGCGTTCTATTTCTCACAACGCCTGACCCAACCCATTATTTTGCTCACCGAAGCCTCAAACCGAATCAGTCTTGGGGAACTTGACGAAGCGATTGCGGTGGGTGGTTCGGACGAAATTGGTCAGTTGGCTGAATCGCTGGAGCGCATGCGCATCAGCTTGAAATCCGCCATCGAACGGTTGCGCCGCCGGTAAGTGAGTGTGCCAGCCGTAAATTGTCCTTGAATGACAGGCGACAGGTGATGTACCAACGCATTGCCTGCCTCTTGTCATTTGTTTTTTCACCAGGATGGGTTTTGAAAACTGTGAAACCCTGAACCCTGAACCCTCATTGCATTCTTTTTCTTTTATTCACATCAGTTGAGAAGGTGATTCATGAAAATCCACGAGTATCAGGCGAAAGCCCTCCTTGCAAAATACGGAGTTGCTGTTCCACGCAGTCATGTCGCAAAAACCCCTCAGGAAGCTCTCGAAGCGGCTGAAAAACTTGGTTCTTTCCCAGTTGTGATCAAGGCCCAGATCCATGCGGGCGGTCGTGGGAAGGGCGGTGGCGTCAAACTGGCCCGGTCAATGGAAGATGTTGAAACCCTGGCTTCGCAAATACTGGGCATGAATCTGGTTACGCACCAAACTGGTCCGGAAGGCCGAATCGTCAACACCCTGTTGGTCGAGGAAGGATTGCACATCAAAAAGGAATTTTATCTGGGATTGGTGATTGACCGGGCGACATCGGCGCCGGTTTTTATGGCAAGTGAGGCTGGTGGAATGGATATCGAAGAAGTTGCCGCCTCAACACCTGAAAAAATCCTGAAAGAATACATTGATCCAACCCTTGGGTTTCAGACCTTCCAGGCCCGGAAACTGGCCTTTGGCCTTGGACTTTCCGATAAGCTGGTGGGCAAAGCCGTCAAATTTATGATGGCGCTCTATCGGGCATTTGTGGAAAGCGATGCGTCGCTGGTTGAAATCAACCCGTTTTTGTTGACTGAAGAAGGTGACCTGTACGCGCTCGATGCCAAGATGACTTTTGACGACAACGCCATGTTCCGGCACAAAGACTATGCCGAACTGCGCGACCTCAACGAAGAAGAGCCACTTGAAATCGAAGCGTCAAAGTACGATTTGAACTACATCAAGCTGGACGGAACCATTGGCTGTATGGTCAACGGCGCCGGGCTGGCGATGGCAACCATGGACATCATCAAACTGGCAGGTGGCGAACCAGCCAACTTCCTGGATGTCGGTGGTGGTGCGTCGCAACAGCGGGTTGAAAATGCCTTCCGGATTTTGCTGGCCGATGAAAAAGTACAGGCCGTGCTGATTAACATCTTCGGCGGGATTGTCCGGTGCGATATGGTAGCCAGCGGCGTGATCGAAGCCGCTCGCAACCTGAACGTACAGGTGCCGATTGTGGTCCGCCTCGAAGGCACCAACGTCGAACGCGCTCGTGAGCTGCTTGACGAGTCAGGGCTGAACTTCACGACTGCGTCTGGAATGGCTGACGCGGCTGAAAAAGTCGTCAACCTGGCGAAGAGCTACGCCGCAGCAAGCTGAAAGATTTTGGGCTGAAGAAACTGGGCCTGGGGCTGAAGACAAAGGGCTGAAGAAACTGGTTTTATTTCATCCTTCATTCCTTCAATTGCCCCAGGCCCTAAGCCCATTTTCTTCAGCCCCAAGCCCTGAGCCCAAGGGTTTTTTAGCTCTCGAAACAGGAATTCGTTCCAGCACGCCCTCCCCAAAAACCTCATAGAGGTGTAAGTTGTCCAGGTGAACGTAGCCGATATGGCACCCACAGGTTTCATTTGGACACAGACGTTCTTTCAACACCATTTCAAAATCAGCCGAATAGAGATTCCCAAGCGGTTCAGCCACAAAATGACAGCGGCGAATGGTTCCATTTCCATCAACGGAAATGACCGAATGCCCGGTTCGACAGGTACGCCCTAAACTCAGATGTCGTTGATTATTCAATGGAAACAGTGGGTCAATTGCAGACAGTTGTTGTATTTCAGAACCCGTGTAATAGTCATCCAGCCGCTTGTACGCATTGACCCATAGATAGACTGAGGTGGGTAATTCCTGGCGGAGCAATGCAATGTCGTCGAAATGTTCCTTGAGCCCAACGACGCCAACACTGAACCGGACGCGGTGCTTTTCGAGTTCCCAGCATTTTTCTACAAACCGGGCGCGAGAAATTTCTGACGGATGAAACGTGGCCCACAGGCCAAGTCGGGTCACGTCACACTGTTTGATCCACTGGAGGGAACCGGAAAGATTGGTCTGAATCGCAACCTTTTCAATCTGGGACAGGTGGCTGAGTTGAATGAGAGCTGACTGATAGCGTTTGTGGATGAGTGCTTCGCCCCAGGGGGTGAACAAAACCGAAAGCCGATCAGAGGTTCGGTTCGCCATCCAGGTAACAAATTGCTTGAGTGCCATCTCATCTGCCTGATGTTCAGCCGCTGTTTCACGAACTTTGGCAAACGGACAATACTCGCACCCATAGTTGCAGCTTGAGAGTGGTCCCCGATACAAAATTGAAAGTTTCATCGGCGGTGTGCAGTGTCAATCAGCGTTTTGACCGTCAGTGAATAGAGCCAGGGGCCAATCACATCAGACTGTTCCAGGCCACCTTCAGAAAGTTGCAGTCTTCCGGTGTTTTGGGAGGCCATCCCTGATTCAAGCAGCGATTTGAGTTCTGGAAGATCCTCAAACACATTGGACCCAAAGCGGTTGTGATATGCCTCAACCTCCAGACCGCTGGTTTGAAGCAATGATTGAATCACAAATCGACGGCGCTGGTCTTCGGCTGTGAGCCGAATCCCATAAGTTGCCAGTGCAAATGCTGAGTCGGGTTGTTGAATATACTCAGTCAGTATTGAGCGGATCGCCAGGGCATCAACGGCATATTGATTTGAGTAGTGAACCGTTTGGGTGTATGAGCGTGCGCCACATCCCAACCCCACCATTCCATCTTCCTGACAGCAATACACTGGCCCGGTTTCTTGCGGCGCACCTGACGCACGAAACATTCGCATAGAACATTGTTGATAACCGGCGCTGAGCAATAGATTTCGGCCTTCACGATAGCAGGTAAGCCGAATATCGTTCCACTGCTGTTCCTTTCGGCCAAGTCCAGTCAATGGTCTCACATAGAGTGGATAAATGTAGAGCTCCTCAGGCGAAAACCGCAATGCTGTCTGAAGCGATACCAACCAGCTTTCGACCGTTTGCCCAGGTAATCCATAGATTAGATCCAGATTTCGAGTTGGAAAACCAGTGTGGCTGATTCGATCAATGGCCTGAAAAACCTCAGTATTCTTCTGACGACGGCCCACAGCCGCAACTTCTGATTCGACAAAGCTTTGGATTCCAAGGCTGATGCGGTCTACGCCGCGATCCCGCAAGAGTTGAAGTTTGGCCGTTTCAGCCGTAAGTGGTGAGGTCTCAACTGAAATCGGGATATGACCAGGGTCAAGACCAAAGTTTTTTTCCACCAGATCAAACAGGGTTTCCAGCTCTGTCAAATTCAAATAGGTTGGGGTGCCCCCACCAAGCGCCAGGCGGGCAACGTGTGCTGGACCAAGTGCCTGTTGAACCTGAATTGCCTGCCGATTGAGCGTGCTCAGATAGGCGTGAGGTACTTCAGAACACGGATTGGCCGTGGTAAATAAATTGCAGAATCCACAGCGCATCTCACAAAACGGGACGTGAATGTACAGGAAAAGCGCACGCCGGTTTTCTCCTGCCCAAATCTCCCGAAGCGATACTGGTGGATCAAGCGGACGATATGCCTTCTTATGTGGATAAGAATAGGAATATGCCTCGTAAGGTGTTTGTTCCAAAGCAGATAATCGAGGAATCATAATGTGTGACCTGCCAGTATGAATTCCGCATAGGGAACGGTCCAGACCACTGGATGACCAAGGCGATGTCCAGAGTAGCCATCCTCTCCATATGCCGTACCGTGGTCAGAACAGACAATTCCCAGTGCTGAACCACGTCGCCTGAGCTTGGAAAACAAGGGTGGCAATTGACGATCAACATAGGCCAGCGCCGCGCCTTGTGACGCCACCGAATCGGTCTTCGCGCCTGGTAAATAGTGACAGTTTGGTTGGTGGAGGGCGGAAATATTCACAAACAAAAAGACTCGCTGGCTGATTGGGAGACGCTCCAGGCATTCACAGGCCAGCCGTACCTGATTGCGGGTCGAATCTGGATCCGTCACACCCAGAGATGGTGACCAGTAACTTTCAGCAAAGAGTCCAGGTAAGACATTTCCCAATGGATTGAGCTTGTTAAAGAAACCAACCCCGCCAATACAGATCGTGTGATAGCCAAGGCTGGCAAATCCAGTCACAATGTCTGGGGTATTGAAAACAATGGTATTCTGGGTAATTGTTTCGCTTCCGGCAAAAGCCGTGGCAAACAATCGTGGGTGCGGGCCGGGCGCAATCGGCGTTGGCAAAAAACCAGCAAAAAACGATTGATGGGCCGCATAGGTGAAACTGCCTGGTGTGTGGCGCGCTTCCCATCGCCCATCCGGTAACAGGGCCGCCAGGTGTGGTGTGTGACCTGCATCCAGCATCTGGCAGGCCACGTCATATCGCAACGTATCAAGCGTGAGAAAGAACACGTCATGTGAGCCAATCAACGAATGCACATCAAGCATATTGAGGGTTTGAGCTTCAAAGTTTGGGGTCAAAGAAATGTCCTTTTTGTCTGCTCTCTCTGTTACCCAAACCTTGATAACTGATTGAGCCAGGCACGTAGCTCGGCTGAATAGGTATCAAGCCCATTGTGCAAAACACCGGGCAATAAATCACCAAAAGCATTAATTTCCAGTATCGCGTGATGGCGATACCCGGTGGTGATCAAAAGGTCAATTCCGGCGTAAAAACTTCCTGGGAAACAGGTTATGGTCCGTTCGCAGCTTTGAACTGCACATTGCCAGACCGCATCTGGAATGCGTGCCCGGATGGCTTCCACATCCCCACGCGTGTTAAGGAGATGCAGATTGGTGAATGGGCTCCGACTGGTTCGAGCCACGATGTGATGAATCTGACCAGCAATTACGACCATCCGCAGGTCAAAACAACCATTCCCGTAAGCGGCTTTGGGAAGCCATCGTTCGACGTGAACCCGATGATGGCACAGGGCATCTATTAACTCTGCAATTTCCTTTGGATTGGTATACGTTCGAATTTTGCGTGAGTTATAGAGTTTCAGACTGCCGTGTTCCTGCACCATTTCAACTGTGGTGGTGGCTTGAAACCGACCATTGCTGGTTCGCAGTGCCACCGCTCCGGCTGCACTCGACCCATGTGCCAGCTTGACGAAGACCTGATGGCAGGAGGTTTGATGCATTGTTGTCAATAGTTCTTCAAAACATCCAGGTGGGCTTAGAATTTGAGGAACTGGGAGGCCAGTTTCAGCAAACAGACGCTGACAAAGGCGTTTATCAAACATGCTGGAAATTGCTAGAGGAGGTTGCAGGTACTGAACTCCTGGACATTCAGCTCCCTGAACCTCAATGAGCCGGAGCGCTGTACAAAACCCAAGATACCATTGCCGGGAAGGCCATAAGCGACCTTTTTCAAACTGGAGCTGGTCAACTTGCTCTGGCGAAAGAAACGCCAGTTGCTCATTGGCCGCCTGTTCCGCACCAAGTTTCAGAAAGGCCCGGTTGGTTTCAAAATCTTTGTCAGGTGATTCAATCCGAAGTACTGAGCCTGGCTCTATCACATCAGCCAGCCGAACGCGTCCAGCAATCAAGTCAGTATAGGGAACCACTTGTGCTGGTGGGAGATCGAGTCGGCTGAGTGCCGCTTGCAGATAGGCTATCCGCTGACCATTCGGGTTACCAATGACAACCAGATGCAAAGGAGGAACCGTCACGCTCATCACTCACCCACTTCGACATACCGATCATCCTGATCGCATTCTCCCTGAGCATCAGAAAGATCCATTTCAATCCCCAATGCCTTCAATTGTTCCATCATTACATCTGAACAGTAATGATGATGCAGGTCCAGGAAGCGCAATCTGGCAGTTAGCGGGCTTTTGAGGAGTGCGTTTGCCCCTTCATCCCCCAGCGTTCCTAAGGAAAGGTCAAGAATTTCAAGGCGTTCCAAGAGTGGGGACTGAGCAATGGTCGTTGCAATCAAATCTGTGAAATCGCTGTTGCGCAATCCAAGATATTTAAGTTTTAGAAAAAGTCTGCCGGAAAAAAGTGGCGCCAGGTCTACGAGTTCTGTTGTCGCACCATAATTCTCTGTTCCAAGCCAGAGTTCAAGGTGCTCAAGTTCAGGAAAATCAGCCGCTGTAACGGCTCGAACCACGCTGGCATTGAGCCCACCAGTTTGAATTGTGAGCGATTTAAGATGCTCATGCCGAATTGACCCCAGCGAAAGACCAGAGCCTCCACGTACCCCGAGATGTTCAAGATTTGGATAAGCTTGCAATGTTGGCGTAATATTGGTTTGTAGGATCCAGGAGATTTCACATTCTTCATATGTGACATCGCCAAGAAACAAAGCTTTGAGATTGGGGAGGTATTCACAAGCTGATTCCAGGGCGCCTGCTACAAAACCTGCTTCGGTGCCCGTGTACATTTCCCCCCAATTCCCGACCACAATGCCATACACCTGACTGGCCTCCGGGTTTTCAAGAAATTTTGACAATAAATCGGGCCATTCTTCACCTTCTTGTTCAGCCTCATAAGACAGGCTAATGCGGAAACAGGTTTCAGCAGGATTGGTGAGGTTATCGCCTGGGTTCCAGTCAACAACGGGTTTACCTCCAAAATTGGTTATCAGCTCATTGATGGTCATAAAAATTGATTCCTGTTTGGGATAAGGGTAAGAATTCAGATTGAGAATTGGCAGAAGTAAAGTCTTCTGACTGGAAAAAATCAAAACCATTTCCGATCACGTTCCCGTAAGGGGGACTTGTTCAACCATTGAACATTCTGTTTTTCACCTGTTTGATTCAAATTCAGATTTCAAACCATTTTTAGGACGAGATATGAACCGAAAAATTTCAATCATCGGCATCGTGTTGGTTTTTTTTGTAACGGCTTGTGGATCAGTGACCAGGCCTTCGCAGGCCCAGACTCAAACGGCAGCACCGCAAGTTGCCCAGGCTGACGAGCATTCAAAACCCGGCGGGATCCGCTGGGAAGGCTGGTCAGATGACATTTTTGAACGCGCCAAACGTGAAAATCGCCTCGTGATTCTCGATCTCGAAGCCGTGTGGTGCCACTGGTGCCACGTTATGGCCAAAGAGACCTACTCCGACCCCGAAGTTATTAAATTGATTGGCAGCCGCTATATTGCGGTCAAAGTTGACCAGGATTCCCGGCCTGATTTGTCAAACCGCTATGAAGATTATGGCTGGCCGGCCACGATTGTCTTTGATTCCAATGGTCAGGAACTGGCTAAACGCTCCGGCTATATCCCTCCCCGTCCAATGGCCACCATGTTGCAGGCGTTTATTGACGATCCAACCCCAGGTCCTTCAGTTGGTGCTGAAGCCCAACTGACCGCTCCGGAATCAGCGTTTCTGACGGATGCGCTCCGCAAAGATGCTTTGCAAGTCCATATGACCGGCTATGACACCAAATATGGAAGCTGGGGCTTTATTCACAAATATCTGGAATGGGACAGCGTCGAATATTCGATGATGCTGGCCAAAGATGGCGACAAAGCTGCTGAACAGCGTGCCAAAAAGTCACTGGCCGGTGAATTAAACCTGATTGACCCGGTTTGGGGTGGTGTCTACCAGTACTCAACCGGTGGAGTCTGGACCGAACCCCATTTTGAAAAAATCATGTCGCATCAGGCGGAAAACCTCCGGATTTATTCACAGGCGTATGCACTGTGGAAAGATCCAGTTCACCTCAAAGCGGCTCAGGACATTCACAAATTCCTCAAAAACTTTTTGACCAGTCCCGAAGGTGCCTACTACACCAGCATGGACGCTGATTTGGTCCGGGGCGAACACAGCGAAGCCTACTTCAAGCTCAATGATGCCGGGCGCCGCAAGCTTGGGATTCCGCGGGTTGATCAACACGTGTATGCCCGCGAAAATGGCTGGGCCATCACGGGCGTTGTGTCGCTCTATGCGGCCACTGGTGACGCAAAATACCTGACCGAAGCTCTGACCGCTGCCAACTGGATTGTGGCCAACCGGTCGCTCCCGGATGGTGGATTCCGCCACGATGCCAAAGACGCGGCGGGGCCCTATATGGGCGACACGCTGGCGATGGGACGGGCGTTCCTGGCGCTCTATAGTGTGACTGGTGACCGTGACTGGCTGAAAAAAGCCGAAGCTGCCGCTCAGTTTATTGGAAAGACGTTTTCACATCAGGTGAAAGGTGGTCAAAACGTTGGGTTTGAAACGGCAAAACCGTTAAAGATGAATCCTTCCAAGCCCCAGCGTGATGAAAACATTGTCATGGCACGGTTTTCAAATCTGCTCTTTCATTACTCTGGAAAAGAGGAATACCGAAAACTGGCTGAACAGGCCATGCGCTTTCTGGTGAACCCTGATATCGCAACCCGTCGGCCAACTGGTGGAACACTTCTGACCGATTTGGAACTGGCCCGCGAGCCGGTGCATATCACGGTGGTTGGTGCTAAAGACGACCCGCAGGCCCAGGCGCTTTTCCGGAGTGCAATGAGTTATCCAATTGGATATAAACGGGTTGAGTGGTTTGATCGCCGTGAAGGGGCACTCCCGAACAATCAGGTGGAGTTTCCCGAATTGCCAAAGGCCGCCGCCTTTGCCTGTGCCGGGGTGAGGTGTTCGCTCCCGGTGTTTGAACCTAAAGAAATTCGGCCAATGGTCGAGCGGCTCAAGTAACAGAGTCAGTACCACCTGCGTGAGCGGGTGGGCTTTCAAATACCACCTGCTGAGATGGATGGGACTGGCAAGGCCTGAACCCACCCGCTCACGCAGGTGGTACTGACCCTTCCTCAGTTTCCATCAATTTGCACGCTCAGTTGATTGATTGGCCCAAAGATCATGCGACTGATTTCAACCAGGCGGCTGGTATGTTTTGACGTATGAGCCGCCGCCGGTTCTTTCCCTGTTCCATACAGCACCATCAATTGCCGGCCATTGAGTTTTACGTCGTGAGCTTGCTGCAACATATCCGCCAGTTCACGATCTCCGAGTTGTCTGAGCACTGAAACCAGTAATTCTCCAGCGTGACATTCCTGATATTCACGGGTTCGCCGCATACGTTCTTCAATCAGGCGACGGGCTTCGTCGAGGTTGTTGGTTGCAAGTCGAAACGTGCAGATCCAGTGCAAATAGTCATAGGTGGCGGCTGGTCGGTGGAGCAGGTCACGGCATAACTCATCCACCAGTTTGAGGTATCGGGTCTGATTGGTGATCGAAACCAGTTCCGCCAGATTTAATTTTTGATGATGATATTCTTCCAGGAGCGGTGCCAGTTGTGTACCGGGAAGGTTGTCGTGAAATTTTCGGCGGATATAGCCTTTGAGGCTAAATAAAGTCAGCCGTTCCGGGGTAATCGAGTTTTCTTCATTGAGTTCGCCTTCCAACTGATCGCTTTGGGTCTTCAAGCGTTGGAACGATTTGTCCAGAACCCCCAGAAGTTCAGCCGCCGAATCAAAATATCCGCGAATGCGCTCCGGAATATCGTGCTTGTATCCAATCGCGTGTTCCAAAGCGGCCCAGGCTTCCTGCATCAAGGTCCGAACCTGAATTTCAAAGACCAGCGTTCCCAAATCTGAATTCAAACCCACCAGTGATGGACTGAGACGTGCCAGATAGTGAATTGACCCATATCCGGAAATCTTGCGAGTGATATAGAATTCTTCTTTATGTGCCCAGGCTAAATCATCCCACAAATAGGCTTTGGGTTTTCCAATAAAGGAAAAACTGCCGCATTCGGTGAGAAAAAGATGAATTTTTTCAAGATCTTCAGGGAACATACAGATGATGCGGGCGCCAACCAGGTCCGTCATTTCGGAAAAGACGGATTCGCCAGAAAACCCTCGTCGCTCGACTTTGACCAGAAAACTCTCAAGGGATTTCACCCGTGTCATGACCCGATAAATATTGGCCCCGCTGTGTTCAAGTAAAAGGGGGCAATTCAATTCATTGGCCAGTCGGGCTTCAAGGTTGACGAAGGTGCCTAAATTCGCCTGATAGGCTGCGGTTAGTGCACTCTGTGATAAATGTCTGGCACCCATAGAGTTCCCCCCTGAATGAAGAAGTCAGTACCACCTGGTCAGCGGGTGGAGGTTTGATTTCTAACCCACCCGCTGACGCAGGTGGTACTGGCACGTTTCTTTATTCTCTTCCTTGACCGGTGGCCACAAACGCACGCGCGTTTTCAACTGGTGTGGGTGGCAGAATTCCATGACCAAGGTTCAAAATAAATCCAGGCTGGTCTTTCATTGAGGCCAGAATGTCGTGAACTGACTGAACCACCTTCTCGCGTGGGCCAAGCAGACGACATGGATCCAGATTTCCCTGGAGGGCAACTCTTCCACCGGTTCGACGGCGGGCATCCGGCAAACTCGTTCGCCAGTCAATACTTAAAACATCAGCTCCCGATTGTTCCATAAGTTCAAGCAGGTGAGAAGTCCCATTGAGATAAAGAATGCGTGGAACTTGATTTCCCACCTGTTCAAAGACTCTTTGAATGTAGGGCAGGGCATATTCGGCAAAGTCAGCCGGCGAAAGCTCTCCGGCCCACGAGTCAAAGAGCTGGATTGCCTGAGCCCCGGCTTCAATTTGGGCTTTTAAGTAGAGGGCCTGGGTATCAGCCACTTTTTCCATCATGGCGTGAAAAGCTTTGGGTTCCCGGTGCATAAACCCTTTAATGTGAATATAGTTTTTTGACCCGCCGCCCTCGATCATATAAGCTGCCAGCGTCCAGGGAGCACCCGCAAAGCCAAGCAGGGGCACCGCCCCCTGAATTTCAGAACGCAATTGACGCAGAATCTCAAAAACAAAGGGCATGGTTTCAACCGGGTCCGGAACGCGCAGGCGATGGATGTCAGATTCGCTCCGAATCGGGTTGGCAATTCGAGGTCCGATTTTTTCGGTGATTTCAACATCTAATCCCATTGCTTCAACCGGAACAAGGATATCAGAAAACATGATAACAGCATCAACCCCAATAATTCGAAGAGGTTGCATTGAAACTTCGACTGCCAGTTCTGGGGTTTTGCACAGTGTCATAAATGGAATATCCGCTCGAACGGCACGATATTCGGGCAGGTACCGACCTGCCTGACGCATCATCCAAACCGGAGGACGTTCGACGGGTTGTTGCCGGCAGGCACGAAGCAAAAGGTCATTGTGTAAGGTCATGATGGATACTCATTTCAATAAAAGAGAGTCTGGTTTGTGATTGGTAGCTTGCAGGAAATGAAAGAATCGCAAACTTGTCAATATCAAGAATTGATTTGCTCTGGCAAGCCTCGCTATACTGTTGCTTCTCCTACGTTCAATTCACAGCACGATTTACCCAGGTGAGAACAGCATAACTTTCGTGTGCATTCGGGCAGTTCTGTCTGCACACATGGCCAATGGTTGAGACGGCACGACATGAAGTCCTGTCCAAAGTGTGCAAAGACATACCCGGATGAATACAACATCTGTCCACAAGATGGTCAGACGCTGGTTCACATGGCCAAAAAAGCGGCTGGGGATATCTTTGATCACCTGATCGATGACAAATACCAGGTTTTGCGCCTCATTGGCCGGGGCGGTATGGGGGCGGTGTATGAAGCGATCCATACGACCATGCAACGCCGGGTGGCCATCAAAATTCTGAACCCGGAACTGGTTTCAAACCCGGCGGCCATGGAACGATTTCGTCGTGAAGCACTGGCTTCGGGGCGGCTCAAACACCCAAACGCCATCACCATTTACGATTATGGAACAACGGATCGGGGCGAAGCCTTTATCGTGATGGAGTACCTGGAAGGCTGCAGTTTGAACCAGGAAATTCAAACCGTTGGTCCCATGGACTCTACCCGTGTCGCCTGGATTTTGGCCCAGGCCTGTGATGCTGTCCATGCCGCACACCAGGAAGGCATCATTCACCGGGATCTCAAACCCGCCAACATCATGCTGGAAAAGCTGCGCACTGGGGAAGTGGTCAAGGTACTTGACTTTGGAATTGCCAAACTCGCCACCAGTTCAAATCCAAATATTATGAATTTGACCGGGACCGGGATTATTGGCACGCCCCAGTATATGTCTCCCGAGCAATGTCAGGCGCACAATGTTGATGCCCGGACCGATGTCTATTCGCTCGGCATCATTGCCTATGAAATGCTGACGGGAACCCTCCCGTTTGATGGCCCCGCTCCACTGGCCATCGTAATTGCCCAGGTCAAACAGCCGCCACCAAAGTTGCGTGATCGCCGGGGTGAAATTCCAGAAGCGGCTGAGGCGGTGGTGATGCGGGCGCTGGAAAAAGATCCCGCCAAACGTCAGCAAACGGCTGAAGAATTTGCCCGCGATTTCCGATCCCTGATCCGCCAGCTTTCCACCTCCCGCTCGACCTCCCAGGCAACCGGCAATATTTCGCCCCCTCGTGAAAGTCGCCCAGGCGGACTCACCAGTCACGCCGTTCCGCCGATTAAAGGTGACCGGATTACAGCGCTTGAAACCATCATTCGACCTGGGGTTCCGGCGGCAGGTGCCGCCACGGTGACTCCGGGAACTGAATATTCAGGGGCATTACCACTCAGTAACTTACCGCCGCGTCCGGTTCGTGAACTGGTGAGCCTGCCAACCTATGCCTCGATGGAGCGATTTGTTGGTCGGACCCAGGAGTTAAGCCTGTTACGCGCCGCCTGGCAACGCATCCAGCAAGGTCGCGGTGGCCGGCCAATTTTGATCTTTGGCGAGCCAGGGATTGGGAAGACCCGTCTGGCTGACGAAATGCGCGAACGCCTCGAAGACATGGCGGATGGCGCTCCACCATTGATCTTGACCGGCAAGTTCTTTGAATTCGGCGGTGCCGCCCCCTATCAGGTGCTGATTGAGAGCTTACGTCAGCCCTGTCTGAGCCTGTTTGGACGTGAAATTCACGAAGATACCCCGCTTTCACCCGAAGATGAGCGGTTTGTTTCAAAGGCATTTCTCAAAGCCCTGGCGTCTGACGATTATATGAGCGTGATCGGAAACGCGCATGGCGGCGGCGACCAGGAGAAATTCCGCATCTTTGATCAACTGGTCCGGCTCTATACCCTGATGGCTCGTCGGCGTGGGGTGCTGGTATTTTTTGATGATACCCAGTGGGTTGATGAGCTCACACTGGAATTTCTGGCCCATCTGAACCGGTCACTATTGAACGAACGCCTGTTGATTGTGGTGGCCATGCGGTCAATGGTGCTCTCGATTGATACCCATCCGCTCCGCCGGTGGATGCGCCAGCTTGATGAAACTGGTGGCTTTGAGCAAATTATGCTCGCCCCGCTTTCCAATAGTGAAGTGCGAGGTATGGTTGAAGGGATGCTGGGCAATCAGATTCAATTACCAGCCAACGTGATCCAGCTTTTAGCCGAAGAAACCAAAGGAAACCCATACTATGTCGGCGAAATTGTGCGCCAGATGATTTCCAATGGTCAGATCAAGCGTGACAAAACGGCCGGCTGGGTCTGTGCTGATATCAGTGAGTTTGATTTACCTGACTCAATTGCGGCCCTGGTCGCCACCCACATCAGTCGCCTGGAAGATAAAGTCGCCGATACACTGGCCCAGGCCGCCGTCATCGGCGAAGACTTTACCTTTGATTTGCTGCAACACGTGACCGAACTGCGTGAAGAAGAGTTGCTCGATGCCATCGAATCGGGCCTCAAAACCGGGATTTTGCGCGAAGTGGTGGCTTCAGGCGAAGATCGTTATGTGTTTGCCCAGAGCACGATTCATCGGGTGATGTATAAGCGCATCAGCCGCCGCCGCCGCAAAAAGCTCCACGGTCGAGTGGCTGAGAAGCTGGAAAAAACAGCCGCCAGCGTCAGTGCCTCCTCGGCGGCCATTACCAAAGATCGAATGGCGGGTGATCTGGCCTATCACTATTTCCGGGCAGAAGACTGGTCGCAGGCGCTCCGCTATGCCATGGAAGCCGGCTACATTAAATGGAAAACCTTTGCCATTGGTGAAGCCAGCAAATATTACGGCTGGGTTGCCCAGGCCCTGCAACAATTGCGAGCCCTGGAAGAGGCTGGCGTCAATAATCGAAGTATGGATATTGAGGTCCAGAAACCAGACGTCCTGGTTCAGTTTCATCTCAATTATGGCTCGCTCTTGATGGAATGTTCCCAGGTTCAGGAAGCCGAACACCAGTTGCAGCTTGCACTGAAATTGTGCCAGGAAACAAAACTTTCAGCCCTGGGACGAACCCAGGCGGCGTTAGCCCGGTTGTGTAATTTATCGGGTCTTTCGGAACAGGCGCTGGAATTTGGACGGGCGGCGCTTGATCGGCTTCAAGAACATGAAGACCGCGAAGGCGTCGTCGCTGCCCTTCATACCATTGGTGAAGCCCATCTGGCTCAAGGCCAGCACGCCACGGCCTTACAGTACCTCGAAGAAGCCCTGAAAATGGCTGACGACGCCGGGAACCGGGCCGGCAAGGCCGCCGTGCTCTCCAGTCTGGGCAAGATGTATTACCAGCAAGGTCGCTATGCCCAGGCCCTGACCCGTACGGAACAGGCCCTGGCCATTACGCGGTTGCTTGGGAATGGATTTGACGAGCGTCGCAACCTCAGCTTGCTGGGAAATATTCATCTCTATCTTGGCCAGCTTGAGGAAGCCGAAAGTTACTATCAATCTGCCTTGAAAATGGCCTGTGCACTGGGCCACCGGCTTGGTGAAGCCGCCGGGCTCAATCATATCGGGGATGTCTTAACCCGGCAGGATCGGTTTGGCGAAGCCCTGGAAAGCTATCAACAGGCAATTCGGATTGCGCGCGATATTGGAAACCGGCTGGCGGAAGGACAATATCTGTTGAATATTGGTGCGGTACAGCGTGAGCGAGGCGAATATAAGGCGGCCCTGGCCGCGCTGGAACAGGCGCTTTCCATTGCCTGGGAGACCAGTAGCCACCACGTCGAAGCTGAAACCCTCTGCATCATTGGCGATACCTATCGCCGGCTCAATCTGTTTGAAGAGTCAGAATCGGCTTTTGTGCGCGCTGGTACGCTGGTGCAAGAACTTGAAATTCCTGAAGTTGCCTGGCGGACGCATTATTTTTGGGCGATTTCGGAACAGGCTCAAAATAAAAATGATCGGGCGATTAAACACCTTCAGGAAGCCATCACCATTATTGAGCGGATCAAAGCTGAAATCCCTGAAGATGATGATTCATCGGAAAGCTTTAAGCACAACAAACAACCCGTGTATGACCTGCTGGCCAAACTCGGCGGAGCCTCGACCTCACCGGAAGTTGTTTCCAAAGGGTTAAGCCAACGAATGGTTACGCCGGCACCAATCACGATGATTATGCCGCCGAAGGCAACCGCACCGGTCAAAGATTTAGAGTTTGAACTGGAAACTGATGAGACCGCCTGGAGAGACGAATCTGAGTCAAAAGGCAACCGGAGTGCCCCAGTCCGCAAAGGGGCACGCGGCAGCAGTGCCCGGTTGTACGTCGAAGATGGGGGGGGACGCACACCCGCACGCGAAGGGAAGGCTGTCCTGAGTGAAACCGGCGAGTTTGTTGATGAAGCTTTTAGTCCGGTGTCAGAAGTTTTGTCAGACCTGATTGAATTTGCCAATCAGCTTGAAATGGATGGTCTGTTTGAAGTTGGCGAAGTCCAGGAATCGTCGCCTCTGTCCAGAGGTGAAGCGGCTTCGGAAAAGAAAAAAGAGCCGAAAAAGGTAAAACCCAAAGATCCGTCCCCACCGCCACCGCCACCACCGCCAACTGTTGTGGCTGAAATAAAGCCTGAAATCAAGGTGGAGAAACCTGCCCCACCAGTGCAGAGCTTTGAACCACTGGCGACATCGCCACCTGCCACTCCGACTTCCCATACCCCACTCTCTTCCGTTACTCTTGCCAGCTCTGCAAGTTCGCTTGAAACCAACTGGCAACAGATGCTCCAATCGGCCCGGGCTGCCGGAGATCGCGGGGCCGAAAAGCGTGCTCTCACGCTGATGGGTTCTTCGCTCCACAGTCAAGGCCACACGGCCCGGGCCCGCGATAATTATCAACAAGCTTTAGCCATCGGCAAAGAAACCCAATCGCGTCAGGGCGAAGCGGCGTTGCTCAACAACATCGGCGAGACCTTTCGACAGGAGGGACGGTATGCAGATGCACTGGCCTATTACCGGCTCGCCCTGCGGAGCGCCCGAGAATTTCGTGATGATCGGGCATCCGAAATTGCCCTGGTCAATGCTGGTCTGATGTATATGCGGCTGGGTCAGATCAAAGAGGCGCTTTCGATGCTCAACCAGGCTCAGGCCAGCAATGAGGTCACCCAGGACCAGGAAATGCGGGCTGAAGCATTGCAGGCATTGGGAGAAGTCTATTGGATTCAAAAGGAATACTCCAAGGCGCTTGATTCGTGCCAGGAAGCATTAAAACTGGCTCAAGACGTTGGAAATTCTGATCTCGAATGGCGTGCTCAGTGGGTGATCGGTCGGTGCCGCTGGCTCCGGCAAGAAAAGCCACTTGCTCAGGCTGCGCTACAGGCCAGTCTGGCTGCGATTGACCGCCGCTTCAGTGAACTCGCAGGTGAGGACTTGCGGCGGCGTTTACTCTCAGAACGTCAGGAAATTAGCTCGCTGCACGAAGAATGGCAGCGTGAATCTGGTATCCGTGGATAAGGAAAATGCTTGAGGGAAGGGACTGACTGGTTCGTTGGGGAACACACCCAATCATTCTCTTTGTAGACCCCTGAAAAGCACACGTTCAGTGGAAACGAATGAAGAATGAAGAATGAAGAATGAAGAAAACCTATCTTGTTGAAAAGCAAATACCCTGGTTTTTGATTCTTCTCCGTTCGTCGCTTCATAACTTGTCATACCATTTTTGAATGAAGTGGTCATATGAGAAAATAGTCAGGTTGTTCAGTTAAATAAACTTAGTGAACTATTGACCACTGACCACTGACTACTGACTGGTATACGTTTCTGATTCTGTCCAACCGGATACTGTTTGAGGACCAATACTACGTGAGATCTTTGGATACATCAGATGTTCAGTTTCAGGACATGCCGCAGGCCCTGACATCAACCGGCATTTTTACCTGGAAGCAAACCTTTGTGTGTCTGGCACTCCTGACCTGTTTGGCGTTTGGGCTCCGCGTGGCCAATTTAGGTGCCGCTGGTTTTGCTGAAGACGAAGTCCACAAAGTTGAAGCGATTGCTGCCTATCGCCAGGGAGATTTTGCCCACAACCTGGAACATCCGATGCTGATGAAACTGGCAATGGGCGCCAGTCTCAGAGTATCGGAGCAATGGAATCAACGTGTTCCAGTTAGCTGTTCAATTACGCCGGAAGCCGCCATTCGTTTTCCCAACTGTGTGTTCGGTGCCCTAACAACGCTTGTGCTTGGGCTCCTGGCGGCTGAGTTGTTCAATCCGCTGATTGGTATTTTGGCCGGGATGTTCTGGGCCACTGGAATGCTATCACTGGCAATCAATCGGATTGGAAAAGAAGACACATTTCTGGTCTTCTTTTTGTTGCTCGCCTACTATGCCTACCTCCATGCCAAACACCTGGGCATGAGTTCCATGTCTTCCCACCACCGCCGGATTCAGGCTCACTGGTATACCCTTTCAGGCGCGTCTTTTGGCTTAATGATTGCTTCTAAATACTTTCCCCACTATTGGGGATTGTTGTTTTTGTGGGAATACCTCGATCATAAGCTCCGTCCAACCAATCCGCTGACCAATCCAATTCCCCGGTTTGTCTTTCCCCGATTTTACGGGGCCATGGTGGGTTGTTTTTTGATTGGAAACCCCATTGTGTGGATGTCACCCATCTTTTCCTATGTCATCAATTATGTCAGTGAAGAAACGGTGACCCATCACGGCTATATGATGATGGATATGTTGTTTTACAACACGCCATCACACACTGCCTTTACCGGGGGGTTGCCGCTCTATTTTTATGGATTGATGTTGGGAATCAAAACCCAACCGCTGGTGCTGATTGGTCTGGCGGTTGGGGTGATTGTGACGCTACGCCGGATTGGGCAAAGCCAGTACTTTTTCATTGTCTTTATGGCAGCCTTCTGGTTGGTACCGTTTTCCATCATTGGGGCCAAATGGATGCGCTACACGCTGTCGTTGCTCCCATTTGTCTATCTGGTAGCGGCCATTGGAATCTATGAGATTGGAAACTGGGGATACCGACTCTATCGGTTTCTCAGTTCGACCCGAACTGGTGAGCATTCATTTCTGGAACATCATCCCGATATCCAGGAACATCTGGTTGCGGCGGCCCTGGCTGTTATCACCGCGATTGTGTTAATCCCGTGTTTGCAGCAAATGCCGTTTTATAGCCTCTATACCAACACATTTGGTGGCGGGGAAGCCCGCGCTGGAACTTACTTCCCACACGATGAATTTTACGATGCCGGGGTTCGTGAAGCCCTGGCCAGTATTGCCCAACTGGCACCGCACGGTGCATCGGTGGTGAGCGAAACCCCCTGGGTCGCCCGCTACTATTGTACTCAGTTTGGGCGGCTCGATTTAAAAAATGAAATCCTGTCGGATGCCAGGGTTCAACTTGATACTGAGCATCCAAAATTTGTGATCGTGCAACGCGGAAGATACTATTTTGAAAATATTGAGCGCATCCACTGGCTTACCAGCCACGCCACACTCGTCAAGGAAATATATGTGGCTGGCAAGGGAGCCGCTCAGATTTACGCCTGTGGAAAAAATCAGCCTGAGCGATTTGATTCATATATCGTGCAGGCAAGGCCCGTGCGCTAAAGGGGGAAGATTGAAGCATTTAATTGTGAACGCCGATGACTTTGGCATGTGCCGGGGCGTCAACACAGGTATTGTAGACGGTTACCATCAGGGGATTATCCGCAGCACAACTTTGATGGCGAACGGTGATGATTTTGAAGATGCGGTTGCACGAGCAAAAGAGGCGACTGGTCTCGGTGTCGGGTGTCACCTGGTGTTGTTGGGCGGTCATCCGGTTGCTCCGCCCGCGTCCGTTCGGAGCCTGCTCGATGCTCAGGGCATGTTTCCGAATGATTTCGGCGTCTTTACCCGAAAGTTGATGGCTGGCCGGTTGAAATATACCGAGATCGTCACTGAGTTTCGGGCTCAAATTGAACGCATTCTCAACAGTGGTCTCCGCTTGACTCATCTGGATAGTCACAAGCACTCGCATGCTCATCCGACTGTGTTAGACGCCGTGCTCGAAGTTGCTGAAACTTATCATATTCCAGCCATTCGCAAACCGTTTGAATGCTTCTGGTGGGCGCCGCTGGCGACGTTGCGCGCCGGGTCAAAGTTGACACTGTTAAAACAAAAAGCCAGTCGAGCGGCGATGTCCCACTATGGCCGGACGTTCCGATCCAAGGTTGCCCGCCACACGATTGGTGTTCCTGATCAATTCTATGGCTTTATGCACACCGGGTTATTAACCCCGGAACTGGTGGCCACCCTGATTGCCAGGTTGCCTGAGGGCGTGAGCGAGTTGATGTGTCATCCGGCACATATGGATGAAAGCCTGCGCCAGTATAAAACCCGGCTCAAAGAATCGCGGGTCAACGAATTAGAAACCATGACCTCACCTCTGGTACGTGAGGCGATTCAAACCCAGAATATTCAACTGGTGAATTTTTCAATTTTTCAGTAATCGAGAGAAGCTATGCCTCAATCCACGTTTTCGTCCGATACGGCAGATGATTTGTATGGTCCATCCGGCAATCCGGAATTTTCACTCGTCATCCCGATGCACAATGAAGAAGAAAGTGCCCGTGAGTTATACCAGAAGCTGGTTGAAGTCATGGATGCCCGCTACCCATCGTTTGAAATCATCTTTGTTGATGATGACAGCACGGACCGGACCTACCGGCTGCTGGCCGAAATCGCGGCCCGTGATCCACGGGTGATTCTCATTAAACTTAAGCGGAATTTCGGGCAAACCCCTGCGCTGGCAGCCGGTTTTGATTATGCTCGCGGAGAGATCATTGTCTCAATGGATGGTGATTTGCAACACGATCCGAGTGACATTCCAAACCTGATTGAAAAAATATTTGAAGGCTATGATCTGGCCAGCGGCTGGCGAAAAGAACGGGTTGATAATCTGGTGTTGCGGCGCATCCCGTCACGAATCGCCAACTGGATGATGGCCAAATTGTCAGGCGTGGAATTGCATGACTTTGGAACGACCTTTAAAGCTTACCGGCGCAATACCATCAAGCGCATCAAGCTCTATGGTGAATTGCATCGCTTCATTCCAGCGCTGGCCAGTTGGAATGGCGCGAAAATCTGCGAAGTCCCGATCAAAAACACGGTTCGTGAAAATGGCGCCTCACACTATGGCATTTCACGCACCTTCCGGGTGATGTTTGATCTGCTGACGGTTCGCTTTTTGTTGAAATATGTGACGCGACCACTGCACTTTTTTGGCGGGTGGGGTTTGCTGGCAACCTTGAGCGGGTTGATGATCGCCTTTTTCCTGATCGTCAAAAAATTATGGAGCGGCGGCGATGTTTTCCTGGAGCACGGCCCACTCATGATGATGGGCATGTTGCTGATGCTCACTGGCGTCCAGCTTGTTTCAACTGGTTTGGTGGCTGAATTGCTGGCCCGAACCTATTTTGAATCTCAGGGACGCACCATCTACACGGTTGAAACCATTGTGAACCATATTCAGCGCACCGAATCACGGGACGCAACTACGGTCGTGTCGTGAGATGGGGCTCAAGGGTAAGGGCTAAGGGGATTGAACTCGTTTTCTTCAGCCCTCAGCCCTGGTTTCTTCAGCCCTGGTTTCTTCAGCCTTCAGCCTGACCTGATACCTTGTCGCTTCGTCGGGCAGTATATTCCACAAAATCAACCACGCCTCCAGGAAGCTGAACCTTTCCAATCAGGGCCCTCTGCACTGGTTTGGGCAAGAAAAAGGTTGAGATTTTCGATACCCAGTTGAGGAGGCGGAAAATATCGCCTTCACCATCCCAATGTTCGCGGATAACGGCTGGATCGGTATGCCGAAAGAGCCGTAACAGAGCGACTGCAATCAGGTACGCATCATCAATCTGCCCCACAAATGGAATGATATCCGGAATCAGGTCCAGTGGGGTAATGACATACAAAATCGTTCCCGCCAGGATAATTTTGTCACGGCTCGAAACCCGAGAATCGCGAATCAACCGATAGGCCAGTTTGACCAGATTGGGGAGAAATCGGAGCGCCCGACGCATTTGCCGCTTCAGGTATCCACGTTCTGGCGGGGCTGAAGGCGATTGTGTTTCAAGTGAAAACTGATCTGCAGGTGGTTTCAAGTCGCTCATGGTGTTGCTTCCGTTCGGGTTCAGGGTTCAGGGGGTTTGAATTGTGGTCGGTTCCAGCAGGTATAGCTGGTACATCAACGAATCCAGTGAAAAAGTAGCCAGGCCAGACCAAGATACGAGAAAAATCCTAACGCTTCGGTGGTGGTGATGGCAATTGCACTGGATGCCAGGACCGGGTCAACCCCAAGTTTTCGGATCAGGAGTGGTGACAGTGACCCGGCAATTGACGCGACGACCAGATTGCAAATCGTTGCGAGTCCAACGACGAGTGCAAACTGAAGGTTCTGTTGCCAGATGCCGACCAGAATCGTCAAAACCAGCCCAAAAACGAGTCCATTGCTGAGTCCGACCATCACTTCCTTGACAAAAATCCGGCTTTCCGTCCCTTCACCAACTTCGCCGAGCGACAGGCTCCGCACAATCACCGTCAGGGTTTGCGTTGCCGCATTGCCCCCAATCGTTGCAAAAATCGGTAGCATGGCGGCCAGAGCCAGTTTGGAACTGAACATATCTTGAAACCGGCTCACGACAAAAGCGGGTACCAGGGCTGAGACCAGACTGAGCACCAGCCAGGGAAAGCGGGTGCGCAACGACCGAAAGGGTTTGGCCATGGCCCGGTCGTCGCTTTCAACCCCGGCCAGAGCAAACAGGTCTTCGGTGGCTTCTTCGCGCATCACGTCAATCACGTCATCCACCGTCACCATTCCAATGAGCTTATTGTTTGAATCAACCACCGGCACGGCCACGATATTAAATTGTGCCACAATCCGGGCCACCGATTCCTGATCGTCTTCGGCATGAACTTTGATGACATCGGTTGACATCAGGCGTTTGAGCGGCGTGTTGGGTGGGTTGAGCAGCAACTGCCGCAGTGCCACCACGCCAACCAGATGGTTGCGATCATCAACCACGTAAAGATAAAACACCATTTCCAGCCGGTCGGTGCTGCTTTGGAGAGAGGCAATCGCCTCGGAAATGGTCACATCTTCGCGCAAACGAAAGACATCCGGGGTCATAATCCGCCCGGCTGTATATTCAGGAAACTGAAGGAGTTCTTGCGCGACAAGCGAATGGTCCAGTTCCATCAGCGACAGGACTTCTTCGTGGCGATCTTCAGGCAAAAATGACAACAAGTGTGCCGCATCATCTGGCGGCAAATGCTGGAGCAAATCCGAGATTTCTTCAGCCGTGAGGTTTTCAAGCACATCAAGGCCGTGTTCTTCAGCCAGCATCTCACTCAAGATGGTGGCTGAAAGGGAAGGATTGGTGGTGAAAATTTGCTCAAAGACCTCAATCCGATCACGCCCCTTCAGGTTAATGAGAATTTGGGCGACCTCAGCCGGGCGCAATTTTTGGAGCAGGCTCAGATAGGTAGCCGTGGCACCGCGTTTCACCAGGCGCGAAACCGTTTCAACGGTTCGCTGAAGCTGGAACGGTTGGTTGAGAGTGTCCATAGGTGTTTGGGGTTCGGAGTTCAGGGTTCGGAGTTCAGGGTTCGGAGTTCAGGGTTTGGAAAGGGAAAGGACAAACGAGACATAGTGGACGAAAAGGACATAAATTTGAAACCCCGGAGAATGAAAGATAACAAAGAAAATGACTTGTTTGGCAACCTTTCAAAAACCCTGAATCCGGAACCCTGAACCCTGAACCCGAATTGGCTGGGTTATATCACAGCCGCTTGAACCCTGTCAGGTAAGATTGTTTGGCCCGCGCGTTCTGGCTGAACCCCAGAGACAGGTTGCACACATTGGAAGGTTATGATACCTTCGGCGGCCTCTTAAACTTCAGCCGGGGTCTTCTTCTCTACCCCCACCCCAAATATCAATTCACGCAAGTCTTTCAGGACCACCTGGCGTTTTCTCCGACTTATTTTGCCGAAGTAAAGGTAAGGTTGTGTTTTTGAGGACTTTGTTTGAACAGAGAGTAACTGCATGGGTAATTTTCGTCTGGTTGCATATCTTCGCAATTTTTTGTTGAAAGTCTCGCGCGTCCCCCGCGAACAACGGTTTTACACCTTCATCTTAGCCGCACCAACCGCCACCGCCAAAATTCATCGGTTTCAGTTGCCCCACCACTTGCTGTGTGTGGTGTGTGTACTGGCTGCGCTTGGGGCCCTCACCGTACTGGCTGGCGCGGGCTGGTTGATTCACAAGGCGATTGTTTTTTCTGAAGTCGCCAGGATGCAAACCCAGTACCATCAACTCCGCCATGAAAACAGCGTCCTCAAATCGCACTATGATGAACTCAATCAGCGGATCAATGCGATTCAGGATATTTCAAAGAAAATCTCAGCCAACGGTCAACTCTCCATCAGCGGCGGTTCCAGCACGCAAAATGGAGTTGGCGGCCCTGAGATGGTCAAGCAACTTGAACTGAACGTGAATGAATTGGAAAGCGAATTGACCCAGTTAAAGGTTGCCTATGACCGTGAACAACTCCGACTGGCACATATTCCCCAGGGCTGGCCGGCAGAAGGCCACTTTACGGATGACTTTGGTGGTCGCTACAACCCATTTAGTGGCGAAGGATATGAGTTTCACACCGGTCAGGATATTGGCTGTGATTATGGCGCACCAGTTTCGGCAACCGGCAACGGCTATGTCGCCACGGCCAGCTATCAGAATGGCTATGGCAACCTGGTTGTGATTGATCACGGAAATGGTATCACCACGTGCTATGGCCACCTTTCCAAAATCGAAGTCACGGTTGGTCAGCCCGTTGAGCGAGGTGCCATCATTGGACGAGCCGGCAGCACTGGTCGTTCAACCGGAACACACGTTCACTATGAAGTCCGTGAAAATGACAAACCCGTTGATCCGCGTCGCTATGCGCAAGTCGGATATTAAAATCGAATTGTCCATAGAATAGACAACAGATGGGTAGTGAGAGCCCCATAGGCCTTCACTACCTTTTTCTTTTTGTGCCAGAAGGCATCGGGCCAGGAGCTGAGGGCTCGGATCTAGGGGCTAGGGGCCAGGGGCTGAAGTCGTGCAAGCTCAGAGCGAAAAAAACAGGGCTCAACCCCAAGTCCCAAGCCCTCAACCCCAAACCCTGAGCCCGAGGATTTTTCAGCCCTCATAACCCAATGGTCACCGTCAAAATGACAACTGTTTCAAAGCGTACGATTTTTTTCCGATGGCTCAAGCGTCTGGCGATTGGGGTGCTGGCTCTGATGGTGCTGATCAGTATGATGGGCGGGATTTTCTACTATCGCTGGTTTCAGTCACCGTTGCCGCAAGTCGATGGTGAAGTTCGACTTCCAGGACTTTCCGCTCCAGTGACCATGACTCGTGATGAATATGGTGTACCCCATATTCAAGGGGCGAATAAAGCAGACCTGGCACTTGCCCAGGGGTATGCGGTTGCCCAGGATCGTCTCTGGCAAATGGATTTACTCCGCCGGGCTGCCCGTGGAGAACTGGCGGAAATTTTTGGTGAAGAACGTCTGGCCTACGATCAGGCCCAACGACGGCTCGGATATGGAATCGTAGCGCAACAGGGACTTGAAAAACTTTCCCCGGACATGCGACGCAACCTTGATGCGTTTACTCAAGGGGTGAATGCCTATATTGAACAGCATCGGGATCATCTTCCGGCTGAGTTTCATCTGCTGCGGTATACCCCGCGCCCGTGGGAAACACTGGATTCACTGGTGATTGGCAAACTCATGGCTCAAGCCCTGAACACCAGTTTTCCGAGTGACCTGATGCGTGAAACATTTCGGGCCCGGTTTGATGCTCAGACGTGGAACCGGCTTTTTGAAGAGACCAATCCGCTTGACCGCATTCTGGTTGGTTCCGATACCGCACCGCTGCCTTCGCCAAATGGAAAGCCGGTTTCAGTTCCAGAGAAAAAGGAAGACCCCAAACTGGCTCAGGTTCAGACAGGGCCTGAGTTGGATGACACCATCCTCGAACGTGAAGCTCTGGCGCTGGTTGGGTTTGATGGTGATGGGCTCGGCAGTAACAACTGGGTGATTGGTGGTTCACGCACGGTGACCGGAAAGCCGATTTTGTGCAACGATACCCATCTTGGTCACAGTGTGCCTTCGATCTGGTATATGGTGCATTTGATGACGACTGATGGTGGGTTCAATGTCACCGGGTTTGTCTTTCCTGGTATTCCCGGTGTCATCATTGGGCACAACACCCACATTGCCTGGGGCGTCACCAACTTTGGTCCGGATGTGCAGGATTTGTTTGTTGAAACCTTCAACCCAGCGCAGCCTGACGAATATCGGGTCGGTGAATCCTGGGAAAAAGCCAGTATCCGAACTGAACGGATTCGGGTTCGGAAATCACTCTGGTCCACAGAAACGCGTGAAGAACTGCTGCACGTCACTACAACTCGTCACGGGCCGATTGTGCGTGAAGAAAACGGGAAACGATATGCGCTCCGCTGGACAGCCCTTGACCCGCTCACTGAGTTTCCCACGTTTGATCTCCTTTCAACCGCTTCCACCTGGCAGGATTTTCAAGCGGCACTCAAGCTGTATCCTGGCCCAATGCAAAATTTCATTTATGCCGATATTGATGGAAACATTGGGTATTGGGCGGCAGGAATGGTACCGATTCGCAAATCGGGTGATGGTTCAGTGCCGGTGGATGGTGCCAGTGGGGAAGGCGAGTGGACAGGCTATCTTCCATTTGAAAAGCTCCCACATTTGTTCAATCCAGCCGAAGGGTACATCGTAACGGCAAATCAGCGGATCACCGGCAAGTCAATCCCTGAGTTTTATACCCACCAGTGGTATGCACCTTATCGAGCCGCCGCAATTCAGCGCCGAATTTTGATGAAGGAAAAGCATAGTCCCGACAGCATGAATACCATCCACGCCGATACCTGGTCGTATCCGGATGATCTCTTTGTCAAAGAGGCTCTGAAATTCTTCCCAAATCACAAAAATGAAGAAATCTGGCAACGCATCCACCAGGATTTATCCGAATGGAATGGGGAACTCCGGGCTGATTCAAAGGCGGCTGCGATTGTGACGACCTGGCGGTCGCGGTTCATAAAGAAATTGTTGGAGGCCAAACTTGGCGATCTCGAAACCAAATACCGGTGGGAAAATGCCGAGACCGTTTATGCCTCGCTTATCACAGAGCGACCTGCGGATTGGTTACCCAAGAAATTCCCGAGTTATGATGAGTTGCTGGTTGCAACCTACCGCGAAGCGATCACTGAACTGGAGCAGAAGTTTGGAAAATATCGCACAAGCTGGAGTTATGGTGCCCTCAACACCCTTGAGTTCGCCCATCCACTGGCTCGGATTTCCCTCTTAAAACCGATGCTGAACCCATCCGTACTCACCATGAATGGTTCGGCCAACACGGTAAATGCGTATGGTCGTGGAAAAGTGTGGGGCGTCTCCATGCGGCAGGTGGTTGACCTCTCAAACCTGGACAACTCGCGGCAAAACATAACGGTTGGGGAATCGGGTCAACCGGCGAGCCCGCATTACCAGGATCAGGTCGCCGACTGGTATCGTGCACAACCCCATGTTTTTGCCTTTACATCCGCTTCGGTTGAAAACCACGCCCGCCACCGGTTGATTTTAAAGCCAGGAAACCCATGACCAGATGACAGGGGATAGGGGATAGAGGATAGGGGATAGAGGGGAGGGGACAGAACGATACAGTCACAAATGACCAGTCCTCTGATACAGGTCTAACTCGCTACTCACTCTTCGCTACTTGCTGCCTGCTCCTCGCTCTTGTATTCAACTGTGTTCTGGGAAAATGATTGAAATACCTGAAAAAACTTGATTGGCGGTTGTCTAAATGGTACAAGCCATTAACATTCGCCAGAGACTCTCGCATTTCCAGGAAATCCTTCAACAATTGATTTCACTTCGGATTCACCGAAGCTCGGCAAACCATCTGTTTGCCATGATCCACGGCTATCCAAAACAACCAACTTCAACTACAGAAAAGGGACAAGCCATGAAACCCACGCCTGCAACCAATCTCGTTTTGCGGCTACTATTGGGCATTGTGATGGCAATTGGGGCAGTAACGCCCGTTTTTGCTCAAGCACAATCAACCACAGGTTTGATTCAGGGTGAGATTACTGATACCTCTGGAGCTGTGGTGGCTGGTGCAAAGGTTACGGCGCAAAATGAAAGCACCGGACTGGAGCGCTCGGTCACGACGAATGCCAGCGGGTTATTTAATCTTCCACTGCTTCCTGTGGGAACATACAAACTTACTGTTGAAGCCTCAGGATTTTCGACAACAGTTCAGGAAGATGTCGTGCTGACCATTGGTCAGACACTGACCCTCAATTTGAAACTCCAACCCGGTGGGGCATCTGAAGTCATCACGGTCACCACAGAACCACCTGTGGTTGACACCGGGCGACCCGAACAGAGCACCCTGATTGATGAACGTTCGGTCCAGGCGCTGCCAATCAATCGCCGCGACTTCACCAATTTCATCGGGCTGACGCCTGGCGTGTCAGTTGTCCAGGGGCCAGATGGTGACGTTGCCACCCTGTACGGTCAGCGTGGAACGCAAAACAACCTGTCAATTGACGGGGCTGATGCCAATAACCCATTTTTTGGCGAGCAGCGCGGCGGTCAACGCCCGGCGTTTACGATTGGGTTGGAATCAGTGAAAGAATTCCAGGTGGTCCCGATTGGGGCATCGGCTGAATTTGGCCGGTCATCGGGTGGTTTTATCAATGTGATCACCAAATCAGGGACCAATGATTTTCGCGGAACCGCCTTCCTGTATTTCCGCAACCAGTCAATTGCCAGTCAGAACCCGGATGCGGTGAAAGCCGGAGTTCCCACCCAGGATTTTGATAACTATCAATTTGGCGGCAACATTGGCGGTCCACTCAAACGCGACAAAGCGTTTTTCTTTGTTTCCTATGACCAAAACAACGGCAGCAGCGCCCGGCCAAACTCAATTGACCCACGGCTGGTGCAATTGTTTGCCACGCGGTTTGGTTCACCCAATGAGCAGGGAACGATTGAACGAACCAATGATGCCAATGCGGTGCTGGCAAAGCTGGACTGGTCAATTAGCCCAAGTAATTTATTGACGTTGCGTAACAACTATAGCCGGGCAAAACAGGTCAACGGCACATTTGACGTGCCAACCTGGGGCACCAGCGCCAATGGTCGCGAAGAAAGCACGAGCAATGCGTTTATCGCCCAACTCGTCACCACGATCACGCCAACGACACTCAACGAGTTTCGCTTTCAGTATGCCCGCGAGACCCGTCCACGATTTTATGATGGACCAGATCTTCCAGATACGACCATCGGTACCTTTGATGGGAAACTGTCATATCGTTTTGGCCGTCCCTTCTTCCTGCCTGTGCCGGAAGTTGATACCCGCCTTCAGTTTAACGACAACTTCTCGCTGATTTTGGGTAACCACAACGTTAAGTTTGGCGGCGAATACAACCGCACCACCACCGAGCAGACCTTTATTGGATTTGCCCGGGGTCGTTACATTTTCGCTGGTCCAACGATTGATTCCGCGATTCAAGGATTTCAGGACTACATTGATGGCCGCAATGCCAACGGGTTGGCCCTGTATCTTCAGTTTGCTCCACTCGGAGGCCGCACCATTGAACAGGCTGGTTTTCAATCATTTGCCGTGAATGAACCCGCGTTCTTTGTGCAGGATTCCTGGAAGATCAAGCAGAATTTAACCTTGAACTATGGTCTGCGCTGGGAAGGTCAATTCCTGCCAGATCCGCTCAATGCTCCAAACCAGACCCGGTATGGCCAGTTTCTCAACAACCCGCTGTTCCCGTCAGATGGCACCATTCCTGATTTCACAGATGGCTGGCAGCCGCGCGTTGGGTTGGCCTGGGATCCAGGAAAAGATGGAAAAACCGCG